>NZ_JBOCEG010000007.1:0-225091 GCF_050586465.1 Rhodovulum sp. YNF3179 | reverse complement strand
CGCACCTCCACCGCACACGCGCCTTGGTGTGTCCTGCCGGCCAACAACAAGAAATACGCGCGGATTGCCGCGATGCATGAGATCGTCGAGCGGCTGTCGGCCAGTGTTGACCTCGCGCCGCCAAATCTTGACGCGGCCGTTCTCGAAGAGGCCGAGAAGCATTTCGATTTGCCCGGACCTCTCGCAAGTAACCCTGCACGTCTGCCCGAGTGAGATGGGGTGCCAGAGTGTGGGGTATGCTCAAAGGTTCATACCACGGCTAAACATCCCGCATGGCATTGCGTCGTTGAAGGATGGTCTTTTCGGTTCGCGCGATGCGACGGATCGTTCTGAAGATATCGTCGAGCGCCTCGGTCAGCTCGATTTCGCGGGTGTAGGCCGGCAGCCTCTGCGGTTCAGAGGTCTGCAGGCGGGCCACCTGATGCGCGGCGATTTCCCTTAGGATCCTGGCGACCCTTGATTTCATTGCACGGACCTCGGCGGCACGCTTGCGGTCACGGGTCTCGAGGGCGGCGATGGCGCCGGACATGGCCGTCACCACCTCGCCGTGGAGCCGGGTAATGATCTGCGCCGTGGCATCGCCTTGATGTACTCGCGCAGGAAACCGACGCCGAACACGCCACCGACGGCGATATGCGTCGAGCTGACCGGCAGGCCGAGTTGCGAGGCAATAATCACCGTGATCGCGGCAGCCATCGCGATGCAATAGGTGCGCATCTTGTCGAGCTCGGTGATCTCGCTGCCGACCGTGCGGATCAGCTTGGGGCCGTAAAGAGCAAGCCCGAGCGAAATTCCGATGGCCCCCACGGCCATGACCCAGAGCGGTATCGCAGCTTTATCGGTGACGCTTCCGGCGAGGATCGCATCGTTGAGGCTCGCGTATGCTCGGCCTGCTTGGCCCAGTCAGAGAAATCCTGCCTGAGGCGGGCAGGGGGCTTCTCACCGATTCCGAGCCGCTGAAACGGGATTTTTCAAGGTGCCGATCTGATCGATCGTGCTCTCCACGATATCACCAGGCAGACAATAGCGCGTTGCCGGAACCAGCGCGCCCTCGGGCTTCCACGTGCCACCAAGATCGGCATCTACTGACCATGCTGTGCCCGCTGGGGTGCCGGTCAAGATCAACATGCCGGGGCGCAGCGTGAAGTTGATCGAGAAGAAATGTATGAGCTCGGCGCAGTTCCAAATCATGTCGGCGGTTGAGGCGCTTTGACGAAGCTCGCCGTTAATCCGGGTCGAGAGGTTCAGGGCCTGCGGGTCCGGGATTTCTTCTGCCGTGACGATCACGGGCCCAAGAGGCAAGCTTGAATCAAAGGCCTTACCACGACCAAGCTCGTACCAGGTCAGGCCTTCAGGCGAGCGGCGAACCTGTCTGTCACGCGCCGTGACATCGTTCGCCACGGTATACCCGAAGACATGCTCCATCGCCCGGTCGACGGGAATGTGACGGCCCGGTTTGCCGATCACCACCGCCAGTTCCGTTTCGCAATCGAGCTTCTGGCTGAGCGCGGGGTCATGGATTATCGGCTCCTCGGGGCCAATCACGCAGTCCGCAGTCTTGATGAAGAATTCCGGTTCCTTGCCGCTGAGGGGTGTGTTCGCCTTTTCGGCGTTGTGACTACGATAATTCGAGCCCGAGCAAAGAACGGTCGAGGGAAGAACCGGCGCACCAAGCTTGCATTCGGCGAAAGGCCGGCGGGCAGCATCCTCTCCGTCAGCGAGAAGCTGCTTCGCGGCCGCGATGCCGTCGTCGCCCGCGGTGATGAAGGCAACCGTATCCGCAAAGATCTCGGTAGAACCTCCGGCCGCCAGCGCGTCGAGTAGCGTGTCGCCATCAACAAGGCCCAGGCGATGGCGACCGTTTTCCAAGAACGTGCATATCCGCATAGGTCTTCTCCTCAACGGAATAGGAAAGAAAGCGTGAGAACGAGGCCAAGTCCGGCGACCCCAACTCGCATCAGGCGTTCCGGCAGGTGGCGGGTAATATGGGCGCCAAGATAGCCTCCGGCGAGGCCGCCCGCCACGACCCCCGCCGCCGCGATCCAGTCGACAAGGCCAGATAGGGCAAGCGGAACCACCGCGACTGTGTTCAGGCCGAAAGCGAACAGGTTCTTCGCGGCGTTTGCGCGCCCCAGCGTGTCGTCGCCTGCCGCGGAGAGAACCGCCAACAGCATGAACCCCAGGCCTGCACCGAAGTAGCCACCGTAAAGGCCGCAGAAGAAGAGCAAGACCCCCGCGGCTGTCTCGAGCCTCTTGCCCGGGAACGTGCGGCGCATCAGGTCCGCCAGCTTGGGGCCGAGAAGAATGGCAGTGACTGCAAGGAGGAGAAGCACCGGGATAATCGCGAGGAAGGTGCCCTCGGGTGAGCCGATCAGGAGGAGTGCGCCAATCAGGGCCCCTGCCAGCGCAGGGAGCATCTGTCGGACCAGTCTTCGGCCATGCGCCACGAGTTCCCTGCGATAGACCCATGCGGCCGGGAGTTGCGCGGGCCAGACGGCGACGGTTCCGGTGGCGTTGGCAGCGATCGGGGGCAGCCCGGTCGCGAGGAGGAGGGGAAAAACGAAGAGCTTGGCACCACCCGCGGCGGCGTTCACGAGCCCGCCAACCAGACCCGCGCCGAGAAACAACCAGATGTCAGGTGTCATTTGGCGCCAAGCTCCGCCGTAGCGGTCACCAGTGTCTCGGCCGTGAGGGCGAAGTGTTTCTCGGTCAGGGCACAGGCGCGCTCCGCGTCGCGGTCCAGCACCGCCTTTTCGATCTCGCTGTGCTCAGCGCCGAGGTCGCGCTTGCCGAGCTTCTGGTATACGGCAGCGCGTCGGTAGCGCTCACAAAGATCATGGAGGCCGGCCCTGGTCCGCAACAGCCAGGATGATCCGCATGCCGAAACCAGCGTGCTGTGGAAGGCGGAGTTGGCTTTCTCCCAGCTGTCCGGGACGTAGCTTGCGCCATCCAGGGCCGCGTCTTCCTTGGCCATCAGGTAGCTCGCCGCCACGACGCGGGCTTCCCAGTCGTCATCGCCACGAGCGATGGAGAGGCGAAGCGCTTCTTTTTCCACGGCGGTGCGAGCCGTGTTCAGGTCGAGAAATTCGTCAGGGTCGAGCGGCGCGACCGTGAAACCGCGATTGCCTTCGACAAGAACCAGCCCGTCCATCGACAATTTCTGCAGCGCCTCGCGGAGCGGCGTCGGGCCAATTCCATAGATGGTCTTGAGCCGCTCGATGCGCAGGCGCTCGCCCGGCGGACGACGGCCGCAAATAATGTCGACTCGCAATGTGCGATAGGCAGCTTGCGCCAGCGTTTCGCCTTGCTCTGGGGCGATTCCGGGGGCACTCCCCTGAGCTTTCTGCATGCTTGCCTCGTTCAAGCGGGGCTCTCCTTTGGCTGCTCCGTCTCTGAGCATACCCACCGGCGGTTTGGCAACGGGTTTGACAGACTCAATTTTGTATGCTTGCCTATATTATCGATAAAAAAACAAAGTGTCGAGAATATGAAGCTTGTTTCCTTTGAAGAAGACGGTCGCATCGCGGCTGGCTATATCGATGGCGAGCAAATCGTCGTTTGCGCCGAGGGTTCCGGCGCGGACCGCGCCGTGCTGAGCCTGGTCGAGGGTGATGAAGCTGCGAAAGCGGCCTGGGCTTCCGGCGATGGGCGACGCGTTCCGCGCGCGGCTGTGCGGCTCATTGCCCCGATCCCTGAGCCGAGACGCGACATCTTCTGCGTTGGAAAGAACTACTATGCCCATGCCGCCGAGTTTCATTCGAGCGGCTTCGACTCCAGCGCCAAGGAACAGGTGCCGTCCCATCCCGTCGTTTTCACCAAGGCTACAACCAGCGTCTGCGGGCCAGGCGACGTGGTGAAAGGCTCACTCGACCACACGAATACGGTTGATTACGAGGGCGAACTCGGCGTCGTGATTGGCAAGCGTGCCTTCCAGACGCCCAAGGACCGGGCCATGGATCACGTGTTTGGCTACGTGATCGTCAATGATGTGACGTCGCGGGAGCTGCAGAAAATCCATAATCAATGGGTGATCGGCAAAGGCGTGGATACGTTCTGTCCAATGGGCCCCTGGATTGCCACCGCGGACGAGGTGGCGGATGTCGGCGCGCTGCAACTGACAACGGAAATCAATGGTGAGCTCCGCCAAGATGCGCGGGTGGCAGACTTGATCTTCGATATTCCGACCCTGATCGAAACCATGTCGCGGACGATGACGCTGTTGCCGGGTGACATCATTGCGACGGGCACGCCAGTTGGCGTGGGGATCGGGTTCACACCGCCGAAATACCTGGTGCCGGGAGACCGGATGCGTGTCGAAATCACGGGGCTTGGGGTCCTGGAAAACGAAATCGGCTGAGTTTCCGGGTGGACCATGCTTTGAAAAGGCGAACCACCCGAAAAAAACCAAAATAGGGAGGACGAAAGAAATGTTTCGTAAACTGATGACGACAGCGGCAGCCGCCGCGGTCCTGACGGCGGCCGGCACGGCCTCGGCGCAGGATGGGTATTTCGCGGGCAAGACGATCGACGTGATCGTGCCCTTCGGCCCAGGGGGAGCAACTTTCGTCTCCGCCAAGTTCCTCGAGCCATATTTCGAGAAGCACCTGCCGGGTAATCCTGAAATCAACGTGATCGACCGCCCGGGCGGGGGATCGATCCTCGGTGCGAACTGGTTTGAACAGAACGCGAAATCCGATGGCACGACGATCCTGTTCACGACCTCGTCGACCGCGAACCCGTTCGTGCTCGGCCAGGAGGGCGTCGAGTATCGCCTCGCCGATTACCGTGTGGCCTACAGTCACCCGTTCAGTGCCGTTGCCTATACCTCACCGGAGACCGGCGTGACCGAGGCCTCCGAGATCAAGGATGCAAGCGTGCCGCTGATCTACGGCGGAATTGCGGCCGCGGCGTCGGACTTGCCGGGCCTGCTGTCATTCGAGGTTCTCGATCTCGATGTGAAAACGGTCCTCGGGTTCAACGGGCGCGGTCCGGTGCGCCTTGCCTTCGAGCAGGGTGAGGTCAATCTCGACTACCAGTTCACGCCCGTTTACCTGACCCAGGTCGTGCCCTCGGTCGAAGAAGGCCGGGCAGTGCCACTTTGGACAGGTGGCAGCATCGAGGACGGCGTGCTGAAAGGCCGTGATCCGATTGCGCCCGAACTTCCCTCGGTCTGGGAAGTTTATACCGAGATGAATGGCGAAGAACCCTCCGGCATCGAGTGGGACGCATTCCAGGGCGTAGCCTCGGTCACCTATGCATACGGCCTGACCGGCTACATGCATCCTGACACACCGGAGGAGGTTCTCGAAATTTTCGCCGAGACCGTGGAAGCCATCAACACCGACCCGGAATTCATCGCTGAAAGCCAGGAAGTCACGAATGGCGCGCGGTTGAATGCCGGTCCCGACACCGAGGAGGCCATCAAGGCAGCCCTGTCGCCCAGCCAAGAGGTGAAGGACTATCTCCGCAATCTCCTGAGCGAAAAATACGGGGTCAATTTCTGATCTCGACCCCCACCGGTCGGCGCGCCACGCTCCCTGGCATGCCGACCGGTTTTTGGAAGGCGCGGGCTGCCCATGGCCCGCGCCGCCTTTGTCCCACGGAGCCTGCCCATGTTGGAAAACGCGCTCGCCGCCCTCGACTCGCTTTTCGATCCGATGCGCCTCGCTGCACTGCTTGCAGGAATGATGGTCGGCATGGTTTTCGGTATGTTGCCTGGGCTGGGGGGTGTGGCGGCCGTTTCGATTCTGCTGCCTTTTGTCTACTACATGGATGACTACTCCGGCCTGGCGATGCTGCTGGGGGCCATTTCGGTCGTCTACACGTCTGACACGATCACCTCGGTTCTACTTGGTGCGCCGGGGTCGCCTGCCTCCGCGCCCACGGCGATCGAAGGTCATGCGCTGGCCAAGAAAGGTCAGGCGGCGCGTGCGCTCGGGGTGGGTTTCCTTGCCTCGATGGTGGGCGGTTTGGTCGGGGCGGCGATCCTGTTCGTGGCAATCCCCGTCGCTGGCCCGATTGTCCTTTTGCTTTCCACGCCGGAACTTTTCATGTTCGCGTTGGTCGGGCTCTTTTTCGCCTCTTCGATGATTGGCAAAGACCTGGCAAAGGGGTTGGCGGCTGCCTGCCTCGGGATGTTGCTCGGGGTCGTGGGACCTGCCCAGGCGGCCGCCGATTTTCGGTTCACTTTCGGGCAGGTCTACCTCCTGGACGGGTTTTCACTGACCATCGTTGCCCTCGGGCTCTTTGGGGTGGCCGAGGTCATCGGCATGCTGGCCGCCGGTGGCGGCATCTCGCACAAGCGCATGGAGGTGGCGCGATGGGGAGAAGGGTTTCGCGACTTCTGGGCGAACAAGTTCCTTGTGCTGCGATCGTCGGTGATCGGCGTTTTCGGTGGCTTTGTCCCCGCCGTTGGAGCTTCGGCATCGACCTGGGTCGCTTACGGTCACGCAATCAGATCAACGCCGGATCGCTCGCGTTTCGGAAAGGGTGAGATCCGCGGGGTTGCCGCATCGGAGGGGGCAAACAATGCAACCGTGATCTCCGATCTCGTGCCAACCTTGCTTTTCTCTGTCCCCGGGGGACCTGCGGCTGCGATCTTTCTCGGCGCGCTGTTCTCCTTTGGGTACTACCCCGGACCGCGGATGATCACCCAGAATCCCGATCTGATGTTCCTCATCGTCTGGAGCGTCGCCCTGACATCGATCCTGGGGGCCGCGGTCTGCTTTGGACTTGCCCCGTTCCTTGCCCGGCTGACCCGGATCCCGTTCGCGATCATCGCCGCGCCCCTGGTCCTGGTAATGGTGATCGGCGCCTACCAGTCCACGAGCACGATGGGTGACATCTTCATGCTGATCACGCTCGGGGCGCTTGGTTGGCTGATGAAGCATGGCGGCTGGCCGCGCGCACCGGCGCTCGTGGGCTTCGTGCTTTCAGGACCGATGGAGCAGTATTTCTGGCTGACGAACCAGATCCACGGTTGGTCGTGGCTGACGCGGCCTGGCGTGCTTATCATTGGATCTGTCATCATTATCCCCCTGGTCATGCATGGCTGGCGCTGGGTCCGGGCGCGGGGGGTGAGAAGCCCCGCCGATGCTGTGCGCCCCACCGACGAGGAGGCCGAAGCCGATGATCCGGCGGACAAGGGCATAGCGCTCCTGCTCGCCGTGGTTGCCAGCACTGCGTTCGGCTACGCGCTCTGGGAAATGTCGACCTTCAATCCTTCGTCCCGCCTGATGCCCGCGCTTGCCGTCTTCCCGGGCTTGCCGTTGGCGCTCTGGCTTCTGTGGCGTGGGATCCGCGAATACGATCGTGGATCGGGAACGGGTGAAACCGGGATCCTCTTGACGCTCGCGGCTTATGTCGGGGCGGTCTGGGCCATCGGCTTCAGCGTGCCGACGGTGGCGCTGTTGGGCTGGATGCTCATCGTTCGGGCGCGCATGCGAATTTGGACCGCGCTGATCTATGGCGGGACAGTGTTCCTGCTTATCCGGCTGCTTTTTGAACTGCTCAGAGGCGATGCGCCGGTTGGTGCGCTGCTGCCGCTGAACTGACGACATCAAGGGAGGAAAACCATGATCGACCCCGACATCATCGAACCAAGCATCGACCCTGAAACCAAGAAGATCGGCGTGCGCCACGTGAAAGCGACGAACGCAGCCGGGACGCGCACCAAGATCCAGGTCCGCGATTTCGATCCGGTCTATACCGACGAACCTGCATCGCTGGGCGGAACCAATTCGGCCCCAAGCCCGCTCGAGACGGTTCTGGTGGCGCTCGTGGGGTGTGACGGGGTCATCATCAACGGTGTGGCGCAGGCCATGAGCTTTGAATATTCGGGCGTCGATTTCGCGTGTGAGAGCCAGATCGATGTGCGCGGGCCGAAGGGCGTTTCTGGCATTCGGCCTTACTTCGAGACCGCGAAACTTGAAATTATCGTCTACTCGGATGAGACCGAGGCCCGTTTCAATCAACTTCGCAAGAACGTCGAATTCCGGTGCCCGGTGATGAATTTGCTTGATGCCGCGAATGTCGAAATGAACGTGACCTGGACACAGAAGCCAGCCGGTGAATACGCCGGCAATGTGGAATAATTGTAGATCTGCAGCGGAGGTAAGGCTTGGGCTGTGCTTGCGGGTCGAGGACGGACCGAAGCTGACATTCACACGCGGAGGCTTGAGGGTCCGTTCTCCAGTCGACCGGATCATTCGGTCAGCCCAGACCTGAAACCTTCCGCCGGGTTGTCCAAGTTTTTCCCCCGAAGATCGGGTGACCACGACCATCTTTTGGAGACTGCGCTTCGATGGTTCCAATGTTTCTGACCCGCGTGCTCTGACCAGAAGGATGGAGGGGTAACTTGCTTGGGCTGGCTCCTCTCGCCGCAGATATGGACGCCTGCACCTTGGCGCATCGCAACGCCGGCATGAGCAGGAGCCATCCCCCCATCAGCTCAGCGCCCTTTTTCCCGCGTTCGTATCCAGTCGCGCGAGCGAAGCTTGCGCAGCTCGGGGGGACAACGCCTCAGGCGTTGAGCGCCTTTCCTCCAGCCTCTCCGCGTAATCCCGCGCACCGATCCGGGCGGAGGCTGCGCCCCGGGTGGCCGGGGCGGCCCCGCGATGAACCGCGCGAAGACTATGCGTGGCCGGCCATTATCGCCGATATGAACGCGGAGAACAGTTCGCCCTGCGAGCTGATGCGCAGCTTGGCGTAGATGTTGCGCCTATGAATGCGCACGGTGCCTGGCGAGATACCAAGGGTCTTCCCGGTCGCGTCGGCGGAATAGCCCTGCAGGGTGTATTCGACGATCTCGCGTTCGCGGGGCGTGAGGACGCCCTCGCCGATGGACCGGAAGGCCGTCCGGATCCGGTCGTCGATGCCGGCCCGGTCATGCGTGGTGTCGCGGCTGACGTTCGCCCAGTGCCGGCGGCTCGCGGCCTGGACGACCGGCGTGACCGCCGCCAGGTGCCGGAACTCGGTCGCGGAGAACCGTTTCTCCCTGCGCATCAGCGACACGACCAGCCTCAGGTCATCCCGGACGGTGACCAGGTAGCCGATCTCCTCGGCCAGGCCCGTCTGCTCGTAGTAGTTCCGGAAGTACTCGCCCTGGTAAAAGCGATCGGGCGCGATATCGGACAGGCGGTAGAGGCCGCGCAATGCAGGATCTCGGCTGGCGAGGAAGAACGGGTCGAGTATGTAGGGACCCTCGAGATATTCCGTGACATGCATCCTCCGGCGATCCGGGGGGAAATCCTCGTAAAGGGCGAGCGGTTGGGCATCGCCCGAATAGCCGAAAACCACGCAGAAATCGAAACCCACGATGTCGCGCAGGGCACCTGCGAGCACGGCGGGGAATGTCTCGTCACCGAGCGAGTCGATGATATCGGCAGTCTGCTTGATCCAGCCCGTTTGCACGCTTTTCCCCGCAACAACAGTCATTTGATAAACGTATAACAAAAAGCATATTTACTATATCGTCAATATTTTCGTTTCATAGCGAAAATGCAATCTATGCAGATTTCGGGAATGATTCAGGAAAACGCAAAAGAATTGGCATATGAGGCGCCGGCGGAAGCCGCCACCCCCGTGGCCGAGCTGCGGTCCGTGTCGAAGTCTTTCGGTTCCGTAATGGCGGCGCGGGATCTCAACCTGGCGATCGGCCAGGGCGAGTTCCTGTCCTTTCTCGGCCCGTCCGGATGCGGCAAGACCACCGCGTTGCGCATGCTGGCAGGCTTCGAGACACCCACCGAGGGCGAGGTGCGCATCGCCGGCGACGTCGTGAACGACCAGCCGTCTTTCCAGCGCCCGGTCAACATGGTGTTCCAGAGCTACGCGTTGTTTCCCCACCTGACGGTCGCGCAGAACATCGCCTACGGCTTGCAGCAGAAAAGGCCGCGCCCCGCCCGTGCGGATATCAAGGCCAGGGTGGCCGAGGCCCTTGAGACCGTTCGTCTCGAAGGGTTCCAGGATCGCCGCATCTGGGAGATGTCGGGCGGTCAGCAACAGCGCGTGGCGCTTGCGCGGGCGATCGTGAACCGGCCGCGGCTGCTTTTGCTCGACGAACCGCTCGCGGCGCTCGACCGCAAGCTGCGCAAGGAAATGCAGATCGAACTGCAGGACCTGCAGCGGTCGCTGGGCATTACCTTCGTGCTGGTGACCCATGACCAGGAAGAGGCGCTGTCGCTCAGCGACCGGATCTGCGTCATGCGCAACGGCGAGATCGTCCAGATCGGATCGCCGCAGGAATTGTACGATCACCCGGCGACGAGATACGTCGCGGATTTCGTCGGCACCTCCAATTTTTTCGAGGGCCGGATCGCCTCGAAGGATGGCGCGCGGGCCGGGCTCGGTCTCGAGGGCGGCCAGGTCCTGTCCGGGTCCTGTGGGCCGGGGCTGAACGTCGGCGACCGGGCCTGCATGAGCCTGCGACCGGAGCGGATATTCCTCCGCTCCGAGGCCGGGGATGCGGGGCATCCCGTCACGGTCCAGAACCGCATCTTTCTCGGGGAGCACACGGAATATCTCGTCACCAGCGAGACGCTTGGGCAGGTCATCGTCTTCGCTCCGCGTCAGACGGAGCAAGAGGGCCTGGGGTACAACAAGGGCGACACGGCATGGATCACGTGGCGCGACGACGCGGCGCGCATTCTCCTGTCGGAGCAGTGAACATCAAACCACAACAGGGAGCGTTCCAATGAAAGACAACAGTGGCTACATCTCGAAGCGCAAGTTCATGGAGGAACTGCGCCGCTACCAGAACGGGTCGGTGAGCCGGCGTCATTTTCTGGGTGTCACGGGGCTCGGTGCGGCGAGTGCCGTGATGGGCGCCGCGATCCCGGGCCTGCGTCCGACGGCGGCACGGGCGCAGACGGATATCGGCGACCGGGTCATCCTTGCCACCTGGCCGAACTACCACGATCCCGAGAATTTCGAGATCTTCACCGAGACGACCGGCGCCTACACGCAGGTCAACGTCTTCGGATCGAACGAGGAAATGCTGGCCAAGCTCCAGGCGGGGGGCAGCGGCTGGGACGTCTTCGTGCCGACCAACTACACGATCACGACCTATGTGGACGAGGACCTGATCGAGCCGCTCGACCTGTCGAGGCTGCCCAACTACGACCCGTCGGCCTTCAACCCGCGTTTCGCCGATGCGGGGACCGTCAACGGGACCGTCTACGCGGTTCCCAAGAACTGGGGCACGACGGGCTTCGCGGTGAATTCCGACCACGAGGGCGGCAGCGCGATGAGCTCGTGGAAGGCCTTCTGGGACCGCACCCGGGACGATTTCTCGGGCCGCACCATGGTTCATGACTACCAGCTGACAACCATCGGCAACGCGCTGAAGTATTTCGGCTATTCCTTCAACTCCGTCGCGGAGGCCGAGCTGGCCGACGCCGAGCAGTTGCTGATCGACGCCAAGCCGCACCTCTTCGCGATCTCGTCGGATTACCAGCCGGCGATGCGGTCGGGCGATGCCTGGCTGACCATGTGCTGGACGGGCGACGGCAAGCAGCTGAATGTCGACATGCCCGAGATCCGCTTCGTCCTGGGCGAGGAAGGCGGGGAACTCTGGAGCGATTACTACGCCATCCCGAAGAGCGCACCGCGCAAGGATGCGGCCTACGCGCTGATCAACTTCCTGCTCGATCCGGAGGTCAACGCGCGAGAGGTACTCGCCCATGGCTATCCGACGCCGGACCAGCGCACGAAGGACCTGCTGCCGGAAGAGATCCTCAACGATCCGATCCTCTATCCGGCCGAGGAGCTGCTCAGCGCGCTTGAATTCGGGGCGGCGGCGACGCTGACCGACCCGAACCGGGCCGAGCTGATGGCGCGGTTCAAGTCGGCCTGATCGCAGAACGGAGGGGCAGGATGACACGGCGCGAACGCAACTGGCTTTTGCTGGCCCCGGCGGCGGCGTGGTTTTTCATCATGTTGATCCTGCCCCTCTCCTTCGTCTTCGTGTTCAGCTTCGGTGAACGCGGCGACGCGGGCGGCTACGTGGCGGCGTTCACCCTGGAACAATACGCCAACCTGCCGGCGCGTTTCGCGGCATTCAAGAACACCTTGATCCTGGCACCACTGGGCACGGCCGCGGCGATGCTGATTGCCTACCCGCTTGCCTACCAGCTGGCCGTCCGGACCGATCCGAAATGGAGGTTGATCCTTCTCGTGCTGGTCATCGTGCCGTTCTGGACCTCGATCCTGATCCGGAGCTACGCCTGGATCTACATCCTCGGCGGGCAGGGGATCCCGCGCCTGCTCGAGAGCATCGGGATCGACGATGTGCGGTTGATCTACACGCCTTTCGCGGTGCTGATCGGTATCGTCTACGGCTACCTGCCGCTGATGGTCTTTCCGATCTACGTCGCCCTCGACCGCCTGGACAAGCGGCTGCTGGAGGCATCGGCCGACCTGGGCGCGCGGCCGATGACCACCTTCTTCCGGATTACCCTTCCGAACTCGATCCCGGGCATCGCCACGGGATGCATGCTGGTTTTCATCCTGCTCATGGGCGAGTTCCTGATCCCGGCGCTGCTCGGGGGCGGCAAGGTCTTCTTCGTCGGCAACGCGCTCGTCGACCTGTTCCTTCAGTCGCGGAACTGGGCCTTCGGCTCGGCGGTGGCAATGACCCTGATCGTCGTGATGCTGGTGACCGTGACGCTCTACATGCGGCTGATCGCGCGGCTCAACACGCAGCGCGATTCCGACGTGTCGTTGATGTGAGGACAGCCCGAGATGCGAATCTACGCCGCCTGCGTCTACCTGTTCCTCTACACGCCCATCGCGATCATCGCGCTGTTCAGCTTCAATGCGGGCCGACATGCCAGCCAGCTGCAGGGCTTCTCGGTGCAATGGTACGGGCGGGCGCTGAACAATCCCTTCGTGATGGAGGCGCTCGAGAACAGCCTCGTCGTGGCCTTCACCTCGGCCACGCTGGCCAGCATCATCGGCACGATGGCCGCCGTCGGGCTGCATTCCGTGCGCGGGCCGGTGCGCGCCGTCTTCGACGCCATCATCTACATCGCGATCATGATCCCCGGTATCGTCATCGGGATCGCGACGCTGATCGCGCTGGTCACCGTGTTTGACGTGATCAACCCGTGGATCGCCGCGATCTGGCCGAGGGTCGAGGCCGCGCCGCAATTCTCGATGGGGCGCGGGTCGATCATCGCGGCGCACACCATGTTCACGATGGCGCTGGTCGTCGTCATCGTGCGCGCACGCCTGTCGAGCATCGAGGGGGCGCTGATGGAGGCGTCCGCCGATCTTTATGCGCCGCCCTGGGCGACGTTCCGCCGGATCACGCTGCCGCTGATCGCGCCGGCGATCTTCGCCGGCTTCCTCCTGGCCTTCACGTTCAGCTTCGACGATTTCATCATCGCGTTCTTCGTCGCGGGCTCGGAGACGACGCTTCCGATCTATATCTTTTCCTCTATCCGCCGGGGCGTCACGCCTGAAATCAATGCCATCGGCACCATGGTGATGGTGGTGTCGCTCGTCTTGCTGATCGTCGCCCAGCTCATCCTGCGCAGCAGCGACAGGAAAAAATCCAGGAAATGAAACGTAGGAGGCCATGCATGGATCTTCAGGACAAGATCGCGTTCGTCACGGGCGCAGGATCCGGAATTGGCGCGGCGGGCGCCCGAAAGATGGCCGCGGAGGGCGCGTTCGTCGTCGTCACGGATCGCGACGGCGATGCCGCGCGGGCGACCGCCGACGCAATCCTCGAAGCAGGGCACCGGGCCGAGGCCGTGACGCTCGACGTGACGGATGATGCCGCGCTGGTCGCGGCCATCGACGGTGTCGCCGCGCAACAGGGCCGTCTCGATATCCTGCATTCGCATGCCGGCATCCAGGTCGAGGGCAAGCTGGAACAAGTGGACGTCGCCGACATGGATGCGTCCTGGCAGCTCAATGTCCGGGCGCATTTCGTCGCCGCCAAGGCGACCGTGCCACATATGCGCAAACAGGGACGCGGGAGCATCATCATCACGTCGTCCAATTCCGGCGTGCAGTATGATCGCGAGATGATCGCCTATGCCACGACGAAGCATGCCGTCCTGGCCATGACGCGACAGATGGCGGCCGACTACGCGCACGAGAATATCCGCTTCAACGCCCTCTGCCCGGGTTTCATCGACACGCCGTTCAATCGCGGGTTCGAAATCCAGATGGGGGGGCGGGACAAGCTCGAGGAATACATCGCTTCGCAAATCCCGATGGGCCGCTTCGGCACCGTCGCGGAGATCGCCGAGGGGATTGCCTATCTGGCGTCCGATCGGTCTTCTTTCATGACCGGCCAGGCACTGGTCATCGACGGTGGCGAGTGTATCTGACCATTGAGCGAGAGGAGGCAGGACGTGTCCCAGATCCCTGACCAGGCGCGCGTGGTGATCGTCGGCGGCGGCGTGATCGGCTGTTCGGTGGCCTATCACCTCGCCGCGATCGGCTGGCGCGACATCGTGCTGCTGGAACGCAAACGCCTGACCTCGGGAACCACCTGGCATGCCGCGGGGCTGATCGGGCAGCTGCGCTCCTCGCAGAGCATGACCCGGCTCGCCAAGTATTCGGCCGATCTCTACGCGTCGCTCGAAGAGGAAACCGGCGTCGCCACCGGCTTCCGCCAGGGCGGCTCGATCAGCGCGGCGCTGACCGCCGAGCGGCACGAGGAACTGCTGCGCACCGCCGCCATGGCCCGCGCCTTCGGCGTCGCCGTCGAGGAACTGTCGCCCACCGAGGTGCAGGACCGTTACCCCCATCTCAACATCGAGGGGGTCACGGGCGGTGTCTTCCTGCCGGCCGACGGGCAGGCCGACCCGGCCAACATCGCCTACGCGCTGGCAAAGGGCGCGCGCCAGAAGGGCGCCGAGATCCGGGAAGGCACCCGGGTGACGGGCTTCCGCCGCGCGGGCGCGCGGGTCGAGGGCGTCGAATGGCAGGCAGAGTCGGGCGAACGCGGCGTCATCTCCTGCGAGCATGTGGTGAACGCGGCCGGCATGTGGGCCCGTGACCTGGGGCGCATGGCCGGGGTCAACGTGCCGCTGCATGCCTGCGAGCATTTCTACATCGTGACCGAGGCGATCGAGGGGCTGGGCGTGCTGCCGGTTCTGCGCGTTCCCGACGAATGCGCCTATTACAAGGAGGATGCGGGAAAGCTGATGCTCGGCGCCTTCGAGCCCGAGGCCAAGCCGTGGGGCATGCAGGGCATTCCCGAAGACTTCGAGTTCGACCAGTTGCCGGAGGATTTCGACCATTTCGAGCCGATCCTCGAGCGCGCGGTGAACCGCGTGCCGGTCCTGGCGGAGGCGGGCATTCACACCTTCTTCAACGGCCCCGAAAGCTTCACGCCGGACGATGCCTACCATCTCGGGCTCTGCCCGGGCGCGGACAATGTCTGGGTGGCGGCGGGCTTCAACTCGATCGGCATTCAATCCGCCGGCGGCGCGGGCATGGCGCTGGCGCGGTGGATGGAAGACGGTGAAAAGCCTTTCGATCTCGGCGATGTCGACATCGCGCGGATGCAGCCCTTCCAGGGCAACCGCCACTATCTCTTCGAGCGTTCCAGGGAAACGCTGGGCCTGCTCTACGCGGATCATTTCCCCTACCGCCAGAAGGCGACCGCGCGCGGCGTGCGCCGCACGCCCTTCCATGCCCAGCTTCTGGAACAGGGCGCGGTCATGGGCGAGGTCGCCGGCTGGGAGCGCGCAAACTGGTTTGCCGCACCGGGTCAGGCGCGGGAATACCGCTATTCCTGGGGGCGTCAGAACTGGTTCGCCAACGCGGCGGCCGAACACCGGGCGATCCGCGAAGGCGTCGGGCTTTACGACATGTCGTCCTTCGGCAAGATCCGGGTCGAGGGCGCCGATGCCTGCGCCTTCCTCAACCTGGTCTGCGGCGGCCAGATGGACGTGGCGCCCGGCAAGATCGTCTACACCCAGTTCCTGAACGCGCGCGGCGGGATCGAGGCCGACGTCACCGTCACCCGCCTGAGCGAGACCGCCTACCTTGTCGTCACCCCCGCCGCGTCGCGGCTGGCCGACCAGACATGGCTCGACCGGCACCGGGGGGATTTCCGCGTCGTCGTCACCGACCTGACGCCCGCCGAGGGCGTGCTGGCGGTCATGGGGCCGCGTTCGCGCGAGGTGATGGCGCGGGTCAGCCCGAACGATTTCGGCAACGAGGTCCATCCCTTCGGCACCGCCCGGGAGATCGAGATCGGCATGGGACTCGCGCGGGCGCACCGCGTCAGCTACGTGGGCGAGCTGGGCTGGGAGCTTTATGTCCCCGCCGACATGGCCGGGCATGTCTTCGAAACCCTGTGTGATGCCGGCCAGGAGCTGGGCCTGAAACTCTGCGGGCTGCACGCGATGGACAGCTGCCGGATCGAGAAGGGCTTCCGGCATTTCGGGCACGACATCACCTGCGCGGATCACGTGATCGACGCGGGGCTGGGCTTCGCGGTCAAGACCGACAAGCCCCGCTTCATCGGCCGGGACGCGGTGTTGCGGCGCAAGGAAACCGGGCCGCGCCTTCGCATGATGCAGTTCCTGCTCCGGGATTCGGAACCGCTGCTCTACCACAACGAGCCGATCCTCCGGGACGGCGAGATCGTCGGGTATCTGAGTTCGGGCAATTTCGGCCATCACCTGGGCGCGGCGGTCGGCATGGGATACGTGCCCTGCGAGGGCGAAAGCGCGGCTGCGCTGCTCGACTCCGCCTACGAGATCGACGTCATGGGAAGGCGGGTCGCCGCGACGGCCGCGCTCAAGCCGCTCTACGATCCCGCGGCGGCGCGGATGAAGGCCTGACGCCCGTTATCGCAAACCGCCGTCGATCACCGTCCCGTAGCGATAACGACCCGCGGCCCGGGCCGGATGCCCGGCGCGCGCGCCGGTGCCGGGGCGCCGCCTGACCCGACCGGCCAATCCCCGCATCTGCCCAAGCGCCCCTGTGCCCGCGCCGCCCTTCGGGCGCGGGGCTGGGCGACCGGGCGCACGTCGCCGGGCGCCCCGGTTACCGGTGCGAAACGGCATGCCGGACGGTCCGATCAAGATAGGTATTGCTTTTCCGAGTAAACTTGTCAGCTTTATCTTGGAGGCGTCAACCAGGTGAGAGGACCAAGAATGCGGTTTGTCGGTTGGCCGAAGGTCGAGACGGCGTCACCGGTCCTTGCCACGGCCATGCGGTCAGGCGGCCAGGCGAAGGCCCGTGCCGGCAATCGCGCAGAGCATTGACGAGAGGGATGTGAGCACAGCGATAGAGAGCTATATCTTCTACGAGATCGCGGCCCTGCTGGTATTGGCGGCGGGGGTTGGCTTTGTCGGGCTTTTGTTGCGCCAGCCGCTGATCGTCAGTTTCATTGCCGTGGGAATCATCGCCGGGCCCTCGGTCCTCGACATCGCGCAGTCAGACGAACAGATCGACCTGCTTGCCGAGCTGGGCATCGCGGTGCTGCTCTTCCTCGTGGGGCTCAAGCTCGATTTCAACCTCGTGCGCACCCTGGGTCCGGTCGCGCTGGTCACCGGGCTCGGGCAGGTGTTGTTCACGACCGTCTTCGGCTTCCTGATCGCGCTGGCGCTCGGGCTGAGCGCCCTGACGGCGATCTACGTGGCGATCGCGCTGACCTTCTCTTCCACGATCATCATCGTGAAGCTCCTGTCCGACAAGCGCGAGATCGATTCGCTGCATGGGCGGATCGCGCTGGGCTTCCTGATCGTGCAGGACATCGTCGTCGTGGTCGCCATGATCGCGCTGTCGGCCATCGGTGTGGGCGGTGCCGCGGCCGAGGGCGACACCGCGGTGACCGAGGTGCTGCGCGTCCTGGCCTACGGCATCTCGATGCTGGCCTTCGTCGTGGTCTTCATCCGCTACGTGGCCAACCCGCTGGTCGAGCGGCTTTCGCAGGCGCCCGAGCTTCTGGTGTCCTTTGCCATCGGATGGGCGGCGCTGCTGGCCGCGGTCGGCCATTACCTTGGCTTCGGCAAGGAGCTTGGGGGGCTTCTGGCCGGTGTCTCGCTCGCCTCGACGCCCTTCCGCGAGGCGATCGCGGCGCGGCTCGCCTCCCTGCGCGACTTCCTGCTGCTGTTCTTCTTCATTGCGCTCGGCGCCTCGCTGGACCTCTCGGTTCTGGGGGCGAGCATCGGTCCGGCCATCGTGCTGTCGCTCTTCGTGCTGATCGGCAATCCGCTGATCGTGCTCGCCATCATGGGGGCGATGGGCTACCGCAAGCGCACCGGCTTCCTCGCCGGGCTGACCGTCGCGCAGATCAGCGAGTTCTCGCTGATCTTCATGGCGATGGGGGTGGCCATCGGCCATCTGGCCGAGGAGGCCCTGGGGCTGGTCACGCTGGTCGGGCTCGTGACCATTGCCGCATCGACCTACATGATCACCTATTCCCACCAGCTTTATGGCCTGTTCGAGCCGGTGCTCGGCGTCTTCGAGCGCCGCCAGCCGCAAGCGGAAGATGCGGGCACGACCGAGGCCGCCCGCGCACATGACGTGATCCTGTTCGGCCTTGGCCGCTACGGGCTGGGTATCGCGTCGGCGTTGCGCGACAGCGGCAAGCGGATCCTCGGCGTCGATTTCAGCCCCGGGGCGGTGCGCTATGCCCGCGCGCAGGGCTTCGACGTGCTGTTTGGCGACGCGACCGACCCGGAGTTCCTCGGCCACCTGCCGCTCGCACGGGCGGAATGGCTGGTCATGGCGGTGCCCGAACACGACACCGGGCTCACCCATGACGATCCGCGCCACGCGCTCCTCAAGGGCGTGCGCGATCTGGGCTTCCATGGCAGGATCGCCGTGGCCGCACATCGAGATACCACCGCGGGCATGCTGCAGGCGGAACGGGCTGACCTCGTGCTGATGCCCTACCGGGATGCCGCCTTTGCCGCGGCCAGGATGATCGCGGGCGATGCGCCCGCCCAGGAGCACGCGGTGGAGGATCCAGAGGGCCAAAAGGAGTTGCCGGCATGACCATGAGCATAGCGAACCCCCGCAAGATCCTTGTCGTGGCGGATACGAGCGACAGCCGGGTCGCCCTGCAGAGCGCGATGGCCCTCTCGGACATGCATGGCGCGTCGCTCGAGGTCATCGCCTGCGTGGAGCCCCCGCACGACCTGTCGATCCTCGCCCGCCTGTCCGGCGCGGATGCCGACAAGCTGATCGAGGACGCGGTGGAGCGCACCCGCAATTCGGTGCGCGAGAAACTGGCAGAGATCGCGCCCGACCGCCCGGTCGCGCTGTCGGTGGCGGTCGGCAAGGCCTATCTCGAGATCATCCGGCACGTGGCGCGGTCGGACTGCGACTTCGTCGTCAAGAAGGCCGAACCGCTGCCCGGCCTGGATCGCTTCCTGTTCGCGAGCACCGACCAGCATCTGCTGCGCAAGTGCCCATGTCCCGTCTGGCTGCAGACGCCGACGGCGTCGCCGCGTCCCAGGCGCATCCTGGCCGCGGTCGATCTCGATGTCCTGGACGCCGCCGAGCCCGAGACGCTGACGGCCTTGAACCGGCGCGTGGTCGATGCCGCCTGCATGGTCGCGGGCGCGCCGGAGGCCGAGGTCATCGTTCTTCACGCGTGGGAAGCGGTCGGCGAGGGGATGATCTGGGCGTTTTCCGGCGGGAGCGACGCGCAGATCTCCGCCGACCGATACGTGAACGAAATCCTCGCCGCCCGGCACGACGTGATGGATCGTTTCCTAGCGCATGTCCGGGCAGAGATCGGCCCCGTGCCCCGGCTGGTGCCGCGCCTGGAACGCGGGACCCCGGAGACGGTCATACATGAGCAGAGCCGCGCGGTCGGGGCGGACGTGGTCGTCATGGGCACCGTGGCGCGGACGGGGCTGAGCGGCGTGTTCATCGGAAATACGGCCGAGAACATCATCAACAGCCTGGAATGTCCGGTCCTCGCCGTGAAACCGGAAGGCTTCGTCAGCCCGCTGCTGAAGCACTGATGCAGCGCGGCGCGGTCTTGCGCGCTGCGCTGTGCACCGTGTGAAGAGGGGCCGCGAACGCGCCGCCCTTGCCATCGCACGGGCCTGCGCCCGTTCGGCCAGGGAGCGGCGGACCGCCACGCTACTACGCATCGAGAAGGACCGGCGACGGCGTTCATCCCCGCCCCAGGTTTTCGGAATGGTGCATTTGCCTCTTGGCGCGTTAAGCTTCGGCGAGGTTATTCATGTCCTTGCCAAGGGAGCACCGATATTTCCATATCAGTCGCACAGACCACCGCCCGGGCGTTCATCGAGGCGCACGCCCCCGATCTCTCGGACTGGTGCGCACGCATCTTCGATTACGGGGAGACCGCGTGGCGTGAATACGAATCCGCCGCATGGTATGTGGAGAAACTGCGCGCCGAGGGCTTCACGGTCGAGGAAGGCTCCGGGGGCATGCCCACGGCGTTCGCGGCGGAATGGTCCAACGGACCGGGTCCGGTCATCGGGATGTATGCGGAATACGACGCGATACCCGGCAACTGCCAGGCCGCACTGCCACGTCGGATGCCGCGCGCGGGCCTGGGCTACCAGGCCGGCGGCCACACGGATCCGCATTCCGCCCTGGGGATAGGCGCGTTGGGCGGGCTCCTGGCGACCAAGGCCGCGATGGAGCGGCATGGCATACCGGGCGGGTTGCGCTTTACCGGGGAACCCGCGGAGAAGGTGCGCGGCTCCAAGCCGATCCACGCGGCGAAAGGCTATTACGACGGCCTGGCCGCGATGCTGTCGTTTCATCCGTTCTACATGCTTCCGCTTTGCAACACGGTGCGCTGGAACACGCATTGCGGGGCCGCGTACGCGATGGTCTACCGCTTCATCTGCGACGCGCCCGAGAACTGGGGTTCGGGTGACGGTGCCCCGATACCGCAATCCCACAGCGCGGCCCGCGCCCCGGGCGCGATGGACGCGCTGGCGGTGATGTACGTGAACGCGAAGGCGCTCCGCGACAGCATGCTGCCCCACCAGGGCGGCTGGTCCATCTCCGAGGCCGTCCTGACGGCCGGGCAGGCGACCGCGGACAACCAGCCGGCCGGACTTGCCGAGCTGCAATACATGATCCGGGTTCCGACCATTGACATGGCCGAGCATGTCACGGCCGCGCTGGACCGCACCGCCGCGGCCGCCGCGGCCGCGACGGGCTGCCGCTGGGAACGGCATTGGGTGTCGAAATCGCGCCCAGGGCTTGCGAACCACGCGATGGCCCGGGTCGTCTGGGACGCGATGCAGGCGGCCGGTCCGCCTGCCTGGGGGCGCGCCGCGATCGAGGTGGCCCAGGCGATCCAGGCCGAGCTCGGACTCGATCCGATGGAGGCGCCGTTCATCGACGCCATGCAGCGTCTCGTGTCCCCCGAGACGGCAGAGGCAGCGCTTCGCCAGGAGTTGGCGCCCAGCCAGACCCACGCCACGTCGGACGACTACACCGAGATGTGCTGGCATGCGCCCACGGCGCGCTTCTATATCGCCCGCCCGGCGCTGAAGGCGCCCGAGGGCTTCGGCTATCCCGCCTGGGTAATGAATGCATTGGGCGGGATCCCGGCCACGATCGATCCCACGGTGCTGAAAGCGGCGGAAGTGCTCGCGATCTCGGCCCTGCGGTTGCTCGAGGATGACAGCGCGCGCGACGCCGCCATGGCGGAGTTCCGCACGCGGACAGGCGGCGGCGTCGGCGGCGCGGACTGGCAGCCGCCGCTTTGCGATTACGACCCGCCCATACACTTCCGATGGCCCGAATACATCTCGACGCCACGCGGGCGCGACTGGTGGATCCCGCGGGGGCTGCCGGGCGCCTGAGGCGCGTGACCGGCGAAGACGCACCCGTCTCGTGCAAAGAGGGGGGCGGACCCGCGCGGCATGGGGGCGGGCACGGCGCGGGCGACCCTTGACCCGCTCAGGGGCGCGCGTAGACGTCCTCGTAGCGCAGGATGTCATCCTCGCCGAGATAGCTGCCGGTCTGCACCTCGATAAGCACGAGCGGCACCTTGCCCGGGTTCTCCAGGCGGTGACGGGTGCCGGCGGGCACGTAGACCGACTCGTTTTCGGTCACGAGGCTCCGGTCCCCGCCGATGGTCGCCCGGGCCGAGCCCTCGACGACGATCCAGTGCTCCGAGCGGTGATAGTGACTCTGCAGGCTGAGCGTCGCCCCGGGTTCCACGACGATCCGTTTGACCTGGAACCGCCCCCCCTTCGCCAAAGACTGGAACCACCCCCATGGCCGGTGTTGCTTCGGGAACTGCTCGGCCTGGGATACGCCCTTCTCCTTAAGGCGGGCGACGACGGATTTCACGTCCTGGGCGCGGTCCATACCGGCCACCAGGACGCCATCCGACGTCGCCACGGCGATCACCTTTTCCAGACCGAGGCCGACCAGTGCCACCTCGGGATCCTCCGATCTCAGGAGCGTGTCGCGGCAATCCATGGCGGTCGCGGGGCCATGCGTGACAACGCCGGCTTCATCCGGTTCCTGCGCGCGCCAGACGGAGTCCCACCCGCCGAGATCGGACCAGTGGCCGGGATAGGGCACCGCCGAGATGTTCGTCGCCTTCTCCATGATCGCGTAGTCTATCGAGATGTCGTCCGCGTCCTGCCATGGCTCCGGGGCGAGCCGTAGAAAACCGAGATCGGCCGTCGCGCCGTCGACGGCCCGCGCGACAGGGTCCATGAGCGCGGGGGCATGCGCCGCGAAGGCCGCCACGATATCCCGGACCGAAAAGAGGAATATCCCGGAATTCCAGAGACAGGTGCCGGCCGCCAGCATCTCGGCAGCCCGGGCATGATCGGGTTTCTCGATGAAGCCTCTCAGCTTCCCGGGGCTGCCGTCCCGGGCAGGGCCGGCGAGTTCGAGATAGCCGTAGCCGGTCTCGGCGCGGTCGGGCGTTATGCCGAAGGTGACGAGGTCGCCTGCGGAAACGGCCCCCATCCCGCGGGCGACCGCCGCGCGGAAGGCGGATGCGTCGGGAATGACGTGATCGGAGGGCGCGACGAGCATCACCGCCTCCGGATCCTGTTTCGCAAGGTGCAGCGCGGCCGCCAGGATCGCGGGCGCGGTGTTGCGGCCTTCGGGCTCGATGAGAATGGCGCCCGGATCGACCCCGGCTTCGGTCAGCTGCTGGGTCACGATGAAACGGAACTCCGCGCCGGTAAGCACGCAAGGCGCGGCGTAGCCCGCGCCGCTCAGTCGCCGCGCAGTCGCCTGGAGAAGCGTGCCCCCCGGAACGAGTTCGGTGAACTGCTTGGGGTAGCTCTTGCGCGAGAGGGGCCAGAGCCGTGTACCGGAGCCGCCGCAGAGAATGACCGGATAAATCATCGGGAGGATCCTGGATCCCAGGGTTTCAAGAGATACGGGCCATTGGCCGATATGTTAGACCGGGGGCCGGTGGCGGTCTTCCCCGTCCATGCGCCTGCGCCCTCCGGCCCCGGTCGCGCGGGACCGCCGCGCGGCCGGTGGCCTGGATCATCGTAGGTCACCATAGCTTTACGCGCCTCCGGGATCATCGCCCAACGGGGCAGAGGCCTGCCGTGTAACATCCTTCACGCTGCAACACGCCGCCGGGGGCGTCCACTCTCTTTTCATGGACATGACGCCGGATCGCTTCGGGTTTTCCCGGTTTTCGTTTTCGTGGTGATGCTTGCCGCGCGCCACAACCCTGCTGGCAGAGCCGTGGCGCCGCGCCCCCGGTGCCGTCGTGCCGGCCCCGGACGGCCGGTTTCCCGCCGCGGGTCGGACCTTGGCACGCGGTCCGGTTCGGCTGTCCGCGCGCCATCCCGTTGCCGGGAACAACAGCCCGCCGCCCTGCGGGAGGGCAGGGCGTGACCGACCTGCAGGGGCTCAGGGCGACAGGCGGGCCTTCATCCGCTCGGCCCCCGCGCGCAGGTCCTCGAGGCCCTGAACCAGCGCGGTCCGCGGCGCGGGATCATCGCCCGGGGCGGCAGGTCTGAACAGGGTGAAAAGCAGGAAAGCCGCGCACAGGCCGATGAGGACGACAGCTTTCCACTCGTATCTGAGTGTTCTCAACTCGTACTCCGGATTTACTCGTACACACTCCGCCATGATGGTTGACGCCGGGTTAAAACGCAACCATTGGATGCAGGCGGTCAGCCGTTTCGCGCGCCCCTCTCGCGATGTGGTGGGGCTGCCCGGCATCCGCCGGGGCGCGCGGGCGCTGTGACGCGATCAGTTCGCCGCGAGGGTTCTCAGCCGCTGGATGTCGGTCTTGAACGCCTGCAGGCTCTGAACGAGGCCACCCTTTTGACCTTGGTTTCCCGGATCGGTGGCCTGGGCGGCCATCTGCGTGAAAATGACCGCAAGGGTGATGGCCGTCACGACCGCGAGCGGTGTCCAATCATGCCTGAGGGTTTTCAACATGTACTCTCCACTTACCAAAAATAAATTTCCAGTACTCTCCTAAATTATAGTTAACGACCCAAGAAAAATCAATCTCGGGTTGTGCGACGCCCCGCCGCTCCCCGACACGGGGTAGGACGCAATTTTATTTCGCGGAGTCAGTCACCTGGGCGGGTGTACGGATATCGCATTTCCGCCAGGGTTCCCGCGCGGCAGGCCCGCGGCGCCGATCAGGCGTCGCGGGGAGGTTGTTCGGGGGTGTCGGTGACGCTCTCGGACGATCGCGCCGCCTCGAAGCCCGACACGATATCCAGCAATTCGGTCGTGATCTGCTGCTGGCGTTTCTGCCGGACCTGGGCGACCAGCGCTTCGCGGCGATCCGAGATATTGCGGTCGGCCGCCTGCATCGCGGCGAGCCGCTGGGCGTGTTCGCTGGCCAGCGACTCCGCGAGCGCGCGGTAGATCTCGAGGAAGAGACGCTGCCGGATCAGCCAGGAAAAGAGCGCGCCGCGGTCCATCGTGATCATCGGCAGGCTGTGGCCGGGCCAGGGCGCGTCAGCCAGCGCGGTCAGGAAGTCACGGGAAAGCGGGGCCGCGCGGGCGATATAGGGCACGGCCCGCGCCGTTTCGGTGCGGCGGTTGTAGCAGACATGCAGCGCGCCGAGCTCTTGCGCGCCGCGCCAGGCGTCGATGCGCAGAAGGATCTCGTGCGCGGTCCGGGTCAGCCCCTCGACCGCGCCCGGCAGCTCGAGCATGGCGTCGGGGGAATGGCCGAGCGCGTCCAGCCGCGCCGCCCCGCGCAGACCGGCCGCCAGCAGCCGCGGGGGCGCCGGCCCGCCCAGCAACGCGCGGCTGGCCCGATCCGCGACCGTCTCGTTGAACCGCCCGCAGAGCCCGTGATCGGAGCCGACCACGATCACCGTTGCGCGGGCCATGGTGCCGGCCCGGGGGCTTTCCCGGGGCACCCCGTCCCGGAGAAGCGCCTGCAGCCCCAGGTCTACCGTCCGCTGGTAATCGCGAAGCGCGACCACGGCGCGCTCGTACTGGGTGATGCTGACGGCAGAGAGCGATTTCATCGTGCGGACGATGGCGCGGATGTCCTCGGTCGTCTCCAGCCGGGCGGTGAGGGTTTCAAGCGTGTCCATGGCTCTCCTGCGCCGTCACCACGTCGCGCAGCGCATCGACGAGCGTCTCGAGGTCCGATTGCGACAAGGTCTCGCCGGCCTCGATCCGCGCGGACAGGGCGCCCATCCTGTCCCGGACGGCCGTGCGGATCGCCTGCTGGACCGCCCCGACCGCCCCGGGCGCCACCCCGTCGAGCAGACCCTCGGTCGCTGCGAGCAGGACGGCGATCTGCTCGGGCACGGGGAAGTGGTCACGCTCGGTCTGTTGCAGCACGTCGCGCACGCGCCGGCCGCGGGTCAGCTTCTTGCGGGTGCCCTCGTCGAGCCGGGTGCCGAAGCGCGCGAAGGTCTCCAGCTCCTCGAACTGGGAATAGAAGAGCCGCAGGTCGCCCGCGACCGCGCGGTAGGCGGGCAGTTGCACCTTGCCCCCGATCCGCGAGACCGACGCACCGATATCGATGGCCGGCAGCTGGCCCTTTTCGAACAGCGCGGGCGAGAGATAGATCTGCCCGTCGGTGATCGAGATCAGGTTGGTCGGGATGAAGGCCGAGATGTTCTGTGCCTGGGTCTCGATGATCGGCAGCGCCGTCATGGAGCCGCCGCCGAGCGTATCGCGCAGATGCGTCGCGCGTTCCAGCAGGCGGGCATGGATGTAGAAGACGTCGCCGGGATAGGCTTCGCGCCCCGGCGGCCGGCGCAGCAGCAGCGACAACTCGCGATAGGCGCGGGCGTGGCGGGTGAGATCGTCATAGACCACGAGAACGTCCCGGCCCTGGCGCATGAAATGCTCGGCCATGGTGGTTGCGGCATAGGGCGCGATGAATTGCAGCCCCGGCGCGTCCTCGCCGCTGGCCACGACCACGACGGTCCGCTCCAGCGCGCCGCTCTCGCGCAGCGCGGCGATGACCCGGGCCACCGCCGAGGCGCGCTGACCCACGGCGCAATAGACCGAGAGCACACCGCTGTCGGCCTGGTTCAGGATCGCGTCGAGCGCGATGGCGGTCTTGCCGGTCTGCCGGTCACCGACGATCAGCTCGCGCTGGCCGCGGCCGATGGGAATGGCCGCATCGATCGCCTTGATCCCGGTCTGCAGCGGCTCGTCCACCGGGGCGCGGTCCATGATCCGCGGCGCGGGCTGCTCGATGGCGCGCCGCGCCTCGGCCTCGATCGGCCCGCCCGCGTCGATCGGCTGGCCCAGCCCGTCCACGACACGGCCGAGCAGCGCTGCACCCACCGGCACGTCCACGGCCCGCCCGGTGCGGTGAACGCGCTCGCCGCTGCGGATGCGGCCCGTGTCGCCCAGGACGGTGACGCCGGTGCGCGCCTCGCCGAGATTGGCCGCGAGCCCGGTCACGCCGGACTCGAAGATGACCAGTTCGTCGGGGTGAAGCCCGGTGAAGCCGACGATCTCGGCCACGCCGTCGCCCACGCTGCGGACATGGGCGATCTCGGCCAGCTCGAGCGCGGGCCCGACGCGGGTCATGGCGGTGCCGATGTCCTCGAGAAGCCCGGGAAGAACGGTCCTGAGCATCGTCCCCCCTCAGGCCGCTTCCGTGGCCGCGGCGGCCCTGTTCTCGAGGATGTCGGCGATCTCTTTCTCGAGCCGGTCCAGGTAGCCGCGCGCCGACCATTCGGCGACCTGTTCGCCGATGGTCAGCCGGACGCCCAGAAGGAGATCCGGATCAGTCTCGTAGACCACGTCGAGATCGGCTTCCACGGTCTCGTGCACGGCGCGGGTGATGCGGCTGCGCGCGGCGGCGGGGAGGGTGGCCCCGCTTTCGACGACGGCCTGCGCCCCGGTCCGCTTCGCGGCATGGGCCAGCGCGTCGCGGCGCTCGGCGTCGAGCGCGTCCAGGCGGGCGGCGAATTGCGCGGCGACCTGGCCGGCGAGGTCGGCATCCGCGTAGTCGGCCAGGATCGAGCGGATCACCTCGACCACCTGGGCCGCGGCGCGGCGGCGCAGCTCGGCCAGGAAATCGTCGTGCTCGTCGGCGATCTGGCGCTGCCAGTCGGCGCGCTGGTCCCGCACCTCCGCCCGGATCTCGTCCTCGAGGTCCTGGCGCAGCCCCGCGGCGCGCTGCCGGGCATCCGCGAGGATCTGCTCGCGCCGATCGTCGAGCTCGCGCCGTTCCGCGCGCAGCGCCTCGGCCTCGTCGCGGGCCTCGTCCTGCATGGCCCGCGCATCGGCCAGCCGATCCTCGATCCGGGTCTCGCGCCGGGCCATGGCCCGGGTGATCGGGCCGTAGAGAAATCGCTGCAACAGCCAGACCAGAACCAGGAAGTTGACGATCTGCGCCGCGACGGTCAGCCAGTCGATCTGCACCTGCTTACCCCCCGGCCGCCTGGGCCGCGATCTCGGTGAAGGGATTGGCGAAGATCAGGATCATGGAGACCACGAAACAGTAGATCGCCGTCGACTCGATCATCGCCAGGCTGACGAAGAGCGTCCGCGTGATGGTATTGGAGGCGTCGGGCTGCTGGGCGATGGCCGCCAGCGCCTGCGATGCCGCGCGCCCCTCGGCCAGGGCCGGCCCGATGGAGCCGATGGCGATGGTCAGCCCGGCCGTGACGATGGATACGGCGGCGATCCAGAGGGAATAGTCGTCCATGCTCAGTCTCCTGTCTCTGTGTCGTCGGGCGTGCCGGCCGCCTCGGCGGGCCGGGTCCGGGCGGCAGAGGCGATGTAGACCATCGCCAGCACCGCGAAAATATAGGCCTGGATCAGCCCCGTCAGCAGCCCGAGAAGCTGCATCAGGACCGGGAAGAAAAACGGTGCCACGCTGATCAGGATGCCGGCGATCACGGTGCCGCTCATGACGTTGCCGTAAAGCCGGATCGCCAGGGCGATGGTGCGCGAGACCTCGCCGATCACGTTGAAGGGCAGCATCAAGACGGTCGGGCGGACATAGCTGCCGAGATAGCCGCGCAGCCCGCGCTCCGTGATCGCGAAAAGCGGCACCGCCACCAGCACGCAGGCCGCCAGCGCCACGGTGGTCGAGAGCGACCCGGTCGGCGGGCGGAACCCCGGCACCACCGCCAGCAGGTTGGAGGCCGCGATGAAGAGAAACAGCGTCCCGATGAAGGGCAGGTAGCGCGCCGGGCGGTCCGCGCCGACATCCGCGATCTGATCGCGGATCGTCTCGACGACGACCTCCAGCATCACCTGCCAGCGCGAGATCCGCGTCCCCTCGGAGAGCCGCGCGGTGATGGCCCAGGAGATCAGGACCAGCAGCGCCATCACCCCCCAGGTGAAGACCACCGTGGCGTTGAGCGCGAGCCCGCGCCATTCGTAGAGGATCCACTGGTCCGGGCTGATCTGCATGGCCTATCCGTCCCCTGCCGGGCGCCGCGCGATCCGTGTCGCCGCGACCCGCGCGATCACGAAGCCGATGCCGGCGGCCAGCAGCTCTGCGGCCCCGGCCCCGGCCCAGGCGAGCGCGCCGAGCGCGCCGAGAACGGCCAGCAGCCGCAGGGCCGTGGCCAGCGCGAAGCCGCGCCAGCCGCCGTCCCCGGTGAGCCGGCGCACCGAGATCCAGAGCGCTGCGAAATAGAGCCCGCCGGCCAGCAGGCCCAGCCCGAGGGCCAGCGCCACGGGTGCCGGGTCGGGAATCGTCATGGGTGACCCACCGTCGGTTCAGTCATCGCGGCTCTCCTTTTGAACCCAGTACCAGGCGTTGAAGCATCCCAGCGCCACCCCGCCCAAGAGCAGGGCCAGCGTCCATGATGTCCCGGAACCGGCCCGGCTGTCGATCCACATGCCGAGCGCCGTGCCGAGCAGCGTCGGGACCGCCACCGCCCAGCCGACGAGCCCGAACATGCCAAGGCCGTACCAGAGCCCCCGATCCTTGCGCCGCTGCGCCTCGAGCTTGCGCCTGGCGCTGCGCCCGATGCGGTCCGCGGTCTCGTCGCCCGGGCGCGGGCGCTTCCTTTCGGGGTCGGTCCCGGCCATCGTCAGGTCTTTTCCAGTTCGAGGAAACGGCGCACGATGCCGGCCTCCAGCCGTGCGAGCGCCGAGCGCGCCTGGCGCTCTTCCTCGTCGAGTTCGATGAATTCGGCCCGAACGCGGGCCTGCAGCGAATCCAGGTCGTCGCCGGGGATGGCGTTCCGGGTCGAAACCAGTACCTCGGCCCCGCACTTGACCAGCGTGCCGGCATTGATGCCGACATAGTGTTCGCCCCCGGCCGCCGTCTCGTAGACCAGCACCCCCGGCACCAGCGGCGAGACGAAATCGACATGGCGGGGCAGCAGCCCGAAGGACCCGTTCGGCGCCTCGGCCACGACGCGGGCGACCGTCTCGTCGAGACAGGGCGCGATCGGGGTGACGATCTTAAGCCGCATCCGCATCCTCCAGTTCGGCGACGGTGCCGATCATGTAGAAATCGCTCTCCGGCCGGTCCGAGAAGGCGTCGCCGAGGATCGCCTCGCAGGATTCGAGGGTGTCCTCCAGTGCCACGAAGCGGCCCGGCTTGCCGGTGAACTGCTCGGTGGTGAAGAAGGGCTGGGTCAGGAACCGTTCCAGCCGACGCGCGCGGGAGACCGTGGCGCGATCCTGCTCGGACAGTTCCTCCATCCCCAGCATCGCGATGATGTCCTTGAGATCCTCGTATTGCGACAGCGCGTTGCGCACGTCGCGCGCGACGCGGTAATGGCGATCGCTGACCGTGCCCGGCGTCAGCATCTTGGAATAGGATCGCAGCGGGTCGATGGCCGGGTAGAGTCCCTGCGAGGCCTTCTTGCGCGACAGCACGATCGAGGCGGAGAGATGCGAGAAGGTATGCGTGGCCGCGGGATCGGTGAAATCGTCCGCCGGCACGTAGACCGCCTGGATCGAGGTCATGCGGCCCGACTCCGTCGAGCAGATGCGCTCTTCGAGATCGGCCAGTTCTGTGCCGAGCGAGGGCTGGTAGCCCACCCGCGAGGGGATGCGCCCGAGCAGCCCCGACACCTCTGAGCCGGCCTGCACGAAGCGGAAGATGTTGTCGATCAGCACCAGCACGTCGCTGCGCATGTCGTCGCGGAAATACTCGGCCATCGTCAGCGCGGCGTGGCCCACGCGAAAGCGCACGCCGGGGCTTTCGTTCATCTGGCCGAACACCATCACCGTGCGCTCCAGCACGCCGGCCGCGTCCATCTCGCGGTACAGCTCCTCGGCCTCGCGCGATCGCTCGCCGATCCCGCAAAAGAGGCTGACGCCCTCGTATTCGGCGACCATGTTGTGGATCATCTCGGTGATCAGCACCGTCTTGCCGACCCCCGCACCGCCATAGAGCCCGGCCTTGCCGCCGCGTTCCAGCGGGCTGAGAAGGTCGATCGCCTTGATGCCGGTCTCGAAGATCTCGCCCTCGACCCGGCGCCGGGCCAGCGGCACCGGACGGCCGTGGATCGACCTGCGGGGCAGGTCGACCAGGTCGCTGCCGCCGTCGATGGTCTCGCCGAAGACGTTGAGCATCCGCCCGAGAAGCGCATCGCCCACCGGCACGCTGAGCGGCCGGCCGGTGGAATGGACGGCCATGCCCAGCCGCAGTTCCGGCCCGGGATTGAGCACCAGGCCACGCACCGTATCGGCGGCAACGAGGCTCGCCACCTCGATCCGGATGTCGCGGGCCTCGCCGGCCAGCAGCAGGGTGCCGATCCGCGGCACCGCGCCGGGAAAGCGGATTTCGGCCACGCTGCCCGAAATCGCGGTCATGCGTCCGGTCGTCTCGGCGCTGGACATTCCGCCTCCGCCCTGCTGGCGCGGCCCGCGGGCCGCGGTGGCTCCGTTCGCCGGCATGGTAACGCGTTGGCGGGACTTAGCCCATAGCCCCCGGCCTGCGTCAAATGCGCGGCATCGGCGCTACCCCCAGCGCGGGGATGCGCTATACTCCGGCGCATGAAAGACATGACCCTGACACGGCGCAGGCTGCTGGCCGGGATGGCGGCCGGCGCGGCGCTGCCGGCGCTGCCGCGGACGCTCGGCGCCGCGGCCGCGGCGATGCCGGTCCTTCGGACCGAAGAGCTGTCCGCCCGGCTGCTGCCCCCGGAATACCCCGAAACCCGTCTCTGGTCCTATGCCGGCCGCTCGCCGGGGCCGGAGCTGCGCCTCGCGCAGGGGGCGCGGCTGCGGCGCCGGCTGGAAAACCGGTTGCCCGCGGCGACCACGGTTCACTGGCACGGCATCCGCATCGACAACGCCATGGACGGGGTGCCGGGGCTGACGCAGGATGCCGTCCCGCCCGGCGCCAGCTTCGACTACGATTTCGCGCTGCCCGATGCCGGGACCTACTGGTACCACGCGCACGAGAAATCCTACGAACAGGTGGCGCGCGGCCTCTACGGGGCGCTCATCGTCGAAGAGCCGGACCCGCCCGAGGTCGACCGCGAGGAGGTGCTGGTTCTCGACGACTGGCGCATCGATCCCGCGACCGGGCAACTGGCCGCGAATTTCGAGATGCCGCATGACCGCTCCCATGCCGGGCGGATCGGCAATTACATCACAACGAACGGGGCGCAGACCCTTGAGCTGGCCGCCCGGCGTCACGAGCGGCTGCGTCTGCGGCTCGTCAACGCGTCGAACGCGCGGATCTTCCGGCTTGGCCTGATGGGGCTGGAGGGCTGGCTCATGGCGCTCGACGGCATGCCGCTGGAGACGCCCGCGCCGCTGACCGCCACCCTGACGCTGGCCCCGGCACAGCGGGCGGACCTGATCGTCGACGTCATCGCAGAGCCGGGGGGCGAGGCCTTCCTCGTTCGCCAGGAGCGCGACGGCGGCTATGCCCAGGCCGTCTTTGCCGTCGCCGGCCAGGCCGGCGCCGCGCGCCGCGACGCGCCTGGCGCGCTGCCGCCCAACCCGGTGACCGCCCTGAAGGCGCCCGGTACCGCCCGGCGGCTCACGCTGCACATGGAAGGCGGCGCGATGGGCGGGATGCAGGGCGCGATGCTGAACGGCCGCGCGGCCGACATGCGCGAGATCGCCGGGGCCAACCAGTTCTGGGCCTTCAACGGCATGGTGGGCATGCCCGACGCGCCGCTCGCCGAACTGGACCGCGGCGAGGAGGTGCGCGTCGCGATCCGCAACGACACCGCCTTTCCCCACGCGATGCATGTCCACGGCCACCATTTCCGCGAGATCGGCGCGGACGGCGCGCGCGGGCCTTGGCGGGACACGCTGCTGGTGGATCGGGGCGAGACGCGCGAGATCGGTTTCGTGGCCGACAATCCCGGCGACTGGCTCTTTCACTGTCACATGCTGGCCCATGCGGCCTCGGGCATGATGACATGGTTCCGCGTCACCGGCTGAGCCCGGCGGCGCCGGGGCCGGCGCCCGGGATCAGTCGAGGCGCACGTCGCTGCCCGCGGTCCGGTCCTGGGCCGAGAAGCCGATCCGGTCCAGCGCGATATCGGCGGCGACCGCGATCGCGGCGACCGCGATGAAGGCGATGATCATGGCTTTCATTGCTGCTCCTTTGCTGGGCGCGTGACGCGCCGGAGATAATCGACGAGATCCGCGCGGTCGCTGGCGCGGGTGATGCGCTGCATGGGCATTTTCGTCCCCGGAACGTAGTGATCGGGGCCCTCGTCGAACAGGGCGGCCACGGTCTCCGCCGTCCAGACGATATCGGAACTCTCGAGCGCGGGCGAATAGCTGTAGTCGGGCACGGTGCCCGCCCGGCGCCCGAAAAGTCCGTAAAGCGTCGGGCCCGCCCGCCGCGCCGTGCCCGGAGTCAGCACGTGACAGATCGAGCATTTCCGCGCGAATTGCCGCTCGCCGTTCGTCATCTCGGCGGGGTCGCGCAGGAAGCTCTTGCCGGCGTCCTGCATCGGGTCCTGCGCGCCGAGCCGTGCGACCGGCCAGCTGTGCAGCGCCTCGTCGAGCCCGCCGGCATGCACCACCGTGCCGTCCGGCGAGAAGGCGAGCGCCCAGATCGGCCCGTGCGTCGTGGCGCGGAAATCGCGCAGGATGCTCCAGTCGGCGGTCGAGACCACCATGATGTAGCCGTCGCCGTCGCCGATGGCGAGCTGGCCCTGCACCGGATCATGGGCCAGCGCCAGGACCGGCCGGCGATCGAGCGTCAGGTCCGCCAGTTCGCGGCCGTCGCCGGGGGCGATGATCCTGACCACGCCGTCCACCGTGCCGTAGGCGAGCCAGGAGTCGTCGGGGGGCAGGGCGATCTCGTTGATGCCGAAACCGCCGCGTACCAGCTGGCCCGTCTCGGCACCGGTCTCCCGGTCCCAGACCCGCAGCGTGCCGTCCGCCGCGCCGGAATAGAGCCGGCGGCCATCCGCCGAGAAGGCGACGGCACTCACCGTGCCGTCATGCCCGCGGAGATAGCGCAGCGTGCCGTCCGGCTCCGCCAGGCCGACCGTGCCGTCCCAGCTGGCCGAGGCCACGCCACCGTCCGGCGCGACCGCCAGCCCCATCACCTTGCCCTTGTGCAGGATCAGCTCCGACGGGGCGCCGCCGCCTGCCGGCCAGCGCAGGACGCGGAAATCATCGCCGCCGGACACGAGCCCGCCATCCGGCAGGCCCGCCACGACGTTGACGGCGGCCCGGTGCCCGTCGCGCCAGCTGGGCGTGGTCCCCGACCAGAGCCCTACCGAGTTGTCGAAGCTCGCCGTGGCGATCCGGCCAGCGGCGTCCAGCACCGCGACGCCCATGATGGGGCCGCCATGCCCTTCGCGCAGCGTGAAGTCCTGCGCCGCCGCGGCCACGGCGCCGCAGGCCATCCAGAGGGCCGCGGCCAGACCCCGGCGCATCATTCCGCCGGGGTGGTGGCACCCGAGCCGGTCGCGGATTGCTTTTCCTCCATCTCCGCGACCCAGAGACCGTGGTGCTCCCTGGCCCACTGTTCCTCGACCTCGCCGGAGCCCATCGCGTCGAAGGCGCCTTCCATCCCGACCGAGCCGAGATAGATATGCGCCAGGATGATCGCCATGAAGACGAAGGCCACGATCGCGTGCCAGAGCTGCGCGAACTGCATCTCTTCATGCGGGGCCAGCACCTCGGGCAGGGTGCCGAAGCCAAGCGCCTGCGGCAGGCCGGTCTGGTTCAGCACGACGAAGGTCTTGGCGAACATCGGCAGCTCGAAGGGGAACAGCAGCGACAGCCCCGAGGCCGAGATCGACGCGCCCAGAAGGATCACCGCCCAGAAGATGATCTTCTGGCCCGCGTTGAACTTCTTGGCCGGCGGGTGGACGTTCTTGGAGAACAGGCCACCGCCCACGGCCAGCCATTTCAGGTCGGTCCTGTTCGGGATGTTGTGGACGACCCACATCACGAAGATCAGCACCAGCCCCAGCATGAAGGCCCAGGACACGTTGTTGTGCACCCATTTGCTGCCCTGGGCGAGCAGGGCGTAGTTTTCCCTGCCCATGATCGGAATCAGCCCGATGCGCCCGAACAGCGTGACCAGCCCGGTGATGCCGAGCAGGATGAAGGAGCCCGCCGTCAGCCAGTGGCCGAAGCGCTCGATCGCGGTGAAGCGCAGGATCCGGCGCCCGGTCTTGGGGCCGTCGATCCGGATGCGCCCGCGCAGCAGGTAAAAAAGCGCCAGCGCCGCCAGCGTGCCCAGCATCAGGTAGCCGCCATAGGTCAGCAGCGGACCCTCGCGGAACTGGAGCCACCACATGCCGCGGTCCTGGACCAGCACCTCGGCGCCCTTGGCGCGGGCCGCGGCCGACGAGGAGAGCCGCACATCGGCGGAATTGTAGCGCAGCGCCCTGAACACCTCGGCGTCCGAGGCGGCGCCGAGCGTGCCCAGTTCCGGCGCGAAGGCCGATGACGGCGTGTCGCCGCCGGTCGCCTCGCGGCGGAAGCTGTCGTCGATCTGCTGGCCGCGCTGGCGGGCGAGGATATCCTCGAGCGTCTGGGCGCCGCCGGTCGCGGCCCGCGGATCCTGGTCCGTGTCGGGACCGATGTCCTGCGCGAAGGCGGTACCGCCCAGGGCGAGGCTCAGAAACAGGATGAAAGCGTGAAGCGCGCGACGCATTGTTATTCGCCTCTCTTGCGCGGGGCCGGGAAACCCGGGCCCGGAAAAGCCATGTGTCGGGGAAGGGGCAGGGGCCGCCCGCAGCGGGCCGCCCCTGCCGGTTCGCTCGGGAACGGCTCAGCCGCCCTTCTGATCGTAGGCCGTACCCCAGCCCCAGGCGCCGGAGCCGAAGCCGCGGGCCACCACGCGTTCGCGGTAGATGCCCGAGACGACGTCGCCGTCGCCGGCCAGAAGCGCCTTGGTCGAGCACATCTCGGCGCAGATCGGCAGCTTGCCTTCCGCGATCCGGTTGCGCCCGTACTTGGCGAACTCGGCCGTCGAGTGGGTCTCTTCCGGACCGCCGGCGCAGAAGGTGCACTTGTCCATCTTGCCGCGGGACCCGAAATTGCCCGCCTGCGGGAATTGCGGCGCGCCGAAGGGGCACGCGTAGAAGCAATAGCCGCAGCCGATGCAGAGATCCTTGGAGTGCAGGACGATCCCGTCTTCCTGCTGGTAGAAGCAGTCCACCGGGCACACGGCCATGCACGGCGCGTCCGAGCAGTGCATGCACGCCACCGAGATCGATCGCTCGCCCGGCTTGCCGTCCTGGATCGTCACCACCCGGCGGCGGTTGATGCCCCAGGGCACCTCGTGCTCGTTCTTGCACGCGGTGACGCAGGCGTTGCACTCGATGCACCGTTCCGCATCGCAGAGGAACTTGGCGCGTGCGCGGCCTTCGAGCCCACCGGAATTGTCGACTTGTGTAGCCATCTGTCAGTCCTCCTTAGGCCGGCATGATCTTGCAGAGAGTCGCTTTCGTCTCCTGCATCTGGGTCACCGAGTCGTAGCCATAGGTCTGGGCGGTGTTGGTGGATTCCCCCAGCACATAGGGGTCGGCGCCGTCGGGATACTTGTCCCGCAGGTCCTTGCCCTGGAAATGGCCGCCGAAGTGGAAGGGCATGAAGGCAACGCCCGCCCCGACACGTTCGGTGACCATGGCCATCACCTTGACCTTGCCGCCCTCGGGTCCTTCGACCCAGACCTGTGCGCCGTCCCGCACGCCGAGATTGTTGGCGTCGCGCGGGTTGATCTCGACGAACATGTCCTGCTGCAGTTCGGCCAGCCACGGGTTCGACCGGGTCTCGTCCCCGCCGCCCTCGTACTCGACCAGTCGGCCGGAGGTGAGGATGATCGGGTAGTCCTTCGAGAAGTCGTTCTTCTGGATCGACGCGTACATCGTCGGAAGCCGGTAGAACTTCTTGTCCTCGTAGGTCGGATAATCCGCGACCAGGTCGCGCCGCGGCGTGTAGAGCGGCTCGCGGTGCAGCGGCACCGGGTCGGGGAAGGTCCACACGACCGCCCGCGCCTTGGCGTTGCCGAAGGGCGCGCATTCGTGCTTGATCGCCACCCGCTGGATGCCGCCCGACAGGTCGGTCTTCCAGTTGACGCTGCCGATGTTGTCCGGCCCGCCGGCGACCGCCTCGATGGCGGCGCGTTCCTCGGCGGTGAGATCGGAATCCCAGCCGAGATCCATCAGCATCTGCATCGTGAACTCGGGATACCCGTCCTGGATTTCCGAGCCCTGGCTGTAGACGCCTTCGGCCAGCAGGTTGTCGCCGTTCCGCTCGACGCCGAAGCGCGCGCGGAAGGTGAGCCCGCCCCGCGAGACCGGCTTGGACATGTCGTAGAGGTTCGGCGTGCCCGGGTGGTTCATCTCGGGCGTGCCCCAGGACGGCCAGGGCAGGCCGTAATAGTCGCCGTCGGCCGGGCCGCCCACCGCCTGCAGGGTGGTCCTGTCGAAGGTGTGCTGGTTTTCCATGTGCAGCTTCAGCCGTTCCGGCGACTGGCCGGTATAGCCAATGGTCCACATGCCGCGATTGATCTCGCGCAGCGTGTCCTCGACGTTCGGCGTCACGCCGTCATCCTCGATCGCGATGTTGCGGAACATGCGATCGTGGAAGCCGAACTTCTTGGCGAAGAGGCCGACGATCTCGTGATCCGACTTCGACTCGAAGAGCGGGTCGACCACCTTCTCGCGCCACTGCAGCGACCGGTTCGACGCGGTGACCGAGCCGTAGGTCTCGAACTGCGTGCAGGCCGGCAGCAGGTAGACGCCGTCCTCGCGATCCTGCAGCACCGCCGAGACGGTCGGGTAGGGATCGATGACGACCAGCATGTCGAGCTTTTCCATCGCCGTCTTCATCTCGGTCATGCGGGTCTGCGAGTTGGGCGCGTGGCCCCAAAGCACCATGGCGCGAACGTTGTTCGGCTGGTCCATGTTCTCCGCGTCCTCGAGGATGCCGTCGATCCAGCGGCTGACCGGGATACCGGTGAGGTTCTGCAGCGACTTGGTCTTGCCGTCCGCGCCCTCGAGCGTGTCGAACTGGCCGGCCAGCCATTCCGGGTCCTCGCCCCAGACACGCGCCCAGTGCGCCCAGGCGCCCTTGGACAGGCCGTAATAGCCCGGCAGCGTATGGCTGAGCACGCCGAGATCGGTCGCGCCCTGCACGTTGTCATGGCCGCGGAAGATGTTCGTGCCGCCGCCGGACGTGCCCATGTTGCCCAGGGCCAGCTGCAGGATGCAGTAGGCACGGGTGTTGTTGTTGCCGTTGGTGTGCTGCGTGCCGCCCATGCACCAGATCACCGTGCCGGGACGGTTGTTGGCCATGGTGCGCGCCACGCGCTCGAGCTGGCTGCCCGGCGTGCCGGTCACGCGCTCGACTTCCTCGGGGGTCCACTTGGCGACCTCTTCCTTGATCTGGTCCATCCCCCAGACACGGGTGCGGATGAACTCCTTGTCCTCCCAGCCGTTCTCGAAGATGTGCCAGAGGATGCCCCAGACCAGCGCCACGTCGGTGCCGGGCCGGAAGCGGACGTATTCGTCGGCATGGGCCGCGGTGCGGGTGAAGCGCGGGTCGCAGACGATCAGCGGCGCGTTGTTCTGCTCTTTCGCGCGCAGAACGTGCAGCAGCGAGACCGGGTGCGCCTCGGCGGGGTTGCCGCCGATGATGAAGATCGCGCGGCTGTTGTGGATGTCGTTGTAGCTGTTGGTCATGGCGCCGTAGCCCCATGTGTTCGCAACACCCGCAACGGTGGTGGAGTGACAGATCCGCGCCTGGTGATCCACGTTGTTCGTGCCCCAGTAGGCGGCGAACTTGCGGAACAGGTAGGCCTGCTCGTTGCTGTGCTTGGCCGAGCCGAGCCAGTAGACGCTGTCCGGGCCGCTTTCCTCGCGGATCTGCATCATGCCGTCGCCGATCTCGTCGATCGCCTGTTCCCAGCTGATGCGCTTCCACGCGCCGCCCTCTTTCTTCATCGGGTATTTGAGCCGGCGCTCGCCATGGGCGTGCTCGCGGACCGCGGCGCCCTTGGCGCAGTGGGCGCCCAGGTTGAAGGGGCTGTCCCAGCCGGGCTCCTGGCCCGTCCAGACGCCGTTCTGAACCTCGGCGATGACGGTGCAGCCGACCGAGCAGTGGGTGCAGACGGACTTGACCGTTTCGACCGCCTGGTCGGCGGCGTTCTGGGCCGATGCCTGGGTCACGGTGCCGCCCGTGGCGCCGATTGCGGCCAGGCCGCCGATGGCCAGGCCCGAGCCGCGCAGGAAGGCGCGGCGGTCGACGGATTTCCCGGCGACCTCAGACAGGATACTTGTCCGCTGGGGGCGTCGCGCAACCCCGTTGGTCTTTTTCCTAAGCATTGCAGTTACCTCGCTTGACGTCCCCTTTGGACGCGCAGGTGTTTCGACAACCTCCGGCAGTTGGGCGTCACGCAACCGGTCGCCGGAAGCTTTTGACGACGTCCGGTCAGAACCGGGCGCTGTCGAAGTAGGCGCGCGTGTGCGCGGTGTCCTGAAGACGGGTCTCGCCCGTCGCGGGCTGTGCCGCGTCGGCGTCGGTCGGGGCAAGCGTCGCTGCGGCGAGCGCTGCCGGGGCCGATGTCGTCGCGAGCTTCAGGAAATCACGACGGTTCGCGCCGCGCTTCTCCTTGTCACTCATCGAAGGGTCTCCCTTCCGGTTTCGGTTATGACCGGGCGCGGACGCCCGGCCGGCGCGTTCGCGGGGTCAGGCCCCGCCCATTCGGAACGCCTCGCGCTCGATCTCCATGAAGATCCGGCCGGCGGCGCCGACCGAAGCATAGAAGACCGAGTTCTTGGCGGCTTCCAAATCCGAGTAGAAATGCCCCGCCCAGGGGCCGATATGGCGGTTCCAGAAGGTTTTCTGGTTTTCCAGGTCCGCCGGGGCGGCGAACCGCCCGGTGATGAGCCCGGCCATCATCTCCATCAGCGAGGCGATGTTGTCCTCGGGCTCGAACGTGTTGGGCGCCCGGGTGATGCGGCGCGCGATCATGTCGTTGCGCAGCTGCGCCAGCGGCTTCTCGTTGAGGAAACCGGTCAGGTAGTAGCTGCCATAGGGCAGCAGCTCTCCCCGCCCGAGCCCGATGAAGAGCGCGTTGTACTCGCGCTCCACCGCTTCGGGGCGGGTGGCGCGCGCGACCCGCGCCATGGCGCCGATCGCCTGGCCGAGATCGCTGTCATCGCCGGTCAGGGTGGCGGTCTGCTTCAGAAGCGCCCCGTCGGGCGGTGCCGCCAGGAGGCGGGCGAGGAAATCGTAGAGATCGGCGCGCAGCTGATCTTCTGGGGCGATTTCTCGGCGTTCGGCGGTCACTGTCATCGGGGCTCCGGCTGTTGGGTCTGTGTCAGCTGGCAAAACTGAATCTCATGCGGCGGGGCAGGGCGGGGGCGGGTGCGTCCTCGTCGGTCCCCGCCCAGGCGGTTTGTGCGGGCTGCGCGTCGGGCCCGGTCTCGGTCTCGGGGGCGGCCGCTGCCACGGCCGCGTCGTCCGCGTGGGACTCCCCCGGCTCATCCGGCGTGCCGGTCTCGGTCGTGCCAGATGCGGGGTCGGCCGCCGCGGCCTCCGCCTCCGCCTCTGCCTCGGCCTGGCGGGCGAGTTCCTCGACATGGGCCTTCATGCCCTTGCCGACCTGGTAGGCCGTGCGCACGACCTCGGCCACGCCGCTGCCCGTGTAGTCCTCGCCGTAATCCACCAGCGAGTCGAGATTGGCGAGCGTCGGGTTCGACAGCCAGAGCCGCCGCAGGGCGCGGCGCCGGATACGCTCGGGCACGGCCTTGGCCATGAAGCCCGAGAAATCGTCGCCCGGCTCCAGGCTGTCGGGATCCGGCAGCTCAAGCTCGGCCAGGACGTCCGCGTCGGACTTTTCCTCCAGCTCGGCGCGGGTTTCGGCCAGCTCCGCCGCGGCGCGGGCGCGGGCCTCCGCGTCCTCTTCGGCGCGGACACGGGCCTTGCGGCGGGACCAGAAATCGCTGCCACGGCTCATTGCAGCCCTCCCGCCTTGCGGGCCGGGCGCGGCGCCCGGTAGACGTCGGACATCTGGCGGATCCGGTGGTCGCCCTTCCCGTCCTCGACCAGGTCGATGCGCTTCTTGTCGCGCTTGCGCTTGACGAAGGCTTCCTCGACATGGTGCGCGGTTACGAAATCGCGGACCCAGGCGACGAGGCCGCGGGTCATCGGCACCTTCTCGACGAGCTCTTCGCCGGAGTCGGTATAGTCCTGCGCCTCGTAGGGCGAGGCGGTCACGAGCAGAACCTCGAGCGGCGCGCCGTCCTCGGCCTCGTCGCGCATCACGACGTAGATCGACGGCACCTCGTCCGAGAGCGCGGCCAGATAGGCCTCGGTCTCGGCCGCCCAGAGCGTCAGCGGCAGCGTGGCGGCGTGATACTCGGTCACGTCACCCTCCTGGCGCAGCACGGCCCAGTGGGCCGGCGCGGCGCCGGGCAGAACGGCGACCGCCTTGAACGCCCAGCGCGCCCAACGCGTCACCCCCGGCTGTCGCCGGATCACGATGCCCAGTGGCAGGGTTTCATGAATGGCGGCACTGCGCGCCACGATCGGTGTCCTCCCAGGTGTCTTTCTTCCGGCTCCGCAGGTACGGACGCAGCGCTCGCAGAGACCGGGATTTGAACCAATCATGTGCCAGAATGGACTGTTCGCAAAGAAATATTTTTGGATGTGTACCGTCGTTCACCATTTCCCCTAGCGCGACAGGAGATTCCGTGCATGCCTTTGCATACGCGGCATGGCGATCCTGCGCCGCAGCATCCGCGGCGCGATTCGCGCCGGGGATCGCGGGGGGGGTGACGCGGCACCCGGCAAGGGCTTTACCCTGCGGGGGAATTGTGGCTTCCTGCCCGTGCGAACAGGGAGGACGGGCCGGCATGGCCCGTGACATGGGACCGAAAATGGCGAAGCACCTCGTGCTCTGCGACTGCGAGGGAACGCAGTCGATCGACCGCAAGACGCTCGAAGAAACAACCGGACTGCGCTGCTCGAAGATCTACGACGGCCTGTGCACGCGCCAGATCGGCGCGGCGGCCGAGGCGATCGGGCAGGGCGACGCGATCATCGCCTGCCAGCAGGAGCGGGCCCGGTTCGAGGAACTGGCCGCCGAGCTTGGCCTGCCCGAGCCGGGCTTCGTCGATATCCGCGACCGCGCCGGCTGGACCCGCAAGGGCGAGGATCCGGCCCCGAAAATGGCCGCGCTCGCGGCCGAGGCCGCGATGGCCGCGCCGGCGCCCAAGGCGCTCGACGTGGTCTCGGAAGGCATCTGCCTCGTGATCGGCGCGGCCGAGGTGGCGCTGCCGGCGGCCGAGCGCCTGGCCGGGGCGCTGGGGGTCACCGTGCTGCTGACCGACGCGGGCGCGTTGCCGCTCGACCGGCGCTTCGACGTGGTGCGGGGCGAGGTGCGCAGCCTGTCGGGGGCGCTCGGCGGCTTCGAGCTGCGGATCGACCGGCTGCAGCAGGTCGCGCCCGGCGGGCGCGGCGCCTTCGGCCTGACCGCGCCGCGCGACGGCGGCGTGTCGGAATGCGACATCGTGCTGGACCTGTCGGGCGGAACGCCGCTGGTGCCCGCCCCCGCCAAGCGCGAGGGGTATCTCCGCGCCGATCCGGGCGATCCCAACGCGGTCGCCGCCGCCCTGCTCGAGGCCGTGCAGCTCGTCGGCACCTTCGAGAAGCCGCTTTACGTGCGGATGGAAGAGTCGCTCTGCGCCCATTCGCGGGCCGGGCAGGTGGGCTGCACGCGCTGTCTCGACATCTGCCCGACCGGCGCGATCACGCCGGCCGGCGAGCACGTCACGGTCGACCCGATGATCTGCGCGGGCTGCGGGGCCTGTGCCGCGCTCTGCCCGAGCGGGGCGATCAGCTATGACGACCCGCCGGTGGATCATCTCTTCCGGCGGCTGGACATGCTGGCCCGCAGCTACCGCAAGGCCGGCGGAACGGCGCCGCGCCTCGTGGTCTGCGACACCGCGCATGGCCGCGAGATGATCGCGCTGGCCGCGCGGTTCGGCGACGGGCTGCCCGCGGACGTGATCCCGCTGGAACTGGATACCGTGTCGGGCTTCGGGCATGCCGAGATGCTGGCCGCGCTGGCCACGGGATTTGCGCGCGTGGACGTGCTGCTGGCCCCCACGACCGAGCGCGACGCGCTCATCCGCGAGCAGGCGCTGGCCGAGGCCGTTTCCGGCGCGGGCCGGGTCGGGCTTCTCGACGTGGCCGATCCCGAGGAGATGTCGCACCGTCTCTACGACGCCGATCGTCTGCCCGCGCAGGCGGAGCCGGTCCTTCCGATGGGCTCGCGCCGGCAGGTGACGCGCCTGGCCGCCCAGGCGCTGGCCGGGACGCCGGAAGAACCGCTGCCGCTGCCCGAGGGCGCGCCCTACGGCGCGGTGCTGGTCGATACCGAGGCCTGCACGCTCTGCCTGTCCTGCGTGTCGCTCTGTCCTTCGGGGGCGCTGGTCGACAATCCCGACATGCCGCAGCTCCGCTTCCAGGAGGATGCCTGCCTGCAATGCGGGATCTGCAAGACCGTCTGTCCCGAGAACGCGATCACGCTGGAGCCGCGGCTCGACCTGACCGACGCGGCGCTGTCGCAGCGCGTTCTCAACGAGGAGGAGCCCTTCGCCTGCATCGAGTGCGGGGCGCTGTTCGGGGTGAAATCCACCGTCGAGAAGATCATGGAGACGCTGGCCGGCAAGCACCCGATGTTCGCGGAATCCGACGCGGCGCGGATGATCCAGATGTGCGACAACTGCCGGGTAAACGCGCAGTACCATTCCCAGGACAACCCCTTCGCCATGGGCGAGCGGCCGAAGCTGCGCACGACGGACGACTACTACTCCAAGCGCCGGGATCACTGATGCTTGACGGGGGCGCCCAGATCTGCCGGCGCGAGCGCGGCCGTGTAGGCGATGATCGCGTCGAGATCGTCCAGCGTCATCTCGATGGGCACGATGGGCGAGGGGCGCGTCTTGTCGAAGGGCGGCGTCACGCCTTCGACCTGGGTGAAGGCCCCGTGCGGGTTCAGCGCGAAGAACGCCTCGAAGCGGGCGTTCCAGTTGGGCAGCCCGCGCAGCACCGCGAAGGACGGCGTCGAGCCGAGCCCGTTCATGCGGTTTCGCTCGTTGATGACATGACAGCGTCCGCAGAGCGTGAGCGACAGCTCTTCCCCGAGCACGGCGTCGCCGTCATATGTGGCCGCCGCCGCCGCAACCGCCTGCCGGACCGTGGCCGAGAAGGCCGCGCCCCCCTCCGGCGCGAAGCTGTCCACCGTGCGCCTGCCGATATCGGAGGTCAGCCAGTCCTCGAAGCGGAGCGCATCGGCGCTGCCGTCGTGGCGCAGGTGATAGACCGTGCCGCCGCGCTCGAAGACGGGCGTGCCGGGCGGGCCGGCCGCGATCTGCAGCGCGCCCCGGTCGGCCAGCGCGACGCGGATCGAGGTCTTGAGCGAAAACCGTGGCAGCAGGTGGGCCATCAGGCCGCTCTCCACCGTCTCGGGCGCGGCCTGCATCCGCAGGTCGGGCTCCTGCGCGGCGGCGCCCAGGGCGGTGCCGAGGATCAGGGCGATACAGAGACCGAGACGCATGGCGGTCCCTCTCGGGCTGTTCAAGTGACCTATATACCTTACGAGGCGGGTTTGCCGCCCGTCAACGCGACCGGGAAAAAGGGAGGAAAACCATGAGCGACGACTTCAACATGTCGATGCGGAAATTCCTGAAGCAGGTGGGCGTCACCTCGCAGCAGGCCATCGAGGAGGCCATGCGCGAGGCCGGCGACACGGCCGGCAAGACCTACGCGGCCAAGGTGGTGCTGACCGTCGACGGGCTCGATCTCGAGCATGTGGTGACCGGCGAGATCAAGGGGCAGTCCTGACGTGGCGACGCGTGACGAGGTTCTGGCCGCGCTCCGCGCGGTCCGTGATCCCGGCCGGGACGAGGATATCGTCTCGGCCGGGATGGTGCGGGCGCTGACCGTCGAGGACGGCGCCGTCCGCTTCGTGCTCGAGATTGACCCGGCCCGGGCCGAGGCGATGGAGCCCGTCAAGGCCGAGGCCGAGCGCGCGCTGAAGGCGCTCGGGAGCATCGACGCCGTGTCGGTCGTGATGACCGCGCATTCCCAGAAGGCGCCGCCGGACCTGAAGCCCCAGCGCCCGGCCGAGCCGCAGGGCCCGCAGAAGGTGCCCGGCATCGACCGCATCGTGGCGATCGCCAGCGGCAAGGGGGGCGTCGGCAAATCGACCGTCACCGCCAACCTCGCCTGCGCGCTCGCCGCCGAGGGCCGGCGGGTCGGGCTGCTGGACGCCGATGTCTACGGGCCTTCCCAGCCGCGGATGCTGGGCGTTTCCGGCCGTCCGGCCAGCCCGGACGGCAAGACGATCCTGCCGATGCGCAACCACGGCGTGACCATGATGTCGATCGGGCTGATGACCAACGAGGACCAGGCGGTGGTCTGGCGCGGCCCGATGCTGATGGGCGCGCTGCAGCAGATGCTGTCGCAGGTGCAGTGGGGGGCGCTCGACGTGCTGCTGGTGGACCTGCCGCCCGGCACGGGCGACGTGCAGATGACCCTAGCGCAGAAGGCCGTGGTGGACGGCGCGATCATCGTCTCGACGCCGCAGGACGTGGCGCTGCTCGACGCGCGCAAGGGGGTGGACATGTTCCGCCAGCTCAACGTCCCGATCCTCGGCATGGTCGAGAACATGAGCACCCATATCTGTTCCAATTGCGGGCATGAGGAGCACGTCTTCGGCCATGGCGGGGTCACCCGCGAGGCCGAGAAGCTCGGCGTGCCCCTGCTGGCGGAAATCCCGCTGCATCTGGATATCCGGACCGCCGCCGACGGGGGCGCCCCCATCGTGATCTCCAAGCCCGACAGCGCGCAGGCCGATGCCTTCCGCCGGCTCGCCCGGCAACTGATCGACGCGGGCGCGGCATGACCGACGCGCCCGCCCCGACATTCCCGCCGCTGATGGAGGGTCAGGCGCTCGACGGGGGACTCGACCCGTTCGAGAAGGCCTGCGCGCAGGCGCTTCTGGGCTGCGATGCCGGGCTGGTGAATTATAACCTGCAGGCCGACAGGCTGCGCGCGGCGATCGTCTTCGCGCCCGAGGTCGCGCTCGAGCCGGCGATGGCGATGCTGCCTGCCTGCGGCGTCGGTTTCCAGAACGCGCTGGGCGCGCTCGCGCCGCCCGAGGTCGCGGTGCATCTCGGCTGGGACGGGCGTATCTTCGTCAACGGCGCGCGCTGCGGCCGGCTGCGGGTGGCCGGTGACGACGTCGCGCCGGACGCGGTGCCGGCCTGGCTGGTCGTCGGGCTGGACCTGCCGCTTCTGCCCGGGGGCGACGTGCCGGGCAGCGCGCCCGAGCGCACCTCGCTCTATGACGAGGGCTGCGCCGGGGTGGACCCGGTGCACCTGCTCGAAAGCTGGGCGCGCCATACGCTGGTCTGGCTCAATCGGTGGGAAGACGAGGGCCAGGCCCCGCTTCATGCCGAATGGCTGGGGCTTGCCCATGGCGTCGGCGAGGAGATCGAGGTCGACGGCCAGGCCGGCACCTTCCTCGGCGTGGACGAACATTTCGGCATGCTCCTGCGGGACAGCGAAAAGACCCGGCTGATCCCGCTCTCATCTCTGGTGAAAGGGAAAAGCGCATGAAACTGGCCCGCGCGATCCATTTCGACGAAAGCGACATGAACGTCTTCTTCAGCCCCGCGCGCACAGGCGAATGGGCGATCAGCGGCGGCTTCGAGTTTTCCAACTGGACCGAGGGCGACCTGGTCGGCAAGGCGCGCCAGGCTTTCGCCAATGGCTGGCTCGGGCTGGAGACCTTCGGCCGGGTCACCTTCGTCGCGGTGACCCAGATCGAGGAATCCGAGATCGCGCTGCTCGAGCGGGCGCTGGCCCGCCACTTCGTCGCGGTCTACGGCGCGCCCTCGGAAGAGGCGGCGCTGGGCGTGGCGCGGGAGGAGATCGCGCATATGCGCGAGCTTTGCGAGGATCACCCGGCCAACACGCTGCTGACGGTCAGCCGCGAACTGACGGAATCCGGCGTGCGCGAAGCCTTCCGCGTGATCGAGGCGCAGGAGGCCGGGCTGGAACAGTTCGCGATCCATGGCGACCTGCCGCAGTAACGCGGCGGTCACGGGATCACGATGCGCCGTCGCGGCCCAGCAATCGCATCCAGCGGAAAACGAACATCAGCACGACCATGCAGACGACCAGCCCCATGAGGTCGCCCACCGCGTAGGTCAGCAGGACGCCCAGCATTTCCTCGAGGCCGATGAGCCCGGAATAGACGATGGTCTGGCCGATCGAATTCAGCACCGAGGCGATGGCGCCCACCAGCACGAGGGCGGTCCAGTTCAGCCGCGACCGGCCGCCCGCGTAGAGATCGCGCCCCGCGAGGCGGAGCAGCTCGAACGCGGCCCAGGCCGACATTGCGCCGATCAGGATGGATTCCACGAGCGCCGGCTGCAGGTAGTCGCGGATCTCGGTCGGCGTGAAGATCAGGTCCGAGACGATGGCACCGGCGATCAGCGCCGGGATCGCCTTCCAGCCATACACCCATGTCGCCAGCACGCGGACGCCGTGGGGCAGGTAGACGAGGCTGGCGAAAACGGTCGTCTCCGGCAGGATCTGCGCCTGGACCGGCGTAACGGCGAACGCCGTCATCCCGTGGCAGAGGATGTAGGCCAGGGCGACGATCAGCAGGCTCACGGAGCGGTGATCCCGTTCCATGCATGCCGATCGGGCGCCGGCCGCGTCGCGCGGCGCGCGCCTTTGCGCCGTGGCGTCGTTTCAATTCGCGGCAAGATCGCTCCGCACGACATAGTGGCGAGCCTTGAAGCCTTCGGCCTTCTCGAGCAATCCCAGCGCCACGAGGGAGCGCAGGGCGCGGTGATAGGACGCCTGCGCCATGTGCCGGACGAGCTCGTGCCGGCGAATCTGGTCGGACGTGACAGAGCCGCCCGGCATGCCCGTCAGGGCGTGGGCGGCGAGGAAGACGTCAAGCTCCGACGGGCTGAGCGCGTCGAGCCCGACATCGCGTTCCATCTGGCGAAGCATGCGCCGGAGTTCAAAAAGGGCCGATAGCTTGTTCATAATTCTTTTATATTTGTGACGCCGGGCGAATTCCATAACCGAAATTCAAATCCGAATGCAATTATCATATTGACAGACAAGTCATTTGAAAGGATCGTTTTCTAATTACTCCCTGAGACGTCTTCGTGAGTGGTGGCGTCTCACCTCGTTTCATCACGGGTCTGCCCCGGTTGCCTTGTGGCAGCCGGGGTTTTTCGTCGCTCAGCGAGGCTGGGCCGTGGCAAAGCTCCTGGCCAGCGGGCTCGACGGCATGTCCCATACCCCGGTTTCGACCGTCGCGCCGGCGGCGAAAGCGACATAGCTGCGCCCGGCGTAATAGGGGGCGGCCACGAGTTCCTCCGTGAGCGCGTTGACGCGGTCGGCCGACGCGAAAACGATCTGCCGGCCGGTCGCGTCGCGTTCGGCCCAGATCCGCGCCGCGCCGGTCGCCGGGTCCCAGGGCGCCGGGCCGGCGATCATCTCGTCGCGCAGGCGCGAGACCGCGGCCGTCGTGCCGATCACCAGCAGGTCTGCCGTCGCGGCGCCGGGCGCCTCCAGTGCGACCTCTTCGCGCCGCAGCAGCCGGGCGGCAAGCGTCCGCGCCGCCTCTTCCAGCCCGGCCGCCGTGCCGGCGAGGCGCAGGGTCATCCCCGCGCCGGACAGCGCCCGCAGCGTCGGCGGCACCTCGCCCGGCAGGAGCCGCCGCGCAAGGTCGAACCCCGGATCGACGTGCACCCCCGTGGCCGGGGCGTCGAGCGGCAGCGTCACCGACAGGCGGGTGTCCTCGAGGCGCACGTGCCGCGTGACCGTCCCCGCAGCCGTATCTATGCGCAGCGGCACCGCGAGCCGGAAGGCCGGGCCGGACTGGGAGAGCGCGATGCGCAGCGCCGGCCCACCGCCGGTGTCGATCGCCTCCGCCGCATCGAGCCGGATCTCCGGCAGGCCGGGCCGGTTGATCCACTGGTCGAAAAAGCCCGACAGATCCCGCCCGGCCGCCGCCCCGAACGCATCTGCGAGATCCGCCCAGCCGGCCACCTCGCTTTCCTGTGCCGCGTAGAAGCGCCGGATCCCCGCGCGGAACGCGGCCGGGCCGATCTCGTCCCGCAGCATGTGCAGGACCAGCGCCGCCTTGCCGTAGCCCACCGCCTGCCGCCCGTCATGCGCGGCCGAGCGGAAATCGCGCAGGGCCCCGATATCGTCCGCGGGCAGCTGCGCGAGTCCCCGTAGCCATTCGAGCCGCATCTCGCGCGCGGCCGCCGCGCCCTCGGCCTCGGCCAGGGCGTAGTCGGCCTGGAAGGTGGTCAGCCCCTCGGCCCAGTTCCCGGCCGCGTAATCCACCGCCACGGCGTTGCCCCACCAGCTGTGTACCACCTCGTGGGCGAGCGACCGGCCGCGCATGTAGGGATGCGACAGGATGGACCGGGCGACGTAGGTCAGCCCCGCGAACCCGAGCCCGACCGGGATCGGCGCCGAGACGACCGCGAAACTGTCGTAAGGGTAGGGGCCGATCTCGGCCTCGTAGCGGGCAAGGTATCCCGCCGCCGCGTCGATATAGGCGGCCGACAGGTCGGCGTCGCCGTCCTCGAAATAGGTGCGGATGCGCCGGCCGTCGCGGATCTCCTCGGCGATGGTGTAGCGGCCGACGAAGAGCCCGAGATCGCGCGGACGCCCGGTAAAGACGAAATCGGCGCGGTAGCGGCCCTCGGCGCGGGTTTCGCCGGAAAGCGATCCGGTGGCCACGACGCGATGGCTTTCGGGCACCGAGAGCCCCAGGCGGAAGCGACGCAGCGCGCGATCGTCACGCGGCAGCCAGTCCGCGCCCACGAGATGACCGCCATCGGCGGTCATGCTGGCCAGTCCGATGGGCCGGGCGGGTTGCGGCAGGCGGCCGGCGAGACGAACGGTGACCGGCGCGCCCCCGTGCCGGCCCGGGGCGAGGGTGGCGCCATCGGGCACCGCCGCCCTGTCGCCGATCGCCAGGCCGGTGATCTCCAGCCAGCCGAGGTCGGGCAGGCGGACCGGACCCTCGGGCGCCTCGATCCGCGTCTCGACCTCCAGCGTGGCGCCGTCCGGATCGAGCGACAGCCGGACGGTCTGCAGCACCGGTGTCTCCGCCAGGGCGGGGACGGCGAGACAGATCAGGACCAGGACCGGGCGCAGCAAAGCGGTCATTGCGGGTCTCCTCATGCGGGGCGCGGCCCCCGCGACGCGCCTTAACCTAGGGGAAAGAGCGCCCGGGTCCACGCCGCCCGACAGCGCCCGGGACCGTCAGAGACGCCCGCCATTGGCGAAGAACGCCTCGGTCCCGCGGGCCTCGATCGACTCGGCGATGCGCTTGAGGCCGTGGATATAGGCCGCCTCGCGCATGGAAACCTCCATCTGCGTGCGCAGCGACCAGATCGCCTGGGTCTCGGTCTCCATCTTGGTCTTGAGATGATCGCGCACCTGCGAACTGTCCCAGTAGAAGCCGGACCGGTTCTGCACCCATTCCAGGTGCGACACGGCCACGCCGCCGGCATTGGCCAGGATATCGGGCAGGATCAGTATGCCTTTCGCGGTCAGCGCCGCGTCGGCCTCGGGGGCGACCGGGCCGTTGGCGAGTTCCAGGATGATCCGCGCCGCGATCCGGTCGCAGTTCTGGGCGGTGATCTGGCGCTCGAGCGCGGCGGGGACGAGCACCTCGCAGGGCTGTTCCAGCAGCTCCGCGTTGCTCATCTCGCGGGTCTTGCCGTGGCCCTTGGCGCCCAACACGGTGCCGTTGATGTGCTTGTGCTCCATCGCGGCCAGCGGGTCGATCCCGGCGGGGTCGTATATGCCACCGCACGAGTCGCTGACGCCCACGATCCGGTAGCCGTCGGCATGCAGCAGCTTGGCGCAGTGATAGCCAACATTGCCGAAGCCCTGCACGATCACCGTCGACTTGTCCGGGTCGATGGCAAGCGCGGGCTCGAGATGGCGCAGCGCGTAATAGCCGCCCCGCGCCGTGGCGTCGGTGCGCCCGACCGTGCCGCCGAAAGCCAGCGGCTTGCCGGTGATCGCCGTGGGCGAGGGGCGCCCGGTGATCGAGCTGTACTCGTCCGCCATCCAGGCGATGACGATCCCGTTGGTGTACATGTCGGGGGCCATGATGTCGCGGTCGGTGCCGATGAAGCTGGAGAAGGCCTCGACATAAGCGCGCGAGAGCCGTTCCAGCTCGCCCTTCGACAGCGCCTTGGTGTCGACGCAGACCCCGCCCTTGCCGCCGCCGAAGGGCAGATCGGCCACGGCGCATTTGAAGGTCATCCAGAAGGCCAGCGTCTGGATCTCGTCGAGACACACGCCGGGGTGAAAGCGCACGCCGCCCTTGGTCGGCCCGCGCCGGTCGTTGTAGCGGCAGCGCCAGGCCGGGAAGCTGCGCCGGCTGCCGTCGTCCATCCGGATGAGCAGGCTGGCCGAAAGCGTCTCGCGCGGGTCTTTCAGCTCCTCGAAGACGTCGGGATGGATCTTGAGCCGCTCGCAGGCGGCGCGCAGGTTGTCCCGCGCGGCCGGGAACAGTGCCTCGATCGGCGGCGCGGCGGGTGCGGTGCGGTCGTCGCTGTCGGGATCGTCTTTCATGGGCGGCATTGTCGGGCGCGCGGCGGGGCCTTGTCCAGCCAAGACTTCGGCGTCCGCGGGGGCACGCGGCACCGGGGGCATTGGACCTGGGCCGAAAGGCGGCTAAGGCTTGGCAACCACGGATCCGCAACGGAGACATCATGCGCCGACACCCGCTCTTCGGGCTTGCCCTTGCCGCCGGCGGGGCGCTCGCGCTGACACCGGACACGCTCTTCATGCGCTGGTCCGGTCTCTCGGGGGTGCAGATGCTGGCGTGGCGCGGGCTGTTGATGGGGGCGCTGCTGCTCGTCATCTGGGCCGTCACCAGCCGCGCCCCCCGCGCCGAGCTGCGCCAGCTGGCCAGCCGGCCCGGCATCGCGGTCGCCCTGTTCCATTTCCTGAATGCGACCTTCTTCAGCCTCGGCATCGCGGCGGCCCCGGTCGCGGTGGTGCTGATCGCGGTGGCGACGGTACCCGTCTTCGCGGCGATCTTTTCCTGGCTCCTGATGGGCGAGCCGACGCGCCCGGCGACCTGGGTCACCATCGCCGTCGTGCTGGGCGGCATCGCGCTGGCGGTTTTCGGCAAGGACGCCCAGGGGATCGGTCTGAACGCCGCGGCCCTGCTGGGCGCGCTGGCTGGGCTGGGCGTCGCTGTGATGCTGGCGCTGACCTTCGTGACGCTCCGCGCCCATGGCGGCGTGCCGATCCTGCCGGCGATCGGCGGCGGGGCGTTTCTCTCGGGGCTTTTCGGCATGGCGCTCTCGGGTGGCCCGGCAGCTCTGGGCGGCGAGGCGCTCTGGGCGATCTGGATCGCCGGCGGGGTCATCCTGCCGGTCTCGTTCTTCGCGCTCTCGCTGGCCTCGCGCTACACCCATGCCTCCAATGTCAGCCTGCTGATGCTGCTCGAGACGGTGCTCGGCCCCGCCTGGGTGTGGCTCGGCACGGGCGAGCGGCCGACACCGCAGATGGTGCTGGGCGGCACCGTCGTGGTGGTGAGCCTGGCGGTCTACCTCGTCCATACGGGCCGCCGGCGGATGCGGGCCGCGGCCTGATCCGGCGCGGACGGGTTCGTGTCCGGTGTGCACTGGGCGCCGCGGCGCCTGGCCCGGTGCGGATGCCGGGTCTTTTCACCGAGCGGCCCGCGAGATAGGTTAACATCCGGTTAACCCATCTGCCGGGTGCGGTCGCCCCGGCGCGACATGTCTGGACCCGCGTCATGCTTGCACGGATCATCGGGCCCGCGACGGGCGCTGCCGTCTTCCTGTTCTCCGCCTTCGCGCTGCAGGCGGAGAACCGTGCCGCGCCGTCCGGCGCCGACACGGCACGGCCGCCGGGGGTTGTGACCTTCACCTTCGATGACGGTCTGCGGTCGCAATACGATCTCGCCCTGCCGCTGCTCGTGGATTACGGGGTTCCCGGCACGCTCTTCGTGGTGTCGGACTTCGCTGATACCGCCGACGCGGCATCCGGCCTCAAGACCGGCAAGGCGCAGGTCTTCATGACCTGGGACGAGATCCGCGCCTACCAGGAGGCGGGCTGGGAAATCGGCTCGCACAGCGCGACGCATCCGCATCTGAGCGAACATGCGCCGGACCGGATCACGGCCGAAATCGAGACCGCCGCGCAGCGCATCGCCGAGGAGACCGGCCGCCGGCCGGCCGCCTTCGCGCCGCCCTACGGCGATTTCGACGCCCGGTCGCTGGAGATCGCGATGCGCCGGCACAGCAGCCACGTGCTGGCCTGGGACGAGACCGGCACCGGCAACAGGATCGCGTCGCTCGATCCGGCGCGGATCGTGCGCCTCGAGGTGGGGCCCGACATGGCGCCGGAGATCGCCTGCGCCGAGGTGCTGCGGGCGGCCCGCGAGGGCCGCTGGCTGGTGCTGATGTTCCACGGCTTCGTCGAAGAGGATCCGGGCAGCTACGAATACGCCACCGGCGATTTCGCCGAGATCCTGGCCTGCGCCGACTACCTGCGCGATGCCGGCCTCGTCCGGTTCGCCACGGTCACCGATGTGGTCGAGGAGGCCGCGGCCACGAACTGATCGCGCGGGCCGGGTCAGAACGCCAGCGGTGCGATCAGCATGGCGAGGCCCGCCGCCACCACGATCCCGATCACGTCGAGCGGGGCGCCCGCCTGCAGCATCGCCGCGCGCGTCACCGACGGATGGGCGAAGACGATGGCGTTGGGCGGCGTCGCGACCGGCAGCATGAAACCCACCGAGGCCGCCAGCGCCACCGGCAGCATGAAGGCGACCGGGTCCGCCCCGATGCCGAGCGCCACGGCGCTGGCGATGGGCAGGAAGATCGAGGCCATGGCCGTGTTGCTGGCCAGCTCGCCCACATAGACGATGACCGCGGCGATCGCCAGGATCAGCAGCGGTACGGGCAGCCCGCCCATTTGCGTGACCTGCGCGCCGATCCAGGCGGCCAGCCCGCTGCGTTCCAGCACGCCGGCCAGGGCGAGGCCGCCGCCGAACAGGATCAGCACGTCCCAGCGCAGCGTCGCCGCGGTCTTCCAGTCGAGCAGCGGCGTTCCCTCGCCCGAGGGCAGCAGGAAGAGCGCCAGCGCCGCGGTCATCGCGATCCCGGCATCGCTGAGCGCGAGCCCGGGAAAGACCCAGTCGAGCAAGGGGCGCCCGATCCACGCGAGCGCGGTCAGCCCGGCGATCGCCGCGACCCGCCGTTCGCCGCGGCCGGCCGGGCCCGGTCGCTCCAGGCTCAGGGCGCCGGCTGCGCCGCTGCCGGTGCCGGGGCTCACCCAGGCCAGCAGCGCCCAGGCGATCGCCAGCAGCAGCAGGGCGACCGGCAGGCCCACCAGCGCCCAGCGGGCGAAGCCGATCTCGATGCCGTGGCGCTCGGCCACGAAGGCGGCAAAGATCGCGTTGGGCGGCGTGCCGATCAGCGAGCCCATCCCCCCGATGGTCGCGGCGAAGGCCACGCCCAGCATCACCGCCGTCGCGAAGCCGCGGGCGCCCGCCGCGGCGGTGGCGACCGCCGCGGCAATGGGCATCATCACCATCGACGACGCGGTGTTGCTGATCCAGAGGCTGAGAAAGGCCGTCGCGCCCATCACCGCGGCCAGGATGCGGCGCGGATCGCTGCCCGCGAAGCCGAGCAGCCACAGCGCGAGGCGACGATGCAGCCCCCAGCGCTCGATCGCCTTGGCCAGCAGGAAGCCGCCCAGGAACAGGATGATCAGCGGGTTGGAATAGGACGGGGCAACCGCGCCGATGCCGCCGAGCCCGAGCGGCGGCGCCAGCGCCAGCGGCACCAGCGCCGTCGCCGCCAGCGGCAGGGCCTCGGTCAGCCACCAGACCGCCATCATCAGCGCCAGCCCGGCGGCGCGCCAGGCGGGTTCCGGCATCGCGCCGGGCGGGGGCAGGATCAACGGTACGGCGAGCCCGGCGAGGCCGAGCAGGATCGAAAGACGCATGGCGCCATCTAAGGCGGGGGGCGCCCGTCTCGGCAAGGGGAAATCCCGGGGCCGGGGACGGCCGCCGGGGTCAGCGCGACGCGGCCGCGCCGCTGGCCGCGGCGACCGGCGGGTCGGCGAGCATCCCGCCCGCGAACACCCTGCGCCAGCGCGCCGGCGCCTCGGGATCCTGGACCCGTAGGAAGGTATAGCCCGTCTTGTCCCATGGCAGGATGCTGTCCACGAGATTGTCGAGCACGAGATCACCCTCGTCGGTGCGCAGCAGCAGCACGGCATGGCTGCGGCCCTGCCGGTCGAGCACGGTGGCGATCATCAGGCGCGCGGGCTCAACGCCGAAGGTCATCAGCTTGCGCTTCTTCAACAGGGCGAAATCCTCGCAGTCGCCGCCCCGTGCCGTGGGCAGCGCCCAGACTTCCTCGCGGCCGTACTGGGCCTTGTCCGAGATCTCCGTCACCGCGCGGTTCACCCGGGCATTGACGACACGGGCCCGGGTCATCAGGGCGCGTGCGTTCCAGGACCGCGTCTCCGAGGCCGCGCAGGCCCAGGGATGGGCCGCGCAGAGACCGCGCGCGCCTTTCGGCGCCGCGACCGCCTCGCCCTTAGGCGCAAAGGCCGTGGAGTGGCCGGTGGCCGCGCCGGGCGTCGCGCCGCCGCCCAGGACCAGCGCGGCGAGCGCGGCGGCCCGGAGCGCGGCAAGCCTCCGCATCGGGGGGCGGGGCGCGGTCGGTGTTTCACATGCCATGCGATGACTCTTCTCTTCGGCGGAAGGAGGACTCATCCTGGCCCGCCGTCGGTTTCGGTCCGGTTTACGCGATGCGTATGGGCTTAAGCCGCCGGCCCGCAGTTTCAAGGCAGGCGGCACGCCCGGGTCGGCGGATCGCCGCCTCTTGCGCCAAACCGGCGGTTTCGTGCCGGTGGCATAGGGGCCGGATCGGCGGAACCGTGCCACCCGCCCGTCCGCGCATGGCCTTTCGGGCGGGGCTTGCCCCGATGCCGGATCCGTGAAAAACGATTGCCCGAACCTGTGCCGGGGCCTTCCTGCCGGCCGGAGCAGACGGAGATTCGGCGGCGGCGATGAAACAGATCATCTGCATCAAGTGGGGGAGCAAATACGGTCCGGATTACGTCAACCGCCTCTACGGGATGGTCGCGGACAACATCACGCCCCCGTTCCGGCTGGTTTGTTTCACCGACGATACGTCGGGCCTGCGCCCTGAGATCGAGACCCGGCCCCTTCCGGAGATCGACTATGACGACCGGCCGGCCAAGACTTTCGGGCGCTGGCCCAAGTCGCGGCTCTGGTCCCGGGATCTCGGCGGTCTGGACGGCGTGGTGCTCTTCATGGACCTGGATGTCGTGGTCACGGGATCGCTCGATCCCTTTTTCGACCACGGCGATCCGGAGGACGTGATCCTGGCCTATAATCCGACGACCCCGCTCGAACGGATGGGCCAGACCTCGATCTACCGGATGCCTGTCGGCAAGCTGGCCCCGCTGCAGGAGGAATTCGCCGCCGACCCGCAGGGCATCGCCGACAGGTTCGGCTTCGAGCAACGCTTCGTCACCCGCCGGGCACCGGGCGGCGTGAAATTCTGGCCGCGCCGCTGGGTGCAGCTGTTCAAGCTCGACTGCATCCCGCCGTTCCCGCTGAACTATGTCCGGCCGCCGCGCCTGAAACCTGGCACGCGGGTCGTCATTTTCCCTGGGCCGCTGAACCCCGTGGAGGCGATCGAGGGGCGCTGGAACTGGCGCTATGAGCCGCGCGCGCCGATGGATCATCTGCGCGCGACCTTCGACGGGCGCCGCATCGAGAGCGTGCCGAAACACCTGCGCCATTATTTCCTGCCCGCGGCCTGGGTGAAGGATTACTGGTATCGCTGATCCGGCTGACGGAGCGTTGGGGATGACCGAGTTTCAGGATCCACGAGAGATCGACGTGATCGCGCCGAGCTTCAAGAAACGGCTCTCGGGCGTGACCGCGACCGTGGTGCGGCTGGTGCCGCTGCAGGCCCGCGACATCCGTATCGCCGCGGCCGGCCCGGCGCTGCCGGACAGGGTGCCGCAGATCCGGCTGCGCGACCTGGTGCTGATGGGACGCAGCGGGCCGAACGGCCCGCGGGTCTGGCACGCGCGGCGCAATGTCGAGATGCTGGGCGGGCTGGTGCTGCGTGGCGTTCTCGGAAAGCGGCTGAAGATGGTTTTCACCTCGGCCTCGCAGCGCGAGCACAGCTGGCTGACCAAGGCACTGGTCCGGCGCATGGATGCCGTGATCGCCACCTCGGCGCGGACCGCGACCTATCTCGAGCGGCCGGCCACGGTGATCCTTCACGGGATCGACGTCGAGAGTTTTCGCCCGCCCGTGGACCGCGCCGCGCTGCGGGCCGAACTCGGCCTGCCCGACGGGCCGCTCATCGGCTGCTACGGGCGGATCCGCGCGCAGAAAGGCACCGGCGACTTCGTTGCCGCGATGACCGGGATACTGGCGGCCCGGCCCGGCGCCACGGCCCTCGTCATGGGGCGGGCCACCGAGAAACACGCCGCCTACGAGCGCGACCTGCGCGCGCAGGTGGCCGCGGCCGGGCTCGAGGGGCGCGTTCGCTTTCTGCCCGAGGTCCCGGTCTGGGACATGGCGCGCTGGTACCAGGCGCTCGATCTTTTCGTGGCGCCGCAGCGCTGGGAGGGCTTCGGGCTGACGCCGCTCGAAGCGATGGCCTGCGGCGTGCCGGTCGTCGCAACGCGCGTGGGAGCCTTCGAGGAACTGGTCGCCGACGGCGAGACCGGGCTTCTCGTGCCGCCCGAGGATCCGGCCGGACTGGCCGCCGCGGTCTCCGCGCTGCTCGATGATCCGGACCGGCGCGCCGCCTGTGCCCGGGCCGCGCGGCGCCGCGTCGAAACCGGGTTCCGGATCGAGGACGAGGCCGCCGCCATCAACGCCGTCTACCGGGCCGTGCTGCCCGGGCTCTGAGGTTCCCGGGGGGACGGTCGTCCGCGGCCGCCCAGCATGTGCCGTACCGCCTGCAGGATCACGCCGTTGGTGTTCATGTCGGCGTAATTCACCGTCGGCGCGCCGGTTTCCGCGAAGATGCCGGTGACGAATCCGACCTCGGCGCTGGCCGCGCGTTCGCGGACCAGCTTCAGCAGCCGTTCGGAATAGGCATGCGGGTAGACCGCCGCCCAGAGAAAGGCGGCCTTGGAGCTGATCATCAGGTTTTCGCGCTGGTAGGCCTCGGTCTGGTAGCGCGACGCGCTCGACAGGACCCGTACCGTGAACGGCCAGCCCTGGGCGTCGATCCGCAGGCCCTGGTAGGAGAACCACGGCGAATAGGGCAGCGGTGTCTCCGACACGCAATGGGGCGTGCCGGTCTCGCGGAAGGCCGCGTATTGCGCGGCGAACAACACCCGCGTCAGGACGGTGGACTCCGGCGACGGACCGAACTCGACGGCCTCGCTCAGCAGGGGTTCGGCGCCGATCGAGCCGATCTCGGCCGCGCGGTAGAGCAGCGCCATCTCCGAGTCGGTTTCGGTGTCGCGGTCCATCACGCTGTAGGGGCTTGCCGCCGGGATCCCCCAGTGCCCGAAGGCCCGCGTCGCGTAATGGGTGCAATGCGACAGGAAGACCGGCTGCATGCGTCCGGCGGTGATCGAATGAAGCTGCCCGTCACGGATCGTGTCCGCAAGCGCCCAGCCCGCGACCAGCGCCGCGACCGGCTCGGCCAGCTCGGCTGTCTCGGCCATGGTTCTCAGGGCGCTCAGCAGCCGGCCCGTGTCGCAGGCATTGTAGTCCGACAGGCCCGAAGACGGATTGCTTGTGCTGATCTCGCTGCGTGGCAGGCGCGCACCGGAGAGCGTCGCCCGTTCGAGTGACCCGAGGATCAGCCCGGATCGCGCGAGATAGTCCTCGGCCTCGATCAGGCCGAGATCCAGCGCCGCCCGGTTGGCGAAGATCAGGCTGCCCAGGTCCCACATGGTCAGGCGATCATGCCCGATGGAGCTGCCGTCCTCGGCCAGGAAAACGGTGGAGTCGCAAAGCCCGGTCCTGGGGTTGGCCAAACGCTCGAAATACTGCCAGGCCTTGCGGGCATCGGCCATCAGCCGGGCGGCGTCGGTCGCCGCCGGCGAAAGCGGGGCGGGGGCGATCTCGGCGGCCATCCGGCGGGTCTGCCAGAGCCGGTCATAGACCGGGTCGCCGCCGCGAAGCGCGTGCGCGAAGTCGCGCAGGCCGCGCGTCTCGGTCGTGCTGTCGGCCGCCGCGTCCGTCAGGGCGCGCGTGAGCACGTTGCGCCGCGCGCGGGTCGCAAAGGCGGAGGGGGGAACCCGGATCACCGCGTCGGCGAACGGGCTGAGCCGGCCGAGCGCGGTGTCCGGCGCGGTCGTCTCGTCCAGCACCACGCTCGGGGCGAGATGGTGCTGCCCGGCCCCGGTCATGCGGGTCATGACCGCGCCGCTCTCCTCGAGGATGAGCGAAAGGCCGGTCTCGCGGGGCGGGGCGTCGGCGGGGCCCGCGACCGCGACACAGTCGGACGACCCCTGTCGGGGGTCGCCGTCCGGCGGCGCGTCCTGCGCCGGCGAACGGGGGCAGGCGGAGTCGAACCGGGCGGCGACCTCGGGCGCGTCGGTCACCACGGTGAAGGCCAGGCCCGCCTCGGCGAGCGCGTCCGTCAGGGACAGGAAGCTTTCGAAAACCGCGCCCGCGCCCTCGGACGGCGCGTCGATCCGCAGACCGAACAGGCGGCGTGCGCCCGGTATGGCCCGGAAGGCGATCTCGCGGGGCAGGGCGGGGACGATGGCGGCGCGGTCGCGCGCGGCGGCCAGCCCTGTTGCGAAGCGCAGGGGTGCGCCGGGATCGTCGTCGGCAAGGCCCGGCGCCAGCGACAGGTAGACCGGGGCGCCCCCGCCCATGGTGAGCGCCCGGTCGAGCAGCGCCGGCGCCGCGGCCAGCGGGGCCGGCCGCGCGAGCCCCGCGCAATATGCCGCGGCGCTGCATTCCATCGGCATCCGGCCGGAGCCCTCGGTCGGCAGAAGCAGCGCAGAGCGGAACCCGGCGGCGCGCAGGCCGCCGAGCCGCGGCGGCTCCGGGCCGTGGCCGGGCGTGGCCAGCGTCACCGGTTCCGTGATCGGCGGCAATCCCGTTCCCAGCAGCGACGTGACGGCTGCGCGTGCCGCGCTGGCGGCCCGCATCTGGAAATAGGCGGGCTGGCGGATGGCGGCATCTGCCCGCGGCACCACCTCCAGCAGGGCGGGGCGCTCGTCGACCAGCCGCCGCAGGAACGCGGCCCGCGCGGCCCCGGTCTCGGCGGGGCTGACCAGAAGCGCCAGCGGCAGGTCGCGTTCGATGAAAGGCGCCATCGCCGCCAGGAGCGCGTCTTCCGGTGCGGTCTCGAGGCCCGTGAGCAGGACCGCCGTTTCGGTCGGGGCGTGCTGTGCCGGCCCGGCGCGGGGGGCGAACAGCGTCGTCAGGGCGGTCGCGCCGGAGAGCTTCAAGACAGTTCTGCGCTGCATCCGATCCGTCATCCCCGCACGCTGCCCGGCCGCGCGACCGATTGCCCCGGCCGCACCCCCGGCGCGCATAATCATAGTATACTATATGGGTATATACGCGTAGAGAATACCGGTTAGCAAATCCTTAACGGGAGGGGAGGCTCCGGGTGAGGTTTCCGGCACAGAAAGTGCAGGAAGACGCGGCGCGGCAGAGATTGCCGGTGTTCTCCGATCCGGGACACAGGCGCCGCGGCATGATCCGCTGGCTGGCGGCCGTCGTGGCGGTTGCCCTCGTCGCATGGTCGCTGAGTTTCGGTGCGCGGCTCTACTATGTCGAGAAACTTCCCGAGAGCCAGGCCCTCTTCGGGGCGGCCGACATGACCCGGGTGCCCGAGCCGCTGTTCCGCGATCCTGAGGCCCCGGCGCTGCCCTCTGCGATGACCGCGGCAGAGAGCCCCGCGGCGGGGGCGCCCGCGGGCTGTGCCCCGGGTGGTGGGGCGGTGCTGCCGGTCGATCTCGAGGTGCTTGCCTACCTGCCGGCCTGGCCGGACTGGACCTACGCGTCGCTTCTCAACAACTGCGACCGGATCGACGTGGTGATGCCGCAATGGTACGCGGTGCCCAGCCTCGAGCGTGGCCTGGTCTCGCTCGAAGCGGGCGCCGAGCACCAGCAGCTGATCCGCGAGATGCTGGCCGCGCCGTCCGCGCGGCAGCTGGTCTACCCGGTGGTCGAGATGGCCGGCACGATCTGGCAGGATCCCGCGCCTGCGCGACTGCCGGTGGGGCCGCTCGCCGAGACCCTGGCCACCGAGGCCGACCGGCAGGGCGTCGACGGGCTCTGCCTGAAGATCGCCTCCCTGCCGCCCTCCCGGCTGCCCGATCTGAGCCTGCTTGTCCGGCGGCTGTCAGACCTGTTCGCCGGGTCCGATCGCGGGGTCTGCGTGATCGTTGGGCCCGGCAGCCCGGTGCCCGGCGACAGCGGGATCGTCGCGCGCCTGGACCGGCTGGTCGTGCTCGGCTTCGAAGAGCCCTGGATCGGCGATGCGCCCGGGCCGCTCGCGCCCCAGCCGGCCTTCGCGCAGACGGCCGCGGCGGCGCTCGACGCCGTCGGCCTGGCCAAGCTGACACTCGGGGTCGGCAACTTCGCCTATGAGTGGAGCGCGGCTGGCGGGCCGCCCGAGCGGATCGCCTTTGCCGAGGCGATGCGCCGGGCCGAACGGCATGGCGGCCAGGTCAGCTTCCCCCCGGATGTCCTCAACACCCGCATCGGGTTCACGGATGACGCGGGCGTGCGCCGCGAGATCTGGGCGCTCGACGCGGTGTCGGGCTACAACCAGATCCGCGCCCTCGCAGAAACCGGCGTGACCAGCGTGGCGGTCTGGGCGCTCGGGCTCGAGGATCCGGGCCTCTGGTCGGTGATCGACGCCCAGACGCTGAGCCCCGCCGAAGCCGCTGGGCGGCTCGCGACCGTCACGCTCGAGAACTATGTCGGCTACGAGGGGGACGGCCCGCTGCGCCGCCTCGGCGCCCGCGCGGCGGCGGGCGCGCGCTGGCTGACGCCCGACGCGGACGCCGCGCGGCTGACCGGCCAGACCTATGCCCGGCTGCCGCGACCGATCACGATCGAACGGTTCGGCGCCGCGGCGCCGGGCGATGTGGTGATCACCTTCGATGACGGACCGGACAACCGCTACACGCCGCAAATCCTCGACATCCTCGCCGAGAAGGACGCGACCGCCACCTTCTTCGTGGTCGGCCGCAACGTCCTGGGCGCGCCGGAGGTGGCCCGCCGCATCGTCGCGGACGGCCACGAGATCGGGTCGCACACCTTTTTCCACCCGCAACTCGACGCGGTGCCGGGTCTGCGTGTCGCGCTGGAGCTCAACTCGCTGCAGCGGCTGATCGGCAGCGTGACGGGCCGGCACACGGTGCTGTTCCGCACGCCCTACGGCCGCGCGGAAGGTCCGCTGACTGGCGACCAGGCGCGGCCGCTCGCCCTGATCGACGAGGCGGGCTACGTCGTGGCCGGCAGCGAGATCGTACCCCCGGACTGGCGCGCCCTGCCGCCGGAGGAGATCGTCGCCCATATCCGCGACCGGCTCGACCGCGACGAGGGCAACCTGATCGTCCTGCACGATGCTGGCGGGGACCGCTCGGCCACGGTGGCCGCGCTGCCCGTGCTGATCGACACCCTGCGGGCCGACGGGTACCGGATCGTCTCCCTGGCGGCGCTGCTCGGCGTCGAGCGGGCGGAGCTGATGCCCCCCGCCGACGATCCCTGGATCGCGCTCGACGCGGCCTCGTTCCAGGCATTCTCGACGCTCGGCGGGGTCATGCAGACGGTGTTCTGGATCGTCGTCCTGGCAGGCGGGGCGCGTGGCCTGGTCCTGCTGGTGCTCGCCCATCTCCCGCGGGGGCGCCGCCGGGGTGCCGCGGACCCGCCCGTCGCCGGGGGCGCGGAGCGGGTCACGGTCGTGATCCCGGCCTATAACGAGGAGGCGGTGATCGTGGACTGCGTCGGGGCCGTGCTCGCCTCGGACGAGGCGCCGGCCAAGGTCTTGGTGATCGACGACGGCTCGGTGGATCATACCTTCGAACGCGTCAAATCCGCCTACGGGACAGACAGCCGCGTCGAGATCCTGCGCGAGACCAACCAGGGCAAATGGGCCGCGCTCGATGCCGCCTACGGGCATGTGGACACCGATATCGTGGTCGCCATCGACGCCGATACCTTCATCGCGCCCGACGCGATCGCGCGGCTGCTGCCGGCCTTCGAGGATCCGGCGGTGGGCGCCGTGGCCGGCAATGTGCGCGTCGGCAATGCGCGAAACCTGCTCACCCGGCTGGAATCGCTCGAATACGTCACCGCGCAGAACGTCGACCGGCGCGCGGCCGAGATCTACAACGGCATCATGGTGGTGCCCGGCGCCATCGGCGCCTGGCGCGCCGAGGCGGTCCGCAAGGCGGGCCTCTATACCTGCGAGACGGTGGCCGAGGACGCCGACCTGACCGTTTCGGTGCTGCGGGCCGGCTACCGGGTGCGCTTCGAGCCGCTGGCCGATGCCACCACGGACGTGCCCGCCCGGCCCGGGGCGTTCCTGCGCCAGCGCCTGCGCTGGACCTTCGGGATGATGCAGACGGCCTGGAAACATCGCCGCGCGCTGGCCGAGGGGCGGGGCGTCGGCATCGTGTCGATCCCGGATCTCTTCCTGTTCGGGATCCTGGTCCCGATGATGGCCCCGATCGCCGACCTGGTCTTCCTCGCCACGCTGATCGACCTGGGTGTCAACGCGATGCTCGACCGGCCCGAGACGATGGCGCCGGCGTCGCTCTGGATCATCGCGGGATACCTGACCCTGCCGGCGCTCGACCTGCTGAAGGCCGTGGCGGCCTTCCGTCTCGACCGACGCGCCGACTGGCGGCTGCTCCTGCTGCTGCCGTTCCAGCGCCTGGTCTACGCGCCGCTTCTCTACATCACCGTTTTCCGTGCCGTGATCCGGGCGATCACCGGGCGGCTGATCGCCTGGGGCCAGGCCCGGCAGACCGGCGCAGCCGCGCTGGAGCGCGCCTAACCGCCCGCCGAGGGATGGAAAGCCGCCATTCGCCGCAGAGCGCCGCTCAGCCCGTCGGGCCGGCGCCGCCGGCGGACGCCGCGGAGAGCTGCCGGTACACCGCCTCGTAACGGTCCACGATCTTGTCCAGTGCGAACGCGGTTTCAGCCCGCGTGCGGGCTGCCGCGCCGAGCCGGTCATGCAGCGCGGCGTCGGTGAGAATGGCCTGAACGGCCTCGGCCATGGCCGCCGTGTCGCCGACGGTCCGGGTGTATCCCTCCACGCCGTCGCGGATCACCTCCGGCAGACCCCCGGCATTGGTGGTGACGCAGGGAACCCCGCTTGCCATGGCTTCCAGCGCGGCGAGGCCGAAGCTCTCCGTCTGGCTCGGCAGGAGAAAGACGTCGAGCTGCGGCAGGATGTCTTCCACGTTCTGGATCGCGCCGGTTTCCATCACGTCGCCGTCGAGGCCCGCTTCCGCCAGCCGGCAACGGGCCTCGGAAAGCATGGGACCGTCCCCGATCAGCACGAGCCGCGCCGGCAGCGTCGCCCGTACGCGCCGGAACACATCGATCACGTCGCCGACGCGTTTCACCGCGCGGAAATTGGACATGTGGCCGATCAGGGGCTCGCCATGCGGTGCCAGCGCCCGGCGCCCGGGCGCGGAGCGTTTCGCGGGGGTAAAGCGCGCGATATCCACGAAATTCGGGATCACGTCGATCGCACGTTCGAGCCCGAACACCTCGACGCTCGCGGTCTTGAGCGCCTCGGACACGGCCGTCAGAGCGTCGCAATTGCCGAGCACGAAGCCGGTGACCGCCTTCAGTTCCTGTTCCGCGCCGACCACCGTGACGTCGGTGCCATGCATGGTCACCAGGATCTTCGGGGCGCGTTCCTTCAGGATTTCATGGCTGAGGAAGGCCGAGACGGCATGGGGAATCGCGTAGTGGATATGCAGCACGTCGAAATGCTGCTCCTGCATCAGCTCCGTCAGCTTTCCAGCCAGCGCGATGGAATAGGGCGGGTAGCGAAACAGCGGGTAGTCCGAGATTCGCACCTTGTGGAAATGGACGTTGGGGGTGTCGTCGGGCAGGCGGAACGGACGGGTATGGCTGACGAAATGCACCTGGTGGCCGCGTGCGGCCATGGCCTTTCCAAGCTCGGTGGCAAGGATGCCGCTGCCGCCCTGGGTCGGGTGGCAGACCACGCAGATCCGCAGTCTTTCCATCGGCGGTCCCCTTTCGCGCCTGCCCGGCGGGCCGTCATGTGACTCCGCGCTCGTCCGCGAATCCATGGCGATATGTGAAACTATGCCATCGTTTAAGGTTAGCCGGTCAAGCCCCGGGTTAACCTTACTGCCCCTGCGCGCAGGTCTTTTCATCCTGTCCGGCTTCTCTTATGACGGGCCGGCCGGGCCGTTCCGGCCCCCGCAGATCCGAACCGATGGGTCCCCATGCGCACATTGACGACGACCGAAGAGCTGGCGGAGTTCTGCCGCCGCGCCCGCAACGAGGCTTATGTCACCATAGACACGGAGTTCCTCCGCGAGCGGACCTATTATTCCAAGCTCTGCCTGATCCAGATGGCCCTGCCGGGGGAGGACGACTCCGACGCGGTGCTGGTCGACGTGATCGCGGGCGATATCTCGCTGGAGCCGCTTTTCGAGCTGTTCCGGGACACGGGGGTGGTCAAGGTCTTCCACGCCGCGCGCCAGGACCTCGAGATCTTCTTCGTCGAGGGCGGCGTCATTCCGGACCCGCTCTTCGACACGCAGGTGGCCGCGATGGTCTGCGGCTTCGGTGAACAGGCGGGCTACGAGACGCTGGTGCGGAAGATCGCCAAAACGTCGCTCGACAAGACCTCGCGCTTCACCGACTGGAGCCGCCGGCCGCTGACCGACGCGCAGAAGACCTATGCGCTGGCCGACGTGACCCACCTGCGGGTGATCTACGAGAAACTGGCCGCCGAACTCCAACGCACCGGCCGGACCGCATGGGTGCAGGAGGAACTCGGTACGCTCACCGATCCCGAGACCTACATCATGCGGCCCGAGGATGCCTGGAAGCGGATCAAGACCCGCTCGGGCGCGCCGCGTTTCCTGGCGGTCGTGCGCGAGCTGGCGCGCTTCCGAGAGGCGCATGCTCAGGCCGAGGACATGCCGCGCAACCGCATCCTGAAGGACGATGCGCTGCTCGAACTGGCCTCGACACGGCCGAAAACCATGTCGGACCTGTCCAAGTCGCGGCTGCTGCTGCGCGAGGCCCGCAAGGGCGCCATCGCCGAGGGAATCCTCCAGGCCGTCGAGACCGGGGTGACCTGCCCGCCCGAGGATCTGCCCCAGACCGGCAAAGAGCGCGACCGGGGCCCGGTCGACCAGGGGCTGGCGGATCTGCTGCGCGTGCTGCTCAAGGCCAAGGCAGAGAAAGAGGCCGTGGCCCAGAAGCTGATCGCCACATCGGCCGATCTCGACGACATCGCCTCGGGCCGGCGCGACCTGCGCGCGCTCTCGGGCTGGCGCCACGAGGTCTTCGGGCGCGACGCGCTGCGGCTCTGCGCGGGCGAGATCGCGCTGTCCTCCAACGGCAAGTCCGTGGAAATCGTGGAGCTTAGCCCCGCCTGAGCCGCCCGCGCGTCAGCGCCGGACGATGCGGCGGTTCTGCGCCCCGATGACGGTGATGCTGCGGATCCCGGCCAGGTCCTGGTCCGACACGTAGCGCCCGACCACGACCTCGCGCGAGCGTTCGGTGCTGCGCCGCGCCGGCGTCGGCGGCGGGAAGACGCGGAATTCGTAGACGAGCGTGCCGGCCGTGCCCTCGGGCGTGATCCGCACCAGCTCGGCGTCCCAGTAGCCCTGGGTGGGCGGCAGCCCCATGGCGCGGATGATGGCGCCGCCCGGAATGCGCTCGACGGCGAGGTTCCGGACCTCGGCCACCAGCGGGCGCGGGTCGGCGGGAGCCTGTTCGACGACCACGGCCACGCGCCGTTCCTCGGCGCCCCCGAACCAGTTGAACGGGTTGAAGCGGGAGTCGCGGACCGCGCCGCAGGCACTGAGCAGCAGCAGGATGGACAACGCGGCGGCGATGGATCTCATGTCGGCTCCCCTCGTCTGACGTCCCTTGGATAAACCGAAAGCGCGCATCTTGAAAAGCCGAGACTGTCCCGCCGCCCGCGAAAGCACTGGACGTCCGGGCCGCCGATGCCTAGGTGAGAGCCGGAAACCGCGTTGGAGGAAAACCGTGGCCAAGGCCGAATTCGAGGAAATCGTCGAGAATTTCGAGTTCCTGGACGACTGGGAAGACCGCTATCGCTACGTGATCGAGCTGGGCAAGGCGATGGATCCGCTCGAGGATGCCTTCCGCGTACCGGCGACCAAGGTCGACGGCTGCGCGAGCCAGGTCTGGATCGTGCCGGAAATCCGCGGCACGGGCGGCGATGCGACGTTCAGCTTCCGCGGCGACAGCGATGCGATGATCGTCCGGGGCCTGATCGCGGTGCTGCATGCGCTTTACGGCGGGCGCAAGGTCAGCGACGTGATCGAGGTCGACGCCGGCGCGGAACTGGCCCGGCTCGGGCTTGACGAACATCTCTCGTCGCAGCGCTCCAACGGCCTGCGCGCCATGGTGCAACGTATCCGCAACGTGGCCGGCGAGGCCGCCGCGGCCTGACCGCCGCACCGGGGCCCGGCGTCGAGCCGGCCCGCCGCCCGTGGCACAAGATGACCCGCCCGGACCGGGCGCCAGGAAAAGAAGGCGATTTCCCATGACCAACGCGCTGAGCCGGATGCTTGAGACCCGTGAATGGGTGCTTGCCGACGGGGCCACCGGAACCAACCTGTTCAACATGGGGCTGGCCTCCGGGGATGCGCCCGAGCTCTGGAACGCGGAGCGGCCCGACGACGTGCGCCGGCTCTACCGCGGCGCGGTCGAGGCCGGAAGCGATCTGTTCCTCACCAACAGCTTCGGGGCGAACGCCGCGCGGCTCAAGCTGCACGACGCGCAGGACCGGGCGGTCGAACTGAACCGGCTGGCCGCCGAACTCGGCCGCGAGGTGGCCGAGGCTGCCGATCACCCGGTGGTGGTGGCCGGCTCGATGGGGCCGACGGGCGAGATCATGGCGCCGATGGGGTCGCTGACCCATGCCATCGCGGTCGAGATATTCCACGAACAGGCCGAGGGCCTCAAGGCCGGTGGCGCCGACGTGCTCTGGGTCGAGACGATCTCGGCGGCCGAGGAATTCCGCGCCGCCGCCGAGGCCGCCGCGCTGGCCGAGATGCCCTGGTGCGGCACGATGAGCTTCGATACGGCCGGGCGCACCATGATGGGCCTGACCTCGGCCGAGCTGGTCGGGCTGGTCGAGGCGCTGCCCAACCCGCCGGTCGCCTTCGGCGCCAATTGCGGGGTCGGGGCGTCGGACCTGCTGCGGACCGTGCTGGGCTTCATGGCCGCGGGGACCGAGCGCCCGGTCATCGCCAAGGGCAACGCGGGAATCCCGAAATACGTGGACGGTCACATCCATTACGACGGCACGCCCGAGCTAATGGCGGACTATGCCGTGCTGGCGCGCGACTGCGGCGCGCGGATCATCGGCGGCTGCTGCGGCACCACGCCCGCGCACCTCGCCAAGATGCGGGCGGCGCTGGAAAACACGCCTGCCGGCCCGCGCCCCACGCTCGACCGGATCGCCGAGGCGCTTGGGGCGTTCTCGTCGGGGTCGGACGGCACCGACGACGCCGCGCCGAAGCGCCGCGAGCGCCGCCGCCGCCGGGGCTGATCGCTACAACCTGCGACATCCTGTCGGTTAGCGTCGCACGCATGTCGCAAATCGCGCAGATGGAATCCGCGTTCCAAGCGAAGTCTCGCGCCTAGCCGCTGAGGCGGGCGCGCGAAGAAATGGTGACCAACATGTCCGACGAAGACGAAGAAATCATCCTGTCCGAACTGCCGGACGAGGATCTCGTCCCCCAGATGCATGACGACCTGTATGACGGCCTCAAGGACGAGGTGGTCGAGGGTGTCAACATCCTCCTCGAGCGGGGCTGGACCCCGTACCGCATCCTCACCGAGGCGCTGGTGGGCGGCATGAAGATCGTCGGCGAGGATTTCCGCGACGGGATCCTCTTCGTGCCGGAGGTGCTGCTGGCCGCCAACTCGATGAAGGCCGGCATGTCCATCCTGAAGCCGCTCCTCGTTGAAACGGGCGCGCCGCGGGTCGGCAAGATGGTGATCGGCACGGTGAAGGGCGACATCCACGACATCGGCAAGAACCTGGTATCGATGATGATGGAGGGCGCCGGATTCGAGGTCGTCGATCTCGGCATCAACAACCCGGTCGAGAATTATCTCGAGGCCCTCGATACCGAACAGCCGGATATCCTCGGCATGTCCGCCCTGCTGACCACGACGATGCCCTACATGAAGGTCGTGATCGACGCGATGGTCGAAAAAGGCGTGCGCGACGACTATATCGTGCTCGTGGGCGGCGCGCCGCTGAACGAGGAGTTCGGCCGCGCCATCGGGGCCGACGCCTATTGCCGCGATGCCGCCGTGGCGGTGGAAACCGCCAAGACGCTCGTCGGGCGCAAGCACAACCAGATGCACGCCTGACGATCCGTCGGCGGGAAACCACCGGAATCGGCCCCGCGAGGGGCCTTTTTCACATTGATGCCTTGGAATCGACGCAGTGCGCCGGCAACGTGGGAGAAGGCAAAAGAGCAGGAGATACACATGCCCAGGGATCGCTTCTTTCTGATCATCCTTTGCGTGGTAGGCGCGGCGGGGGGAACGATCTTGCTGGGGGCGCTGCTGTCCTCGATTTACGCGACGCCGGAGTCCGGCACCCTCGCGATCGTGCCGGCCGCCCTGACGGGCTACGTGATCTTCCGCCTGATCGCTTTCCGGCTCGCACCGCCCGAGGACGACCATTTCGACGGCGTGGGGCGCTGACGGCGATCCGCCCGCGCCGCGCCGACGCGAGAGGCCGGGATGCAGATCGACGATGACCGCCTGACGGAACACGGGCTCGACGCGGCAGCGGGGCAGGGCCGCGTGCTGCTGCTGGCCTGCGGCGCGCTTGCCCACGAGATCCTGGCCCTGAAACGCGCCAATGGCTGGGCGCATATGGACCTGACCTGCCTGCCGGCCAATCTGCACCTCTACCCCGAGAAGATCCCGGCCGCGGTCGAGGCCGCGGTCGAAAAGCACCGTGCCGCCTACGCGCAGATCTTCGTGGTTTATGCCGATTGCGGGACCGGCGGGCTCTTGCAGGCGAAATGCGCCGAGCTGGGCGTCGGGATGCTGGAAGGGCCGCATTGCTATTCGTTCTTCGAGGGCAACGCGACCTTCGCGGCCCATGCCGAGGAAGAGTTCAGCGCCTTCTACCTGACCGATTTCCTCGTCAAGCAGTTCGACGCCTTCGTCTGGAAGCCGATGGGGCTCGACCGCCATCCCGAGCTGCGCGACATGTATTTCGGCAATTACACCAAGCTGGTCTACCTCGCGCAGACAGAGGATCCGGCGCTCGACGCCAGGGCGCGCGATTGCGCCGGCCGGCTCGGTCTCGCCTATGAGCGGCGCTTCACCGGATACGGGGATCTCGCGGCGGAACTCGCCCGGATCGGCTGAGAGCCGCCGTCGCCCTCGTGTCGCAATTCTTTCACTATACTTCGGGACGCGATAGCGTTTAGCCCGTCGCTGGGAACACGGCCGGCGCGACGACCGCCGGACCACAGGAGCAGGAGGCACATCATGCGTATAGCGGTTCTGGGCGGAGACGGGTTCGTCGGATGGCCGACGGTGCTGCATCTGTCGGACCTCGGCCACGAGGTGCATATCCTCGACAATCTCTCGCGCCGCTGGATCGACACCGAGTTGGGCGTGCAGTCGCTGACGCCGATGGACTCGATCCAGGAACGCTGCCGCATCTGGAAAGAGGTGACGGGCCGGGCGCTGCAGTTCCACCTGCTGGATCTGGCCCGCGAATACGAACGCCTCCGCGGCTGGCTGGCCGAGTATCGGCCCGACGCGATCATCCATTTCGCCGAACAGCGCGCCGCGCCCTATTCGATGAAGTCCGACCGTCACAAGGTCTACACGGTCAACAACAACACCAACGCCACCCATAACCTGCTGGCCGCGATGGTGGAGACCGGGATCGACGCGCATCTGGTCCACCTGGGCACCATGGGCGTCTACGGCTATTCGAGCGTCGGCGCCGCCATCCCCGAGGGCTATCTCGACGTCGAGATCGAGAACCTCGCGGGCGAGAAGAAGGACCTCGAAATCCTCTACCCGACGCGGCCGGGGTCGGTCTATCACATGACCAAGTCGCTCGATCAGATCCTGTTCCAGTTCTACGCCCAGAATGACGGGCTGCGGATCACCGACCTGCACCAGGGCATCGTCTGGGGGACGCATACCGACCAGACGCGCCGGCACGAACAGCTCATCAACCGGTTCGACTATGACGGCGACTACGGCACGGTGCTCAACCGGTTCCTGATCCAGGCCGCGATCGACTACCCGCTGACCGTCCACGGCTCGGGCGGGCAGACGCGGGCCTTCATCCATATCCAGGACTCGGTGCGCTGCATCGAGCTGGCGCTGGCCGACGCGCCCGCGGCGGGCGAGCGGGTCAAGATCTTCAACCAGATGACCGAGACGCACCGCGTCCGCGACCTGGCCGAGATGGTCGCCGGCATCACCGGCGCGCGGGTGGCCTACCTGCCCAACCCGCGGAAAGAAGCCGACGAGAACGATCTCGTCGTGAAGAACGACCAGTTCCTGGCGCTCGGGCTCAACCCCACCACGCTGCAGGAGGGGCTGCTCGGGGAAGTGGTCGACGTGGCGCGGAAATACGCCCACCGCATCGACCGCTCGCGGGTGCCGGCGGTCTCGGCCTGGACCAAGGACATCGCCCGCCGGGTGGAACGCGATCCCGAGGGCAAGGCGCTGAAATCGGTATCATGAGCGGCCTGCGGCCCGCGGCACCCGCCGCATCCGACCGGGCCTATGTCACGCTGGTCACCAATGCCGATTTCGCGCTGGGCGCGCGGGCGCTGCTGCGCTCGCTCAGGCTGTCGGGGACCGCGGCCGATCTCGTGGTGCTGCACACGGGCGGTGTGCCGGCGGCCGCGCTCACGCCCCTGGCCGGGCAGGGCGCCCGGCTGGTGGAGATCGACCTGCTGCCGACCTCGGCCGCGTTCAACGCCGCCCATGCGCGCGACGCGCTGCACGGGGCGGCGCCCTTCACCAAGGGCGAGAAGCCGGCCTTCCACACCCCGCTCGACAATTTTGCGAAGCTTCGGCTCTGGCAGCTGGACTACGACCGGGCGGTGTTCCTCGACGCCGATACGCTGGTGCTGCGCAATATCGACACGCTCTTCGACTATCCCGAGTTCTGCGCCGCGCCGAACGTCTACGAGAGCCTCGCGGATTTCCACCGGATGAATTCCGGCGTCTTCACCGCGCGGCCCGATCCGGCCACCTTCGAGGCCATGCTGGCCCGGCTCGACGTGCCCGGGGCGTTCTGGCGGCGGACCGACCAGACCTTCCTGCAGGCGTATTTTCCCGACTGGCACGGCCTGCCGGTGACCCTCAACACGCTGCAATATGTCTGGTTCAACCTGCCCGACCTCTGGGACTGGCCGTCGATCCGGGTGTTGCATTTCCAGTACGAAAAGCCCTGGCAGGATCACGACAAGCTGCCCCGGCTGAAGCCGCTGGTCGATCTCTGGCGGGCCTATGCCGGCGACGGGCCGGTGCCGGATCCGGCCACGCTGCCCAACCCATGAAGGTCGCGGTCACAGGGGGCACCGGGCTGGTCGGGCGCTTCATCGTCGAAGCGCTGCTCGCCGCCGGCGACGAGGTGACCGTTCTGGGCCGGCACGCGCCGGCGCGCGGGGCCTTCGGCGCCGAGGTGGCGTTCCGGCCCTTCGACCTGGCCGCGCCGCATCTCCGGCTGGACGGCGCCACGGCGCTGGTCCATGCCGGGTTCGCCCATGTCCCCGGCCGCTACCGGGGCGGCGAGGGCAACGACCCGGCAGGGTTCCTCGCCCGCAATCTCGAGGGCACGCGGCAGCTCTTCGCACAGGCGGCCGCGCAGGGGGTGGGGCGCATCCTGTTCCTGTCTTCCCGCGCCGTCTACGGGCCGCACCCGGCCGGGACCGTCCTTACCGAAACGATGGCGCCCGCGCCGGACACGCTTTACGGCCGGGTGAAGCGCGACGCAGAGGTCGCGCTGGCGGCGCTGGAGGTGCCGGGTGCCAGCCTGCGCGCCACCGGCGTCTATGGCCCCGCCGGGCCTGGGCAGGCGCAGAAATGGCGCGCGCTGTTCCGCGACTTCGCCGCCGGGGCCCGGATCGCGCCCCGCGCCGGGACGGAACTGCACGGCGGCGATCTCGCGGCGGCGGTGCGGCTGCTGCTTACCCTGCCGGAGGCCGCGCTCGCGCCCCGGGTCTTCAACGTCTCGGATATCCTGCTCGACCGGCGCGAGCTGCTGGCGGAATGGTCGGCGGCCAGCGGGCAGGCGGGACCGCTGCCCGGGCCGGCCGATCACGGGGCGGTCAATGTCATGGCGACCGAGCGGCTGCGCGCGCTCGGCTGGCGGCCGCGGGGGCGGGCGGGGCTGCGCGCCGCGCTTGGCGAGATCGCGGCTCAGAGATAGTCGGAGCGGCTGAGCCCGTATTTCGCCATCTTCTCGTTCAGCGTTCGGCGCGGCAGCGACAATTCCTCCATCACCGAGGCGATGGAGCCCTTGTGCCGGCGCATGGTGTTGTCGATCAGCATGCGTTCGAAGGCCTCGACATATTCCTTCAGCGGCTTGCCCTCGGTGGTGATGGCCTGTCCCATTTCCTCGGACTCGTCGAGCAGCAGGCTGACGATGGACCCGCCGCCGCGCCGGCTTTGCAGGACCGCGCGCTCGGCGGTGTTGATGAGCTGGCGAACATTGCCGGGCCAGGGCGCCTGCAGAAGTTGCGCGGCCTCCTTGGCCGAGACCTGCGGCGCCTCGCAGCCGTATTCCTCCGAGAACTGCTCGGCGAAGCGGTTGAAGAGCGTCAGGATATCCTCGCCGCGCTGGCGCAGCGGCGGCACCACGATCTGCATTGCCGCGAGGCGGTAGAAGAGGTCCGGCCGCATCGAGTCCTCGCAGGTCTTGTCCGGCTCCTGCTGGTTGCAGATCGCGATGATCCGCAGCTCCGGCACGTCGCCCTGCTGCTCGTTGATGAAGGTCAGAAGGCGCGCCTGCAAGGTTGTCGGCAGCGCCTCGATGTCCTCGAGGCAGAGCGTCCCGCCGCGTGCCTCCTCGACGGCCGGCAGCGTCGTGCCCTCGGGCGGCGGCCCGAACAGCTTCGCGGCGAGGTCGTCCTCGCCATAGGCGGCGCAGCTGAGCGTGAGGAAGGTCTTGCCCGCCCGCGGCCCGCAGGCATGCAGCGCATGGGCCACGAGGCTCTTGCCGGTGCCGGTCTCGCCGTCGATCAGCACATGCCCGTCGGCCTGGGCCAGATCGAGGATGTCCTCGCGCAGCCGTTCCATCACCGGCGAAGTGCCGATCAGCTTGCGGATCAGCACCGTGCCGTCGCTGAGTTCGCGGCGCAGGGTCCGGTTGTCGAGCGTCAGGCGGCGCGCCTGTGCCGCACGCTTGGCAAGGTCGGTCATCCGTTCGGGATTGAAGGGCTTTTCCATGAAGTCATAGGCGCCGATCCGCATGGCCTCCACCGCCATGGGCACGTCGCCATGGCCGGTGATCATGATGACGGGCAGGGCGCTGTCCATGCTCATCAGCCGCTTCAGAAGCGTCATGCCGTCCATGCCGGGCATCTTGATGTCGCAGACCACGAGACCCGGGTAGTCCGCGCCGATGACCTTCAGCGCCTCCTCGGCGGAGGCAAAGGTCTCGGTGTCGTAACCGGACAGGGCCAGCCACTGGCTGATCGACTGGCGCATGTCCTGCTCATCGTCGATGATGGCGATCTTCATGGTTTCAGGCATGGTGTTCCCTTGCGGTCATTCCGCGGCGCGCGTGCTGCGATCGTCGCGGTGGAGCGGCAGCTGAACCTGGAAAACGGCGCCACGCGCGGATCCGTTTCGCGCCGTGAGCCGCCCGCCGAGATTCTTGATGATGCCGGTCGAGATGGCGAGCCCCAGCCCGACCCCGTCGCCCGGTGCCTTCGTGGTGTAGAAAGGCTCGAACAGGGAGTCGAGATCCTCGATCCCCTTGCCGTTGTCGCGGATGGTCAGCGTCGCCGTCTCGCCGAGGCTGAGCAGGATGTCCAGCTCGCGGTCGGGCTGGTCCTTCATCGCGTCGAGCGCGTTGCGCAGCAAGTTGATGATGACCTGCTCCAGCCGGATCCGGTCGGCCGTGACGATCACCGGTTCCTTGGGCAGCGAGCAGGTGATCTCCACCTCCATCTTGTTGAGCTGGGGCTCCATCATCTGCAGCGCGGATTCGACCGACTTGCGCAGGTCGATCGGCGCGAAATCCTCGTTGCCCTTGCGCGCGTAGGATTTCAGTTGCCGGGTGATCGCGCCCATCCGCTCGATCAGGTCGTCGATGCGCTGGAAACTGGACAGCGCCTCGTCGGGCTTGCGCCGCTGCAGCAGAAGCCGCGCCCCGGCGAGATAGGTCTTCATCGCGGCCAAGGGCTGGTTCAGTTCGTGGCTGACCGCGGCCGACATCTCGCCGAGTGCTGCCAGCTTCGAGCTTTGCGCGATGGTCTGCTCGGCGACCTCGAGGTTGCGCTGCACCTTTTCTCGTTCGGCGATCTCGCGCTGCAACCGCTTGTTCAGCCGCCGAAGTTCCATCGATTCCCGCTGGAACAGAACCGACTGGTACCGCGCGCGCCGCGACAGGATGTAGAAGACGAGCGAGAGCAGGATCGCGAAGCCCATGATCTCCAGCGCGAGCACCCCGTTCACCCGTTCCCGCACCGAGGCATAGGTGGTGAAGGATGTCAGCCGCCAGCCCTGGAACGGGATGCGCCCGTCGAGCCGCAGCAGGGCCTGGCCCTTCAGATACGCGTCGGGGGCGGTCTGGCTCCAGTCCGCGGTGGCCTGGATCGCGCGTTCGATCGCGCTCGGGGCGGGGCGCTCGGCCAGCGCCTCGTCGATCGGCTTGCCGCGCCATTGCGGCTCGGTCGCCAGGATGATCCTGCCCTCCGAATTGGTGACGATCACCGCCTCGGACGTGCCGATCCAGCTTTGTTCCAGCTTGGCGAGATCCACCTCGACCACGATCACGCCGATGCCGCGCTTCTCGCTGGTCACCCGGCGCGAATAGGTGAATTCGTAGGCGCCGGTTTCCAGCTCGGTCGTGGTGAAGACCGTGTCGTTGGTGCGCAGGGCCTGCACGAAATAGGCGTCGTTGCGATGCTGGGTGCCGAGGTTCTGGCGGTCGGTCGCGGCCACGGTCCGGCCATCCCCGTCCAGCAGCATCATCGAGGCCGCGCCGATCTCCTTCTGGTAGGAGATCAGCCGCTGCGAGGTCGCCGCGTAGTCGCCGGAGTTAAGGGCCGCGATCATCACCGGGTCACGCGACAGCAGGAGCGGCACGACCGAATTGCGCTGCAACTCGCTGACGATGGCCCCGGAATAGAGCGCGAGGCGCAGTTCGGCGCGGTTGCGGGTCGATTCCGTGAAGCGTTCGGTCAAAAAGTAGTTGGACGTCCAGACCACCGCGACGCCGAGCGCGATGAAGACGATCAGGACGATGCGCAGCAGCATCGGCGATCGCTTTTCGGGCAGCTCGGTGTCCGGGGTGTCCGTCATGCGCGAAGTCTATGCCGCGCGCGCGGAGCGCTCAAGCTGGCACGCCCGCGTTACGCGAAACGCCGCCTATGTTGGCGGCGCGTCTCAGGCCGTGGCCAGCGCATCGGCCAGCGACCGGAAGAGCCCGGCCCCGTCGGTGCCGCCGAGCGCCGGGTCGGCACGCCGTTCGGGATGGGGCATCATGCCCAGCACGCGGCGGTTCTCGCTCAGTACGCCGGCGATGTCGGCGGTGGAGCCGTTCGGGTTGTCGCGATAGCTGAAGGCGACGCGATCCTCGGCGCGCAGGCGTGCCACCAGCTCGGGCGGGGCGACATAATTGCCGTCGTGATGGGCCACGGGCACCCGGATCACCTGGCCCCTGGCATAGGCGGAGGTGAAGGGGCTGTCGGCCGTTTCCACTTGCAGATCAATGTCCTTGCAGACGAACTTGATGCCCGCGTTGCGCATCAGGACGCCGGGCAGCAACCCGGTTTCCGTCAGCACCTGGAAGCCGTTGCAGATGCCCAGCACCATCCCGCCGCGCCGCGCGAAATCGACCACCGCCTGGCAGATCGGCGAGCGGGCCGCGATCGCGCCGCAGCGCAGGTAATCGCCGAAGGAGAACCCGCCGGGGATGCCGATGATGTCGAGTCCCTGCGGCAGCGCGGTTTCCTTGTGCCAGACCATCTGCGCCCGGGTGCCGGAGGCCTGTTCGAAGGCCACGGCCAGGTCGCGGTCGCAGTTGGAGCCGGGAAAGACGATGACGGCGGACTTCATGGGCGCCTCCTATCGGGTGAAACCTGTGATGACGGCGGTGCCGGGCGCCGCCGGGCCGGCGAAGGCCCTGGGTTCGTCGGTCGCGTCGGCGCGGGCCACGTGCCAGCCTGTCAGCCGCGCTGCGCGCATCGGATCAGATCACCTCGACCGAGTAGTTCTCGATCACCGTGTTGGCGAGCAGCTTCTCGCACATCTCGGTCACGCGCGCCTCGGCGGCGGCGGGGTCGGTGTCGGCCAGGTCGAGCTCGATCAGCTTGCCCTGGCGCACCCCCTCGACGTCGTCGAAGCCAAGCGCGCCGAGCGCGTGGCGGATCGCCTCGCCCTGGGGATCCAGGACGCCGGTCTTGAGTGTGACGGTCACGCGCGCCTTCATGGTCAGTCCCCCGGTCTGTCTCAGTGCACCAGTTTCGGTCCGGTCGTGCCGCCGCCGGATTTCGGCATCACGCCGAGTCGCCGGGCCACCTCGGTATAGGCGTCGGCCAGGTCGCCCAGGTCGCGGCGGAACACGTCCTTGTCCAGCTTGCGGCCGGTGGCGATGTCCCACAGCCGGCAGCTGTCCGGGCTGATCTCGTCGGCCACGATCAGCCGCTGGAAATCGTTGTCCCAGACCCGGCCGATCTCGATCTTGAAGTCCACGAGCCGGATGCCCACGCCGAGCATCACGCCCGAGAGGAAATCGTTCACCCGCAGCGCCAGCGCGACCATGTCGTCGAGATCCTGCTGCACGGCCCAGCCGAAGGCGATGATGTGCTCCTCGGTGACCAGCGGATCGCCGAGACTGTCGTCCTTGTAGTAGAACTCGATGATCGGGCGGGGCAGCTGGGTGCCTTCCTCGATCCCGAGCCGCTTGGACAGCGACCCGGCGGCGACGTTGCGCACGACCACCTCGAGCGGGATGATCTCGACCGAGCGGACGAGTTGCTCGCGCATGTTCAGCCGGCGGATGAAATGGGTCGGGACACCGATCTGGTTGAGCCCGGACATGAAGAATTCCGACAGCCGGTTGTTCAGCACGCCCTTGCCTTCGATCACGTCCTTCTTCTCGGCGTTGAAGGCGGTCGCGTCGTCCTTGAAATACTGGACGACCGTGCCCGGCTCCGGGCCTTCGTAGAGGATCTTCGCCTTGCCTTCGTAGATCAGTTTGCGGCGTGCCATCGGGGCTCCAATTGCAATGGGCCGGGAATCGTGTGCCCGGCCGCCTGATGATGCCGCGCTATAGGCCAAAGCCGGGGGCAGGGCAAGGAGTCGCGCCGCGCGGTGTCCGCAGGCCCTTGCGGTGCAGCGCCGCCCCCGGCATATCTAGAGAGACCGATTTTCAGCGCGGAGACTGCGATGACCACCTTCGACGATCGCGAACACGCCTTCGAGGCGAAGTTCGCCCATGACGAGGAAATGCAATTCCGGGCCGTGGCCCGGCGCAACAAGCTTCTGGGGCTCTGGGCCGCGGAACTTATGGGCAAGACCGGCGACGACGCGGAGGCCTATGCCAAGGAGGTGGTCAAGGCCGATTTCGAGGAAGCCGGCCACGAGGATGTCGTGCGCAAGGTCGCGGGCGACCTGGGCGCGCTGGCCACTCAGGACGAGATCCGCGGCAAGATGGACGCCCTGCTGGCCATCGCCAAGGAACAGCTGCTCAAGGAAGCCTGAGCGCAACCGCGCCTGTCAGACATGCAAGGGGCCGCCCCCGGGGGCGGCCCCTTGTCGTTCCGGGTCGTTGCGCGTCAGCTGGTGGTCAGGTCCACGCAGGCGCCCTTGTCCGAGTCCCAGGCCTGGCCTTCGCCGCACTGGCTTGCGGTGTTGGACTTGTGGCCCCAGCTGCATTCCGCCATGGCCACCGCCGGCGAAAGGGTCAGGGCTGCCGCAACGATCAGGGTCTTGATCTGCATTTCGGATGCCTCCTGTTGAAACATCCGTAAAGATAGCACGATCTCGCGAATTTCAAAATTGCGCGCCGCGCGCCCGGTCCCGGCCGGGGGCGGACGGCGGATTCCCGCCGATGGGCGGGCGGGTCAGCTTTCGCCGAAGACCCGCGCGAAGATCGTGTCGACATGCTTGGTGTGGTAGCCGAGATCGAATTTTTCCTCGATCTCCGGCTCCGAGAGCACGGCCGTGACCTCGGGATCGCCCTTCAGCTCGGTCATGAAGTCCTTGCCCTCTTCCCAGACCTTCATCGCGTTGCGCTGGACGAGGCGATAGGCGTCCTCGCGGCTGACGCCCTTCTGGGTCAGCGCCAGCAGCACGCGCTGGGAATGGACCAGGCCGCGGAACTTGTTCATGTTGTCGAGCATGTGCCGGGGATACACCACCAGCTTGTCGATCACCCCGGTCAGCCGGTGCAGCGCGAAGTCGAGCGTCACCGTCGCGTCGGGGCCGATATTGCGCTCCACCGAGCTGTGCGAGATGTCCCGCTCGTGCCAGAGCGCGACGTTCTCCATCGCGGGCACCACCGCCATGCGCACCAGCCGGGCGAGGCCGGTCAGGTTCTCGGTCAGCACCGGGTTGCGCTTGTGCGGCATGGCCGAGCTGCCCTTCTGCCCCTTGGAGAAGAACTCCTCCGCCTCCAGCACCTCGGTGCGCTGCATGTGGCGGATCTCGATGGCGACGTTCTCGATCGAGGAGGCCACGACACCGAGCGCCGCGAAGAAGGCCGCGTGGCGGTCGCGGGGGATCACCTGGGTCGAGATCGGTTCGGGCGTCAGGCCGAGCTGCGCGCAGACATGCTCTTCCACGGCGGGGTCGATATTGGCGAAGGTGCCCACCGCCCCCGAGATCGCACCGGTCGCGATTTCCGCACGCGCGGCCGCGAGCCGGCGGCGGTTGCGATCCATCTCGGCGTAGAACCGCGCGAAGGTCAGGCCCATGGTGGTGGGCTCGGCATGGATGCCGTGGCTGCGCCCGATCCGCACCGTTTCCTTGTGCTCGAAGGCGCGGCGCTTCAGCGCGTCGAGCAGCGCGTCCATGTCGGCCAGCAGGATGTCGGCCGCGCGCACCAGCTGGATGTTGAAACAGGTGTCCAGAACGTCCGAGCTGGTCATGCCCTGGTGGACGAAGCGCGCCTCGTCGGCGCCGACGATCTCGGCCAGGTGGGTCAGGAAGGCGATGACGTCATGCTTGGTGACGGCCTCGATCTCGTCGATGCGGGCCACGTCGAACTCCACGTTCTGCGCCGTCCAGACCGCGGCGGCGTTCTCGCGCGGGATCACGCCCAGCTCGGCCATCGCGTCGCAGGCATGGGCCTCGATCTCGAACCAGATGCGGAACTTGGTCTCGGGGGACCAGATGGCGACCATCTCGGGGCGGGAATAGCGGGGGATCATGCAGCGCGCCTTTTTGTCCGTTGAGAGCGTGGTGCGCGTCTCATAGACTCGGGCCGGACAAGGAACAAGGCCAAGGAGAGTCACATGTGTACGAGTTGCGGCCACTCTGTCTCCCGCCGCATCCCCGGGGCAGGGCGATGCCCATGACCGCGTCCCGCCTTACGCTGGACAGCTTCGCGGGGGCATGGTCGCTCGACCGCGAGATCGCGGACCTGCACCAGGGCAGCGGCGGCACGCTGACCGGCCGGGCCGTCTTCACGCCGGAGGCGGACGGGCTCGCCTATGTCGAGGAGGGGCGGCTCCGGATGACCGGCCAGCCCGAACTGGTCGCGACGCGGCGGTATCTCTGGCGGGACGCGGGGCCGGGCACCATCGCCGTCCTGTTCGAGGATGGCCGCCCGTTCCACCACATCGCGCTCGACCGGCTGATGCCCGACGACAACCATATCTGCGGCGCGGATTTCTACCACGTCACCTATGACTTCACCCACTGGCCGCGCTGGTCCGCGGCCTGGCGGGTGCAGGGACCGCGCAAGGACTACCGCATGGTCTCGCGTTACGCGCCGGCCGATTGAGGCTTGCACGAGGCTGCCGGGCGTTGCAAAACCGTCGGGACGACAAAACGAGGGAGAGGATCCTATGGCGATCGCACGGACGGACAGGGTGCTGAGCGAGACCTTCTGGCAGGCCGAGGGCAGCGCGCTCTGGGCCAAGCGCGCGGTGCTGGTGGTGCTTGGCATCGCGGCGCTGGCGGTGGCGGCGAAGATCAAGGTGCCGATGTGGCCCTCGCCGGTGCCGGTGACGCTGGGCACCTTCGCGGTGCTGACGATCGGTGCGGCCTACGGTCCGCGGCTCGGCCTGACGACGATCCTCGGCTACATGATCATCGGGGCGGCCGGCTTCGACGTCTTCGCCAGCTCCGGCGCCGGCGCGGCGGGGATCGAGTACATGCTGGGCGGCACCGGCGGCTACCTGCTGGGCTACGTGCTGGCCACGCTCGCGCTGGGCTATGCCGCGCGGGCCGGCTGGGACCGCAACGTCTGGAAGATGGGCGCGGCGATGCTGGGCGGCAACGCGCTGATCTACGTGCCCGGCATCCTGTGGCTCGCGCATCTCTACAGCTGGGAAAAGCCGATCCTGGAATGGGGGCTCTATCCCTTCCTGGTGGGTGACGCGATGAAACTGGCGCTGGCGGCGCTGATCCTGCCCGCCGCCTGGACCCTGGTCGGCCGCGCCCGCGGCTGATCCACCGACTCGGAACACGCGAAAGGGCGCGGCCTGTGGCTGCGCCCTTTGTTTTTAAATGACTGCGAGGGTGCGGCGTTTGTACATGCGATTGCGGCCTTGAACGCCATGCAGAACTCGAAGCCCGAACCTGTACCGATGCAGTGTCCCGGCTCGCGGGGGTTCTGTGGATGCCGCGACCGGGCGTATCGAGTACCTGCCCCTATCGCGTGCCGCAGATGGGCCTGGTCGAGGATCTCTGCACTGTGGGCGATATCGTCACCGCTGTTTGTCGCCGGGCCACCATTTCGGTGTGCATGAGGCCCGTTGGGGGGCGCTTCCCATTCTCAAGCAAGGCATAGCGGCGCAGCTTGACCCGAATGGCGCCAAAGCTTGACAGGCATTCTGTCGGAAAGACCGTCAGCGGGTCCTGAAGCGGTGGGCTGCCCACATTTTTTGACATCTGCCAATTCGCGTTTGCTATGCTTCCGGCAACAGGGAGTTCAGTAATGGTATATTTCGTCCGTGGTATCCTTGTTTCGGTGGGCCTCGCAATATGCGCGGCTGACGCAGCAGCGCAGTCACCGCCCCCGGATGACGCGGGGACTTATGGCCGTTTCGCGGATCATCCGCGTTCCGCGCGCACCCCGCATGGTTTCAAGACCATATCGGGCCCGCCAGCGCTGATCCGCGAGGGCAGGAGGGCCATGATGTTCGACGTTCGCCCGGGTGATTGCGGGCGGGAGGATTGCCGGGAGGATAGAGAGCGTGTCGAGCGGCAGGATCGACGCGGCACACGTCCTGGCAATTCGCACTGGTATGCGTGGTCTGTAAGACTTGCAGGCGACTTTCCCTATATTCGTCCGACCAATACGACGCTCGGGCAGTTCAAGCAGGAGCCCCAGGGCTGCGAGGTGGCGGGCGTGGGAATCGAAAACAACCGGCTTTTCTTTTATAATAAGCTGTGCACGGCTTCGGGCGAGACGGTCTACATGATAGATCAGCCGTTCATGGCGCTTCCAGCAGCTCGCGGTCGGTGGGTGGATTTCCTGGTGCATTCCAACTGGAGCAGCGGCGCCGACGGCTTTCTTGATTTCTACGTGAACGGTCGGAGGGTAGCGTCGCACCGGGGCCGGGTAAGCTATAACATGCGCGACCGTGTCGACTTCCGGTTCGGCGTTTATCGCTCTTTCGTCTCGCGCTACATGTCCGCGACCGGTGGCCCGGTCCCGCGGCAGGTCGCAATTTACGACAATGTGCGGCGCGGCCCGACGCGGGCCAGTGTAGAACTCGCGCGATAGGGGCTCGCACTTCGAGAATGTGGGTGCCAGCTCCGAGCGGAAAGTCTCGGATTATCGGTATCTTTCGCCTGTCCCAATGGGTGCAACCGGTCAAGGACGGCATGTTTGCCGAGCGCCCGTCGCGCAACAGGTCTTGTTCTTCAACGCTGTCGCATACGAAACGGATGAGCCGATGGCTGCGCCCTTTCTCGTTTGCGATCAAGTGTATACCGCGCGGCCTTCGTGCGGCCTCAGCCCTCGTGCGGTTCGGGCTTCAGATAGGCGCGGTTGCCATAGAGCAGCGGGCGGCCCTCGCCGATATGCACGCCCGCCACCTCGCCGATGAAGAGGTGATGCGTGCCCACCCGTTCGCCCGAGACGAGCCGGCAGTCGAAGGCCACCAGCGGGTCGGCCAGCCGCGGCGCGCCGCTGTGCATGGCGACGAAGGGCGCCACGTTGAACTTGTCGCCGCCGGGCGCGGGCACGCGGCGGGCGAAGACGTCCGATATCGCGGCCTGGTCCTCGCGCAGCACGTTGATGCAGAAGCAGCCGTTCCCGAGGATCGCCGCGGCGGTCTCGCTCTGGTGATGGACGCAGACCAGCATGGTCGGCGCCGTGCCCTCGGCCGAGACCGAGGTCATCGCCGACACCGTCACGCCGTAGCGCCCGGCCGGGCCGTCGGTCGTCACGACGCTGACGGTCGCGGCGGCGCGGCTCATGCCGGCGAGGAAATCCTCGCGAAGCGCGTTTGCAGGCATGGTCATCGGCGGTCTCTCCTCTGTGCGGGCCTTGTGCCCTGTCCCGGACATAGGCGCAAGCGCGCCGAGGTCACGCGGAAACCGGCCCGTCCGCGAGACGGTAGCGCAGATAGGCCGCGCCCAGCCCCGCCCGGCGCAGCGGCGCCAGCGGAAAGCGCGCCGGCGGCCGCGCCAGCAGGGCGGGGATCGCCGCCTCGGCGCCCATGGCGCAGCGCGCCACGCGGCGCCCGGCCTCGCTGCCCGCGGCCACGCCATTGCCATGATAGCCAAGCGCCGCGAACAGCCCGGGCCGGCCCGGCAGCGCCGCGATACTGGGCGTCAGCCGCCAGGTCAGCGCGATCAGGCCCGACCAGAAATACGGGGTCTCGACATGCGCCCAGGCCGGGAACAGGGCCTCGAGATGGCGTCGCGCCATGCGCCGGATCGCCGCCTGCGCGCCGGTCCGCGCCGAAAGCCCGCCCCGCATGCCGAAGAGGAACCGGCCATCCGGCAGCAACCGGAAGTAATGAAGCAGCGTGCGGCTGTCGAACGCGATCAGCGGGCTCTGCCAGCCCGCCGCGCTGCGCTCGGCCGTGGTCAGGGGGCGGGTCACGAGGATCGAGGAGAAGGCCGGCAGGACCCGCCCGGCCAGCGCCGGGGGGATATCCTCGGCGGTGTAGCCATTGGTCGCCAGGATCACCCGGTCGGCCGTCAGGCTGCCCTGCGGTGTCTCGAGCCGCCAGCGGTTTCCCGCGGGGCGGATCGCGGTCACCGGGCTCTGCCCGTGGAGCTTCACGCCCGTCGCGATCGCCGCCCCGGCCAGCCCGAGCACGTATTTCAGCGGATGCAGGCCGAAGCCGCAGCCGATCCGGATCCCGCCATGAAAGACCGAGGGGCCGAGCCCCCGCTCCGCCAGGGATTCGGGCGCGAGGCGCTCGGTCTCGAGCCCGAGCACGTCCGAGAGCAGCGCGGCCTCGCGGTCCAGTTCCGCCATCGCGGCGGGGCGGTGGGCGAGGGCGATCTCGCCGGTCGGCTGGCGGTCGGCGTCGATCCGGTATCGGTCGAGATTGTCGGCGACGCGGTCGATCCCGGCCATGCGGAAGGCGTGGAATGCGCGCAGAACCTCGGCGCCGTGGCGCGCCAGGATGGTCGCGTCGTCGATCTTGGCGCCGCCAAGGCAGGCGAAGCCGCCGTTCCGGCCCGACGCGCCCCAGCCGGGCTGGCCGGCGTCGAGCACGGTGGCGGCCGTGCCGAAGCGTTCGGCCAGTTCCAGCGCCGCGTTGAGCCCGGTGACCCCCGCGCCGATGATCGCCACCTCGGTCTCGGCCGCGCCGGACAGCGGCGCATGGTCCGGGATCGCCGCCACGCTCGCGCGCCACCAGCTGTCGGGCCAGCGCGCGGTGTCGTAGGCAGGGGCTTCGTAGAGGCGTTTCACGCGTGTCTCCAGGGCAGGCAGGCGCAGCCTAGGCGGGCAATGGCTGGCCGGCAAGAAACCACTGGCCACGCCGGATCGCTGCGTTAAGCTGGCCGCGACCGCCCCGCCGGGGCCTCGCAAAGGAGCCTGCATGTCACCCGATACCGCCCGCCCGAACGATGCCGCGAAAGACCTCTGGGAGATGGACCGCGCCCATGCGCTGCATCCCTGGACCCATTTCGACAGCTTCCGCGAGGAGGGCGCGCTGGTCATCATTCGCGGGGAGGGCTGCCGCCTCTGGGATGCCAATGGCGGCGCGTATCTCGATGCCGTGGGCGGGCTCTGGTGCACCAATATCGGGCTCGGACGGCGCGAGATGGCCGAGGCCATCGGCGCCCAGGCCGAGCGGCTCGCCTTTTCCAACACCTTCACCGACATGACGAACGATCCCTCCGCGCGGCTGGCGGCACGGCTTGCCGAACTGGCGCCGGGCGACCTGAACCATGTCCATTTCACCACCGGCGGCTCGACCGCGATCGACAGCGCCTATCGCATGGTCCAGTTCTACCAGAGCTGCATGGGCCGGCCGGAAAAGACCCACGTGATCGCGCGGGATCATTCCTATCACGGCTCTACCTACGCGGCGATGTCGATCGGCAAGCGCCCCGGCGACCACGTGCCGGAGTTCCGCTACAAGACCGACGACATCCATCACCTTTCGGTCCCGAACCCCTACCGTGCGCCGGACGGCATGGATGCCGCCGCCTTCTGCGACTGGCTCGTGGCCGAGTTCGAGGCAAAGATCGCCGAGATCGGCCCGGAACGCGTCGGCGCCTTCTTCGCCGAGCCGATCCAGGCCTCGGGCGGGGTGATCGTGCCGCCCGAGGGATATCTCCGGCGCATGTGGGAGGTCTGCCGCCACCATGACATCCTGTTCGTCGCCGACGAGGTGGTCACGGCCTGGGGCCGGATCGGCCACTGGTTCGCCAGCCGCGACGCCTTCGGCGTGCAGCCCGACATCATCTGCACCGCCAAGGGGCTGTCCTCGGGCTACGTGCCGATCGGCGCGATGATCTATTCCGACCGCATCCAGCAGGCGATGGAGGGCGACCGCTGGTACACGAGCGGCTTTACCTATTCCGGCCACCCGGTCGCCTGCGCCGCGGCGCTGAAGAATATCGAGATCATGGAACGCGAGAACCTCGTTGCCCATGCTTCTGAAATCGGGGACTATTTCATGGAGCGGCTATCGGGGCTGGAGACGCTGCCGCTGGTTGGCGAGGTCCGGGGCGCCAAGCTGATGGTCTGCGTCGAGAATGTTGCCGACAAGGCGACGAAACGCCTTCTGCCCGACGAGATCGATATCGGCCGGCGGATCGCGGACAGCTGCGAGGCGATGGGGCTCCTGGTGCGGCCGATGGGACATCTCAACGTGATGTCGCCACCGCTCGTCATCACCCGGGACGAGGTGGATTTCGTGGCCGAGACGCTCGGGCGAGCCATCCGGCAGGTTGCCGACGACCTCGTGCGCGACGGCGTGGAGATCGGGTGATGAGCCTGTCCGACGCCAAGACCCAGGTCGATACCGCGCTGACCCGCAAGGGCTATCGCGGCGCGGCGATGGAAAACACCTTCGGCGGCGCGACGAGTTTCCTTCGGCGCCGCTATTCCAAGGATCTCGACGGCGTGGATCTCGCCATAACCGGCGTGCCCTTCGACCAGGCGGTGACGAACCGCCCCGGCACCCGGCTCGGGCCGCGCGCGATCCGCGAGGCCTCGGCGCTGCAGGCCTTCGATCCGCCCTATGGCTGGGACGTCGATCCCATGGAGGACATCGCGATCGCCGATTACGGCGACATGGCCTTCGACTATGCCGACGTGCCGGGCTTCCCGGCGGCGCTGACCGCGCATATCCGCGGCATCCTGGACGCCGGCGCGGCCACGGTGACGCTGGGGGGAGATCACTCTATTTCCTACCCGATCCTAGAGGCTTACGCCGAAAAGTTCGGGCCGCTGGCGCTGTTGCAGTTCGACGCGCATTCGGACACCTGGGCCGATGACGACATGGCGCGTATCGACCATGGCACGATGTTCTACAAGGCGGTGAAAACCGGCGTGATCGACCCTGGACGCTCGGTGCAGGTCGGCATCCGCACGACCAATCCCGACACGATGGGGATCAACATCGTCGACGCGCGCGAGGTGCACGAAACCGGACCGGCCCGGACAGCGAAGAAAATCAAGGAGTTGCTGGGCGACGCTCCGGTCTATCTCAGCTTCGATATCGACGCGCTGGACCCGGCCTACGCGCCCGGGACCGGCACACCGGTCTGGGGCGGGCTGACCAGCGCGCAGGCGGCGATCCTCCTGCGTGACATCGCCGGCATCAACATGGTGGGCGGCGACGTGGTCGAGGTCTCGCCGCCCTTCGACACAACGGGCGCGACCGCGATCGCCGGGGCCCATGTGGCGGTCGAGCTGACCTGCCTCTGGGCCTATAATGCGCGGGCGCGGGGCACGATCCGCGGCCCGGCTTGACAGTCACGGGCCGATCTGGTCCGGGACGGGTCGACAAGAACGGGCCGTTCCGGCCGTGCCGCAGTTTTCTTCCGGGAGTTCGGGAACGATGCAGAACCTTATCGACAAGCTTGGAAAATTCTACATTGACGGGGCCTGGGTCGATCCCGTTGCCGGTGACAGCTTCCCGGTGCTCAACCCCGCGACGGAGGAACGGGTCGGCGACGTGGCCATGGGCGACGCCCGCGACGTGGACCGCGCCGTGGCCGCCGCGCGGGCGGCCTTCGAGAGCTTCGGCCGCACGCCCAAGGCCGAACGGATCGCCCTGATCGAACGGATCCGGGCCATCTCGCGGCGGCGCCTGCCCGAGATGGCCGCGGCGATCACCCTGGACGTCGGTGCGCCGGCGACCTTCAGCCATGACGTGCAGGCCGACTCGGCCGTCGGCCACGCCGAGGGCATCCTGCGCGCGCTGGAGGCGCAGGAGGAGCGCGAGGCGCTCTACAACGGTGATATTCTCGTGCGCGAGCCGATCGGGGTCTGCGGCCTGATCACCCCCTGGAACTGGCCCATCAACCAGGTCGCGCTGAAGGTGCTGCCGGCGATCGCGGCGGGCTGCAGCTGCGTGCTGAAGGGCTCTGAATACACGCCGCTCTCGACGATCATCTATGCCGAGATCATGGAAGAGGCGGGCGTGCCCGCGGGCGTCTTCAACTTCGTCCAGGGCGACGGGCCGACGGCGGGTGCGGCGCTCTCGCGGCATCCGGACGTGCAGATGATGTCCTTCACCGGCTCCACCCGCGGCGGGCGCGCCGTGACCAAGGACAGCGCCGACACGATCAAGCGCGTCACGCTGGAACTGGGCGGCAAGTCCCCGAACCTCGTCTTCGCGGATTGCGGCGGCATGCTGGACCGGCTGGTCGTCAACGCGGTGGCCGAGTGTAACCTGAACACGGGCCAGTCCTGCGACGCGCCGACCCGGATGCTGGTCGAGCGCAGCGTCTACCCCGATGTCTGCGAGATCGCGCGGCGCGCGGCCGAGGAGACCCGGCTCGACGACCCGACCAAGGAAGGCGATCACCTCGGCCCGCTGTTCAGCCAGCTGCAATACGACCGGGTGCAGGCCATGATCGAGACCGGCATCGCCGAGGGGGCGACGCTGCTGGCCGGCGGGCCGGGCAAGCCCGAGGGCCGGAATGCCGGCTACTGGGTGAAGCCCACCGTTTTCGCGGACGTGACCCCCGGGATGACCATCTACCGCGAGGAGATCTTCGGCCCGGTGCTGTCGATCAGCCCCTTCGAGACGGAAGAGGAGGCCATCGCCATGGCCAACGACACGGAATACGGGCTGGCCGCCTATATCCAGACCGGCGACCGCGACCGGGCGGAACGGGTCGCGGCGCGGCTCCGGGCCGGGGCAGTGCATGTGAACGGCGCGGCCGTCGAATACGGCACGCCCTTCGGCGGCTACAAGCAGTCCGGGAACGGCCGCGAGGGCGGGCTCATGGGGCTCGAGGACTACCAGGAGGTCAAGTCCCTCCATATCGGGCCGTTCGGCTGAGCGCCCGTGCATTCAGGTTCTTGAGCGTGGCGCGGATATCGCTACTCTCGACCGGACGGGCCGCGCCGGGGCGGAACCCGTCCAAGGGCAGGGGATAGCATGGCGACACTGGCGGCGCGCCTGAGGCGCTGGAGACGGTCGGAAGGGGCGCAGGGACTCCTGCTTGTCAGCCCGACCCTGCTCTATGCGCTGCTTCTGCTGGCCGCGCCGCTTGCCACCATCGTCGCCTTCAGCTTCTGGAGCCAGGACTACCTGACCATCGATCGCAGCTTCACGCTGGAGAATTACCGAGAGGCCTGGACCGAGCCGCTTTTCCGCGAACTGATGCTGCGCTCGCTGGCGATCTCGGGCGCGGTGACCATGGTCACGGTGATCCTGGCCTTTCCCATCGCCTATTTCGTGTCCTTCCACGTCGCCCCCGAGCGCAAGGCGCTCTGGATCTTCCTGATCACCATCCCGTTCTGGACGAGCTACCTGATCCGCGTGTTCCTGTGGAAGGTGATCCTCGGCTATAACGGCGTGCTGAACTCGGGGCTTCTGGGGCTCGGCATCATCGACGAGCCGCTGACCTTCATCCTTTACAATGCCAACGCGGTGGTGATCACGCTGGCCCATGCCTGGGCGCCCTTCGCGATCCTGCCGATCTTCGTGGCGCTCGAGAAGATCGACCGATCCCTGCTCGAGGCCAGCCGCGACCTTGGCGAGACAACGGTCACGACCTTCCTGCGGGTGACCCTGCCGCTGGCCATGCCGGGCGTGGTCGCCGCGGTGCTGATCGTCTTCATCCCGACCATCGGCGATTACGTCACGCCGCGTCTCGTCGGCGGCCCCAACGGCCTGATGATCGCCAACATGATCCAGGTCCAGTTCATGAAACTGAACAACGCGCCGCTGGGTGCGACGCTGGCGCTGTCGGCGATGCTGATCGTGGGGGCGATCTCGATCCTCTTCCTCTGGCTCAACCGCCGTTTCCTGAAGGTGCGCCAATGAAACGGTCGGGCTGGCTCGGGATCTATGCGGTCGCCTACCTGGTGTTCCTCTACGCGCCGGTGGTGCTGCTGCCGCTCTTCGCGTTCAACGACGCGACGATCATCGCCTTCCCGCTCTCGGGGTTCACGACGGAATGGTTCGCGCAGCTCGCCACCATCGAGGCGCTGCACGACTCGGTGATCAACAGCCTCTATATCGCGGTCTCGACGGCGATCCTGGCGACCTGTTTCGGCGTCTTCGCCGCGCGCGCGTCCTCGCGCTACGACTTCCCGGCCAAGCGCGGGATCATGGGCTTCATCATGATCCCGCTGGTGCTGCCCGAGATCATCATCGCGGTCGCGCTGCTGGTGGTGCTGCTGCAACTGGGCATCGCGCTGTCGGCCTGGACGGTGATCCTGGGCCACGTGCTGCTTTGCACGCCGTTTTCCATCGCGATCCTGAACTCGGCCTTCCTGGCGATGGACCGGTCGCTGGAGGAAGCCGCCTACGACCTGGGCGAGACGCGGTGGTCGGCCTTCCGGCTGATCACGCTGCCGCTGGTGATGCCGGGGATCGTCTCGTCGCTGCTGATCTCCTTCACGATTTCGCTCGACGAGTTCATCATCGCCTTCTTCCTTACCGGCAACGAGCCGACGCTGCCGGTCTATCTCTGGTCGCAGCTGCGCTTTCCGCAGAAGATCCCGGTGGTGATGGCGCTCGGCACGATCCTGCTGGCCGCCTCGCTGATCCTGCTGACCACGGCCGAATATTTCCGGCGCCGCGGCGTGGCCCGCACCGGCGCCAAGGACACCGGAGGATTCCTGTGAGCGCACCGCTGATCGAGTTGGAAACCGTCGAGAAGGACTATGGCGAGGTGCTGGCGCTCGCCGGGGTCTCGGCCGATATCGCGGCCGGCGAGTTCTTTTCGCTGCTCGGGCCTTCGGGCTGCGGCAAGACCACGCTGCTGCGCACCATCGCCGGTTTCGAGGATCCGACCGGCGGCCGGGTCCGGATCGACGGGCGCGACATGGAGGGCGTGCCGGCAAACCGCCGTCCGACCAACATGGTGTTCCAGTCCTACGCGATCTTCCCGCATCTCAGCGTGGGCCAGAACGTGGGTTTCGGCCTGCGGCGCAAGGGGCTGACCAAGACCGAGATGGCCCGTCAGGTGGGCGAGGCGCTGGAGATGGTCGGCCTCGGCGGTTACGAGGCGCGGGCGAGCCACGCGCTCTCGGGCGGGCAGCGCCAGCGGGTGGCGCTGGCGCGCGCGCTCATCATGAAGCCCAAGGTGCTGCTTCTCGACGAGCCGCTCTCGGCGCTGGACAAGAAACTGCGCGAGCAGATGCAGGTGGAGCTGCGCAAGCTGCAGCGGCAGGTGGGCATCACCTTCATCCTCGTCACCCATGACCAAGAAGAGGCGCTGATCATGTCCGACCGGATCGCGGTGATGTTCGACGGGCAGATCGCCCAGCTCGACAGCCCGCAGGCCCTTTACCGGCGGCCGGTCTCGCGGCGCGTGGCGGAATTCATCGGGGTGATGAACTTCATCGAGGCCGAGGTCACGGCCGAAACCGGCGACCGCCTGACCGTCGACGTCGCCGGGCTCGGCGCGGTGGACCTCTCCGCTGAGCAATGCCCCGGCGGGGGCGGCGGGCGCGGCGCGGCCGTGGGAATCCGCCCGGAGACCATGACGCTTCTGATCGACGGCGAGACGCGGTCCGGCCGGATCACCGAGGGCAGCGTCGAGGAAGTCGTCTATTACGGCGACATGACCTATTACGACATCCGCCTCGACGGGGTGCCGGCGCCGGTCACCATCTCGATGCGGAACCTGCCGGGGCGCGCCGTGCTGGAGCGCGGCGCGCGGGCGCGCGTGGCCTGGGATGCCAGCGCCATGGTGCTGTTCCGCTAGGGTCGGCCCGGCCCCCTGCGATCCTGTCCGAAAGTTCATGCGTCCTATGAAGAAGGGCGCTGATATGATATAATATGTTCATATTTGTATCATGCGTGCCAGTTTTCAGGACAATGGATAGAGGGAACTGTCATGATGACAAGGAAAGTGACGCGCACGCTCTTCGCATCGGCATTCGCGGTCGCAGCGGCAGCCGGCGCGGCCAGCGCCCAGGGCAACGACTACGGCGAGAGCCTGTTCATGAACAATTGTGCCGTGTGCCACGGCGCGACCGGGGCCGGCGACGGCCCGGTGGCCGACTTCTTCGCACAACGGCCCGGCGACCTGAGCGTGCTGTCCGAGGACAATGACGGCGTCTTTCCTTTCAGCGAGGTCTACCAGTCGATCGACGGCCGGCGCGAGGTCGGCGGGCACGGCACCTCCGAGATGCCGGTCTGGGGGGATCTCTTCATGACCGACGCCCTGCCGAAGACGGTCCATCCCGGCGTCAGCGCCGACGCGATCGTCCAGGGCCGCATCCTGGCGCTGGTCTACTACATCCAGTCGATGCAGCAGTAACGGTTCCGGGCCGGGGCGGCGCCGGAGGCGCGTCCGCCCCCGCGCGGGGCGGAAGACCGTCGCGCCGGGCCCGGCCTTTCCCGCATGCCGCGCATCGCATCAATCCCGGCTGCCCTGGTCTGCGGGGTGGCCGCGCTGGTCTGCGCCGCCCCGGAGGCGGGGGCGGACGCGGCCGACGACTGCATGCCGCCGCCGCCCGGGCTGGTCCAGGATCTCTATGACTGGATCGGCGCGAACAGCGATTACGAGGTTGCCGCCGCCAAGGCCGATCCGCCCGAAATCATCTTCTGCATCGAGGGCGAAGAGGTGCCTTACGGCGCGAAGACCACGATGATCTCGCCGCGCGAGATGGGCATCTTCGACTTCGAGGAACGCCGGATCTACCTGGTGGCGCCATGGCGCGTCGAGGTGCCCCGCGACGTCGGCGTGCTGCTGCACGAGCTGGTGCACGACGTTCAGTTCCTGAACCGCGACTGGCCCTGTCCCGGGGCCACCGAGATCGAGGCCTACAAGCTCTACGAGGACTGGCTCGCCGAGCAGGGCGTCGAGATCGAGCTGAACTGGCTGATGATCTACATGTGGTCGCGCTGTCCGCGCGACATCCATCCCGACTGAGGGCGGGGCCGGGGCCGCCGGGCAGGGCGGCCCCGGGGCGCCGGATCAGAAACCGGCCTTGATGCGCTCGAATTCCTCGAGCATGCGGTTGCGCAGTTCCTGGTCCATCGGGACCTGCGGCAGGAGCGGCGCGTCCACCGGGCCGAGCCCGACCTCGACCAGCGTCTCCTGCGGGATCTCGGCCATCGCGGCGGCGTTGCCGTGGCCGTAGCCCCACTCGTTGACGATGTAGTCGGCCGAGCCCTGCGCGAGCCAGGCGTTGATGAAGTCATGCGCCTTGTCTTCCGACCCGGGGCCGTCCTTGAGGTTCACATAGCCGCAGAACCAGGTCGATGACCCTTCCTCGGCCTCGCGTTCGAAGGCGATCGGATGGCCCTCGGCCTCGAGCACGGTGGGCGTCTCGTTCCAGGCCCAGGAAATCAGCACCTCGCCCGAGGACATGAGCTGGCCCAGCTCCGCGCCGTCCTGCCAGTAGGCGCGCACGTTCGGATGCGCCGCGCGCAGCCAGGCGGCGGCGGCGTCGAACTCGGCGTCGGTGACGCTGGTCCAGTCGCTGACGCCGGTGGCCAGCAGCGCCAGCGCCCAGATATCGTCGGTGTTGTCGGGCAGCGAGATGCGCCCGGCATATTTCGGATCGGTGAAGACCTGCAGAGTCTGCACCTCGTCCGCGCCGACTTCCTCGGTGTTGTAGGCGATGGCGGTCGCCCCCCAGTCGGCGGGGATGAAGTAGACGTCGCCGTCATCGACGAAGATCTCGGAGTCCATGAAGCGGTCGTCGAGATCCTCCGCGGCGTCGATCCGGCCCATGTCCCAGGGCTCGATCAGGTCGGCGTCGCGGTATTTCTCGACCATCTGGCTGCAGGGATGGCCGACATCCGCGCGGAAGCCGGAGACCAGTTTCTGGAACGCCTCGTCGTCATCGCCGAAGAAGGCGAAGCTCGGCGGCTCGCCATGCTGCGCGATGTAGCCCTGGTAGAAGCCTTCCTCCTCGTAGCCGGACCAGTCGAAGACCAGCAGCTCGTCGTCCGCCGCGGCTGCGGGCAGGGCCCAGGCCAGCACCGTCGCCAGCGCCGTGACGCTTTTCAGTGTTTTCATGTTCGCCTCCGCTTGTTGCGCACCCGCCCCGTCGGCGGGGTCCGCACCGACGCTAGAATAGGCCCGCGGGCAAGCCAAGGGTTTCTTGGGCGGGCGGCCGCACGACGGGGGATCATGCCTCCGGCGGGGATATTTGTGCCACTTGGATGGGCAGGGCGCCTAGCCGGCGGGCGCGGCGCCGTGCCGCGTGGCCCGGCGGGCGCGGAGGTCGCGCGCCAGCGCCACCGTGTAGGCCGCGAGATCGGCCAGGGCCATCTCGGCGCGGGACGCCTCGCCGGCCTCGAGCGCATCCGCGATCGCGGTGTGCAGATCGACGATGCGCTGGCGCGAGCGGGCGGTGAAGGTGATCATGTTCATCAGCGGCTGCATGGCTTCGACCGCGCCGGCCAGGTGGTAGGACAGCACCGGGTTGCCGGCCGCGTCCACCAGGGCCCGGTGGAAGGCCACGTCGGAGGCGCAGAAGCTTTCGTCGGAGAGGCCGGGCTGAGCCTGGCGATGGATTTCGGCGCGCATCGCGGCGAGGTGGTCGGCGCCGCGGCGCAGGGCGGCCAGCGGCACGCAGGCCCGTTCCAGCGCGTAGCGCGCCTCGCAGGCGGTGTCGAAATCCACCTCGTTCATCGACAAGAGGAGCGTCGAGGTGGTGATCTGCTGGCCGTAGGCGTCTTCGTAGCGGAGCCGGTTGACGAAGGCGCCCCCGGTCGCGCCGCGCTGGGTGCGGATCAGGTTCTGCGCCGCCAGGCGTTTCAGGGCCTCGCGCACCGTCGGGCGCGAGACCTCGAACTGCTCGGCCAGCTCGGCCTCCGAGGGCAGGCGCTCGTCCACGATCAGCCGGCCGGCGACGATGGCGTCGCGGATCGCGGCGGCGATCTGCGCCGAAAGCTCGCCCTCGGTGTTGAGATCGTAGGTCACGGGCACGGGCGGAGTCCTCCGGTTCGATTTGTCAGACAATTAAATGTTTGACATTTGGATCATGTAGCAGGATCGTCGCGGCGAAGGCAATCGCGGGAGGATCGCGGGTGATTGCGGCGTGGCGGATCAGGCGGATGACGGGGGCGCACTGGCTGACGTTCTACGGACTCGTGCTGGGGGCCTGGGCGGTGCTCTACGCGATGCAGCTGCCCGCCGATCTGCGCGCGGCCGCCGATCTTTACGGCGCCGCGTTCTGGGCCGCGCTCTGCACCGTCGAACCCGGTCTCGCCGGCTATCCCGGCGTCTTCGCGATGTGGGCGCTGATGTCGGCGGCGATGATGGCGCCGACGGCGCTGCCGGCGCTGGCCACCTACGAGGATCTCGCCGAGACCGGCGCGGGCACGGGGCGCGGTTTCATGGAATTGCTGGCCGGCTACCTCGCCGTCTGGCTCGGCTTCTCGGGCCTGGCCGCCGGCGCGCAGGTCGCGCTCTCGGGCGCGGGGCTGGTCACCCCCCTGGGCGAGAGCGCCTCGCCCGTGCTGTCGGCCGCGCTGCTGGCCGGGGCCGGGGCCTACCAGTTCTCGGCCCTCAAGGATGCCTGCCTGTCGAAATGCCGCCAGCCGCTGACCTTCTTCATGGAGCATTGGCGCGGGACGCGCTGGAACGCCCTGGGCATGGGCCTCCGGCTGGGCGCGGTCTGCCTCGGCTGCTGCTGGGCGCTGATGGCGCTGGCCTTCGTCGGCGGCACGATGAGCCTGGCCTGGATGGGGCTCGCGACCCTGGTGATGGTGCTCGAGAAACTGCCCGAGATCGGCCGGCCGGTGACCCGGCCGCTCGGCGCCGTTCTGCTGGCCGCCGCGGCGGCCGTTCTGGTGACCGGTCTGGCATGACCGAAAGGGAGGAGACAGGATGACGGAGACATTGGAGAAAACCGCCCCCGCGGCGGAGGCGGCCGCGGCCGGGCCCGAGCCCTGGGCCATCAAGGGCGAGCTGATCCTGAACTGCAACTGCACGGTGTTCTGCCCCTGCGTGGTCAGCCTCGGCCAGCACCCGCCGACCGAGGGCTATTGCCAGGCCTGGGCGGGCGTCCGGATCGACACGGGCCATTACGGCGAGACCGATCTCTCGGGGCTGAACGTGGGCCTGCTGCTGGAGATCCCCGGGCTGATGGCGCGCGGGAACTGGAAGGCCGCGGCCTATATCGACGATCGCGCCAGCCCCGCGGCCCATGACGCGCTGGTCAAGATCTTCTCGGGCCAGGCCCGGGGCACCACGGGGCTCTTCTCGGTGCTGGTGAGCGAGTTTCTCGGCGCCGAAAGCGCGCCAGTGGTCTTCGAGACCGAGGGCAAGGCGCGCCGCCTGATGGTCGGCAAGAAGATCAAGGGCGAGGTGGTGCCGGTGGCGGGCGCGGCGCCGGACGAGGATATCGTGGTGACCAACACCAAGTACTGGATGGGCCCCGACATCACCGTGGCCACCGCCACCCAGGGACGTGTGCGCGCCTTCGGGCGCGTCTGGGACTTCGACGGCCGGTCGGCCGAGATCTGCCAGATCGACTGGCACGGTCCGGGCAAATGATCGTCACGCCGGGGTATTGCGCGCTGATGGCGCGCTACAATACCTGGCAGAACCGGAGCCTCGTGGCGGCGGCCGGGACGCTGGACGCGCCGGCGCGCGCGGCCGACCGCGGTGCCTTCTTCGGCTCGATCCGGGGAACGCTCAGCCACCTGCTCTGGGCGGACCTGCTGTGGATGTCGCGCTTCGACGGCGGCCCGCGGCCCGCGGGCGGCATCGCGGAGAGCGCGGATCTTTTCCCCGACTGGGACGCCTTGACGCGCGAGCGCGCGGCCACGGACCGGCGCATCCTGGGATGGGCGGACCGGCTCGGGCCGGAGGCGCTGGAGGGCGTGCTGACATGGCGCTCGGGCGCGCTGGGGCGCGAGGTGTCCCGGCCGGTCGGGCTCTGCGTGGCGCATTTCTTCAATCACCAGACCCATCACAGGGGCCAGGTGCACGCGATGCTGACGGCGGCGGGCGCGGCGCCCGCCGACACGGATCTTTTCATCATGCCTGAAGGAATCGGGACATGACGGCACCTATTCTCGCCACCTCGCGCCGCCTGCGCCGGACGCCTTTCTCGGCGGGCGTCGAGCGCGCCGGGGTCAAGGCCTACACGATCTACAATCACATGCTGCTGCCCTGCGTCTTCGACAGCATGGAAGCCGATTATCACCACCTGAAGCGCCACGTGCAGGTCTGGGACGTGGCCTGCGAGCGCCAGGTGGAACTGCGCGGCCCGGATGCCGGGCGACTGATGCAGATGCTGACCCCGCGCGACCTGCGGGGCATGCTGCCCGGCCAGTGCTACTACGTGCCCATCGTCGACGAGACCGGCGGGATGCTGAACGACCCGGTGGCGGTGAAACTGGCCGAGGACCGGTTCTGGATTTCCATCGCCGACAGCGACCTGCTCTACTGGGTCAAGGCGGTGGCCCATGGCTGGCGGCTGGACGTGCTGGTGGACGAGCCCGACGTCTCGCCGCTGGCGGTCCAGGGCCCCAAGGCCGACGCGCTGATGGCGCGGGTCTTCGGCGCGGGGGTGACGACCCTGCGCTTCTTCCGATTCGGCTGGTTCGATTTCCAGGGTCGCGACATGCTGATCGCGCGCTCGGGCTATTCGCGGCAGGGCGGCTTCGAGATCTATCTCGAGGGCGGCGACATGGGCATGGCGCTCTGGGAGGCGCTGATGGCCGCGGGCGCGGATCTCGAGGTGCGCGCGGGCTGTCCGAACCTGATCGAACGGATCGAGGGCGGGCTGCTGTCCTACGGCAACGACATGACCCGCGAGAACACGCCGCACGAATGTGGTCTCGGGCGGTTCTGCAACACCCATTCGGCGATCGGCTGCATCGGACGCGACGCGCTGTTGCGCGTGGCGCAGGAGGGGCCGGTGCGCCAGATCCGGTCGATGGCGATCGAGGGCGGGCCGGTTCCCCCCTGCGAGGATCTCTGGCCGGTGATGGCCGGAAGCGAGCGGGTCGGCCGGATCAGCTCGGCCGTCTGGTCGCCCGATTTCCAGACGAACGTCGCGATCGGCATGGTCCGGATGACCCACTGGACACCGGGAACGGAACTGACGGTCGAGGCGCCCGACGGGGCGCGGCGGGCCGTCGTGCGCGGCGAATTTTTCATCCAGTAGCCAGGAGCGAAGGAGAAAGCGAATGACATTCAAGGCACTGCTCGTCGAGAAGGACGAGGACGGAAAGACCCGTGCGGGCGTCCAGGACATCGCCGAGGATCGGCTGCCCGAGGGCGACGTCACGGTCGCGGTCGAGTATTCCACGCTGAACTACAAGGACGGGCTCTGCATCGGGCCGGGCGGCGGGCTCGTGAGAGAGTATCCGCATGTGCCGGGGATCGATTTCGCCGGAACCGTCGAGGACAGCGCCGACGACCGCTACAAGCCGGGCGACAAGGTGGTGCTGACCGGATGGCGCGTGGGCGAGATCCATTGGGGCGGCTATGCCCAGAAGGCCCGGGTGAAGGCCGACTGGCTGGTGCCGCTGCCCGAGGGGCTGACGACGCGCCGGGCCATGGCCGTGGGGACGGCGGGCTTTACCGCGATGCTGGCGATCATGGCGCTGGAAGATCACGGCCTTGCGCCGGGGCAGGGGCCGGTGCTGGTCACCGGCGCCGCGGGCGGGGTCGGGTCGGTCGCCACGGCGACGCTGGCCGCGCTGGGCTACGAGGTCGCGGCGGTGACCGGGCGCCCGGAACAGGCCGACTACCTGACCGATCTCGGCGCGACGCAGATCGTGCCGCGCGACGAGCTGACGGAAGTGACCCGGAAACCGCTCGAACGCGAAACCTGGGCGGGCGCCATCGACGCGGTGGCCGGCGCGATGCTGGGCCGCGTGCTCAAGCAGATGATGTACGGCAAGTCGGTCGCGGCCATCGGGCTGGCCGGCGGGCCGGCGATCGAGGGCGCGCTGATCACGCCGTTCATCCTGCGGGGCGTCAACCTGCTGGGCATCGACAGCGTGATGCGCCCCTACGAGGATCGCCTGCGGGCCTGGACGCGTATCGGGTCCGACCTGCCCATGGACAAGCTCGAGGCGATGGTCCAGCCCGCGACGCTGTCGGATCTGCCGGCGCTCGGCAAGGATATCCTTAAGGGCCAGGTGAAGGGCCGGGTCGTGGTCGACGTCAACGCCTGACCCAGGTTTTCAAGTGTTTCACGGCCCGCCCGCAGCCCGGTCGGGCCGTTTTTCTTTGCCCGGGGGGTTGCCCCCGGGGCCGCAAGTCGTGCTATCCGGATGAAAACGCGCCATGCTGTCGCTTTTCGGCACCGATACTTCGGTATGGGATCGTATGGTCGAAAAACTATAGCCGATGGTTTATGGTTAACGGGGTTTCACGGTCGCGACGGCCCGTGTGACACGAGAAACAGAAAATATCAGGGGAGACAGACATGACGGATACATCGGGCCAGGGCATACCCGAGCCGGAAGGTGCCGCCGATCTGATCGACACGGATTACGAGATCGGACAGGACAACATCACGACGAAGATCGGCCCCTTCGGGCTGGACATCCACAACCCGGTCTTCGTGATCTCCGGGGTCGTGGTGATCCTCTTCGTCGCCTACGCGCTGATCGCGCCGACGCACGCCTCCGACTTCTTCGGCTGGCTGCGCCCGGCGCTGACAAGCACCTTTGACTGGTTCTTCCTTCTCGCGGCAAACGTCTTCGTGTTGTTCTGCCTGTTCCTGATCGTCAGCCCCTGGGGTTCGGTCCGGCTGGGCGGGGCGGAGGCCACGCCGGATTACGGCTACCCGGGCTGGTTCGCGATGCTGTTCGCGGCCGGCATGGGCATCGGGCTGATGTTCTTCGGGGTGCTGGAACCGGCCTATTACTTCGGCACGCCCTGGGGCGATGCGCCGCTTGGCACGGTACGTCCCTTCACCGAGGACGGCGCGCTGATCGCGGGCAATGTCGAGGAAGCCCGGCGCATGGCGCTGGCGGCCACGTCCTATCACTGGGCGCTGCATCCCTGGGCGATCTACGCCGTTGTCGCGCTGGCGCTGGCCCTGTTCAGCTACAACAAGGGCCTGCCGCTTTCGATCCGCTCGGCCTTCTACCCGATCCTCGGCGAACGTGTCTGGGGCTGGTGGGGTCACATCATCGACACGCTGGCGGTGTTCGCCACGCTCTTCGGCCTGGCGACGTCGCTCGGCATCGGGGCGCAGCAGGCCAATGCCGGTCTGAACTACGTCTACGGTATCCCGAGCAACACCACCGTGCAGGTTCTGCTGATCATCGGCATCACCGCGATCGCGCTGGTCTCGGTGCTGCGCGGCCTCGACGGCGGGGTGAAGCTCCTGTCCGAGATCAACATGGTCGTCGCGGCGCTGCTGCTGGTCTTCGTGCTCTTCGCCGCGGGCGCCGGCACCATCCTGTCGGAATTCGTCGCCGGCCTGGGGGCCTACGCGCAGGAGGTCGTGCCGCTGTCGAACCCGTTCGGCCGCGAGGACACGGGCTACATGCAGGGCTGGACGGCCTTCTACTGGGCCTGGTGGATCAGCTGGTCGCCCTTCGTGGGGATGTTCATCGCCCGCGTCAGCCGCGGCCGCACCGTGCGCGAGTTCATCACCTGCGTGCTGATCATCCCGAGCCTCGTCTGCATCCTGTGGATGGCGGTCTTCGGCGGATCGGCCATCAGCGACATGATCGCCAATCCCGAGACCTCGGCGGTCAAGGCCAACGTCATCGACAGCTACGCGCCCGAGCTTTCGCTCTTCGCGATGCTCGAAAGCCTGCCGCTGACGGCGATCACCTCGACCATCGGGATCATCCTGGTGATCGTGTTCTTCGTCACCTCGTCGGACTCCGGCAGCCTCGTGATCGACACGATCACCGCGGGCGGCAAGATCGACGCGCCGGTGCCGCAGCGGGTGTTCTGGTGCACCTTCGAGGGGCTTGTCGCCATCGCGCTGCTGATCGGCGGGGGGCTGACGGCGTTGCAGGCCATGGTGATCTCTACCGGTCTGCCCTTCACGGTCATCCTGCTGCTGATCTGCTGGGCGATCCTGCAGGGGCTGCGCGCCGAGAAACGCTGACAGGTCTTGCCCGGCCTTCGGGCCGCAGGTAGCACTACGACAGAGGGCCCCGGAGCCGATCCCGGGGCCCTTTTCATGCCCGACAGGAGGCCACGCCGCATGACCGCAGAGCTCGACACCGATTTCGTCCGCGCGCAGTTCCCCGCCTTTTCCGAACCGGCGCTCGCCGGGCAGGCCTTCTTCGAGAATGCCGGCGGGTCCTATGCCTCGGGCTTCGTGATCGATCGGCTGACGCGCTTTTACCGCGAACGCAAGGTGCAGCCCTACGGCCCCTACGCGGCCGCGCAGCTGGCCGGCGCGGAGATGGACGAGGCCCGCCGGCGGCTCGCGGCGATTCTCGGGGTCGAGACCGACGAGCTGTCCTTCGGCCCGTCCACGACCCAGAACACCTACGTGCTGGCGCAGGCCTTCCGGCAATGGATGGCGCCGGGCGACGCCATCGTGGTGACCGACCAGGATCACGAGGCCAACACCGGCCCCTGGCGGCGGCTCGCCGGGGAGGGCGTCGAGATTCGCGAGTGGAAGATCGACCCGCGGACCGGGCATCTCGACCCGGCCGGGCTGGCCGCGCTGCTGGACGACCGGGTGCGGCTGGTCTGCTTCCCGCATTGTTCCAACGTGGTGGCCGAGATCAACCCGGTCGCCGAGATCACCCGCATGGCCCATGACGCGGGGGCCGTGGTCTGCGTCGACGGCGTCAGCTACGCCCCGCACGGTCTGCCGGATGTCGGTGCGCTCGGCGCGGATATCTACCTGTTCTCGGCCTACAAGACCTATGGCCCGCACCAGGGGCTGATGGTGATCCGCCGGGCGCTCGGCGAGACGCTGCCGAACCAGGCGCATTTCTTCAACGCGGACACGCTCTACAAGCGGTTCACGCCGGCCGGTCCCGACCATGCCCAGGTGGCGGCCTGCGCCGGCATCGCGGATTACATCGACGCGCTTTACGATCACCATTTCGACGCACCCGCGGAGCCCGCCGCCCGTGGCCGCGCCGTCCATGACCTGATGCGCGCCCACGAGGCGCGGCTCCTCCAGCCGCTGCTGGACCGGCTCGCCGACCGGAACGACCTGCGGCTGCTCGGCCCGCGGCAGGCCGCGGGGCGCGCGCCCACGGTGGCGCTGGCGCTTGACATGCCCGGGGAGATGGCGGCCGAGCGCCTGGCCGCGCAGGGCATCATGGCCGGCGGCGGCGATTTCTACGCGGTCCGGGCGCTGGCGGCGCAAGGCGTCGATCCCGATCACGGGGTCCTGCGCCTGAGCTTCGTCCATTACACGAGCGCCGACGAGATCGCGCGCCTGATCGCCGCGCTGGACGACCTGTTGTGATCCGGGACGTCCCGGCCCCCGTAAACACCTGAAAAGGGCAAGGGGCAGGCATGGCAGAGCACTCACCGATCCTTCTGTGGTTCCGGCGCGATTTCCGACTGGGCGATCACCCGGCGCTGGCCGCGGCCGCCGAGACCGGCCGGCCGGTCATCCCCGTCTTCATCCATGACGAGGTGGTCGAGACCCACGGCGCGGCGCCGAAATGGCGGCTCGGCCTGGCGGTGGAGAGATTCGCGGAAACGCTGGCGGGGCTAGGCAGCCGGCTGGTGCTGCGCCGGGGGCCCGCGCGCGCGACCCTCGAGCAACTGGTCGAGGAAACCGGCGCCACCGCGATCTGGTGGTCGCGCGGCTATGACCCCGACGCCATTGCCCGCGACAGCGACGTCAAGGCGGCGCTCAAGGCCCGCGGTCTCGATGCGCGCAGCTTTCCCGGCCACCTGCTGTTCGAACCCTGGACGGTCGAGACCAAGCAGGGCGGTTATTACCGTGTCTACACGCCCTTCTGGCGCGCCGTGAAGGATCGCGACCTGGGCCCGGCCCCGGCACCGGTCCGCGCGGTGACCGCGCCGGCCGCCTGGCCGGCCAGCGACCGGCTTGCCGACTGGCGGATGGGCGCCGGGATGAACCGCGGCGCGGCGGTGGTGGCCGATCATGTCTGCGTGGGCGAAGACGCGGCGCTGGGGCGGCTCGGCGCCTTCATCGCCCATCATGCCGACGGCTACCGCGACCGGCGCGATTACCCGGCGGAACCGGCGACCTCGAAGCTCTCGGAAAACCTCACCTATGGCGAGATTTCGCCGCGCACGGTCTGGCAGGCGGGCCTGCGCGCGCATCACGAGGGGGCGCGGGGCGCAGAGCACTTCGTCAAGGAGCTGGTCTGGCGCGAGTTCGCCTACCACCTCGTCTACCATTCGCCGGAGATCACCACCCGCAACTGGCGGGCCGAGTGGGATGCCTTCCCCTGGTCGGAGTCGGAGGACGACGCGGTCCTCCGCTGGAAGCAGGGGCGCACGGGCGTGGCGCTCGTCGATGCGGCGATGCGCGAGATGTATGTCACCGGTCACATGCACAACCGTTGCCGGATGCTGGTGGGCTCCTACCTGACCAAGCACATGCTGACCCACTGGAAGATCGGCCAGCGCTGTTTCGAGGACTGCCTGATCGACTGGGACCCGGCCTCCAACGCGATGGGCTGGCAGTGGGTGGCCGGCTCGGGACCCGACGCCGCACCCTATTTCCGGATCTTCAATCCCGACACCCAGGCCCGGAAATTCGACGCCGACGGCGCCTATATCCGCCGCTTCCTCGCCGAGGCGACGGCAACCCCGGGACCGGAGGCACGGGCCTTTTTCGACGCGATCCCGCGCAGCTGGGGCCTTGCGCCGGACATGGATCCGCCAACGCCTGTCGTGCCGCTCGATGCCGGGCGCAAACGGGCGCTGGCGGCCTACCAGAACCGCGACCTCTCGGCGCGCGATTGAATTGCCGTCTTGATATGGCCGGCCCGATCGGTCTTACTTCCGAAAAACCGGGGAGAAACATGACGATACTGACCAGCACCAAGGGCCAGAAGGATCTGCCCCGCTACTTCGCGCCGGTTTTCGCGATCGCCCAGCAGATGGATAACGGCCGGCTCGATATCCGGCTGCCCGACGGCCGCGTGTTCCGGGCCGAGGGCGGCAAGCCCGGCCCGGTGGCAGAGGTAAGCGTGCATGACCCGGACGTTTTCGCGCGGCTGATCCGCGAGGGCGACATGGGCTTTTCCGACGCCTATCTCGAAGGGTGGTGGTCGACCCCGGACCTGCAATCCTTTATGGATCTCGTGCTCAACAGCAACGACAACCTCTTCGACGGCTATCCCGGCATGGGGCTCGTGCGCGCCTTCGAGCGCATCCGCCACCTGCTGCGGGCCAATACCCGGCGCCAGGCAAGGAAGAACATCTCCTACCACTACGATCTGGGCAATGCCTTCTACGAAAAGTGGCTCGACGAGACGATGACCTATTCCTCCGCGCTCTTCGAGACCGGGCAGGAGGATCTTCCGCGCGCGCAGATCCAGAAATACGCGGCGCTGGTGGACCGGCTCGACGTGAAGCCGGGCGACCACGTGCTCGAGATCGGCTGCGGCTGGGGCGGTTTCGCCGAATACGCGGCCGGCCAGCGGGGGCTGCGCGTGACCGGTCTGACCATCTCGCGCGAGCAGCATGATTACGCGGTGGACCGCATCCGCCGCGCCGGGCTCGAGGACAAGGTGGAGATCGTGCTGCGCGATTACCGCGACGAACGCGGCCAGTATGACGCCGTGGCCTCGATCGAGATGTTCGAGGCGGTGGGCGAGAAATACTGGCCGGTCTTCTTCGACGCGCTCCGCGAGCGGCTGAAACCGGGGGCCAAGGCGACGCTGCAGATTATCACCCTGTCCGAGCACCGCTTTGAGACCTACCGAAAAGGTGTTGATTTCATTCAGAAATATATCTTTCCGGGTGGCATGGTTCCCAGCCGGACCGCCCTGCAGGATCAGGTCTCGCGCGCCGGGCTGGCCTGGACCGGGTCGCACGAGTTCGGGCAGAGCTACTCGCAGACCCTGCGCCGCTGGCACGAGACTTTCAACGACGAGTGGGACAGCATCTGCCGGCTCGGCTTCGACGATCGTTTCCGGCGGATGTGGAACTACTACCTCACCTCTTGCGCCGCGGCCTTCCGCGTTGGAAACTGTGACGTGACGCAGGTCACCGTGACCCGCCCCGCCTGAGGAGGCGTGTTTTGCCCACAGCGCCGAAACTGGTCGCAGCGCTTCTCTTTGCCGCCCTCGGCTGGGCGGCGGGCCGGGCGCTGGTCCCGGCGCTGCCCGAGGGCATGAGCGCCGGCAATCTGCCGATCGCGGCCATCGCGCTCGGTTTCTTCGCGGGCTGGTTCGTCGTCGGGCCGGGGGCCGGGCGCGGCTGGCAGTTCGGCGCCGCGGCCGGGCTGCGCGGCGCGGCGGCGATCTTTCTCTGGGCGCTGATCCTGGTCTCGATCCTGAGGATGCTGGAGCGCTCCATGCGCCGGATGTATGACGACCCCATGCAGGCGATCCTCGGCGTCTTCGCACTGATCGTGGAATATGGCGCGATTGCAATGACCTGGCCGGTGATCATCATCCTCGTTCTCGGCGGTATCTGCGCCGGTCTCATCGTGGAAACGGCGGGACGGCACTGGAAGTGACGGCCGAGATGCATCTTCGGCGGGTGTTTCTCTACGGCACCTTGCGCGATCATGCGCTGCTGGCCGCCGTGCTGGGCCGTCCGGCAGACCCCGGCGACCTGGCGGAGGCGGCGCTGCCCGACCATGCCGCGCATCGCGTGGTGCCGGGCGCCTATCCGGTGATCCGGCCCGAGCCCGGCGCGGTGGCGCCGGGGCTGCTGCTGTCGGGGCTGACCGCCGAAGAGGTCGGGCGGCTTTCCTATTACGAGGGCGCCTTCGGCTACGGGACCGAGCCCATCGAGGTCGTCTCGGGCGGGACGTCGGTTCGGGCGCTGGTGTTCTGGCCCGACGGGCGCCACCTGCATACGGACGGGCACTGGGACCTGGCGCGCTGGCAGGACGAGGATCGCGGCCTCGCCGCCGAGGCCGCCCGCGAGGTGATGAGCGAGATGGGCCACCGCCCGGCGGAAACGGTCGGTGCGCGCTATGCCCAGATCGAGGCCCGGGCCCAGAGCCGCCTGGCCGCCCGGGCCGAGGCGCCGCCGGCGGAGATCCGCGCCGGGCTGGGCGCGGAGGCGGTCACGCTCGAGTCCCGGCGGCGGCCCTATGCCGGCTTTTTCAACGTCGAGGAATACGAGCTCGACCTGCCGGCCTTCGGCGGCGGCCGGCTGCGGCCGAACACGCGCTCGGTTTTCGTCGCGGCCGATGCCGTCACGGTTCTGCCCTACGACCCGCGGCGCGACACGGTGCTCCTGCTGGAACAGTTCCGCCCCGGTCCCTATGGCCGCGGCGATCCCTGTCCCTGGACCCTGGAACCCGTCGCCGGGCGCCGTGATCCCGGCGAAAGCGTGGCCGAGACCGCGCGCCGGGAGACCCGCGAGGAGGCGGGTATCGAGATCGGCGCCCTGCATCATATCGGGTCGTATTACCCCTCGCCGGGCTGCATCACCGAGTTCCTGGTATCCTACGTCGCCGAGGCCGCGCTGCCCGACAGCGCCGAAGGCGTGCACGGCCTCGCCACCGAGGGCGAGAATATCCGCACGCGGATCGTGGCGTTCGACAGGCTCATGCAGGCGGTGCGCACGGGCGAGGCCGGGACCGGGCCGCTGCTGCTGTCGGCCTACTGGCTCTCGCTCAATCGTGACCGTCTGCGGCGGGCAGGGGGCGCTTGAGTTCCACCGCACCCGGTCCTATCAAGGGGCTGGAACGCCGCGAAGAAGGACCACTCGATGACCGTCTACAAGGACCTGCCCGACGCGGTCGGCAATACGCCCCTGATCCGCCTGCGCAAGGCGTCGGAGCGCACCGGTTGCGAGATTCTCGGCAAGGCGGAGTTCCTGAATCCGGGCCAGTCGGTGAAGGATCGCGCGGCATTGTCGATCATCCGTGACGCGATGGCGCGCGGCCAGCTGGAACCCGGCGGCACCATCGTCGAGGGCACGGCCGGCAATACCGGGATCGGCCTGGCGCTGGTCGGCAACGCCATGGGCTTTCGCACGGTGATCGTGATCCCCGAGACCCAGAGCCAGGAAAAGAAGGACGCGATCCGCCTGGCGGGGGCGGAGCTGGTGCAGGTTCCCGCGGCCCCCTACAAGAACCCGAACAACTACGTGCGCTATTCCGGCCGGTTGGCCGAGGAACTGGCCAGGACCGAGCCACATGGCGCGATCTGGGCCAACCAGTTCGACAACGTGGCCAACCGCCAGGCGCATGTCGACACGACCGCGCCCGAGATCTGGGCGCAGACCGACGGCGGGGTCGACGGCTTCATCTGCGCGGTGGGCTCCGGCGGCACGCTGGCCGGCGTCGCCGAGGGGCTGCGGGCGCGCTCGGGCGACGTGAAGATCGGCCTCGCGGATCCCGACGGCGCGGCGCTCTACAGCTATTACACCACCGGCGAATTCAAGTCCGAGGGTAACTCGATCACCGAGGGGATCGGGCAGGGCCGGGTGACCGCCAACCTCGAGGGTTTCCGCCCCGACTGGGCCTGGAACATCCATGATTCCGAGGCTTTGCCGATCGTCTTTGATCTCGTGCGCGAAGAGGGGCTGGTGCTGGGCGGCTCTTCCGGCATCAACATCGCCGGCGCGATCCGCATGGCCGAGGAGATGGGGCCGGGCCACACCATCGTCACCATCCTCTGCGACTACGGCAACCGCTACCAGTCCAAGCTCTTCAACCCGGCCTTCCTCAGGGAAAAGGGGCTGCCGGTGCCGGACTGGCTGGCATCCGGGCCGCGTCCGCTGCCCTCGGTGTTCGCCTAGATGGCCCGCGCGCTGCCCTCCCTGCCGCGGCTCCTGAGCGGCCTGGCTTGCCTGGCGCTGGCGCTGTTCCTGGTGCTCGGCGCCGTGCCGACGGCCGTCGAGGCCCAGGCGCCCGATAGCGGGCAAACCGCCGAAGTCCAGCCGCCCGATTACGAGGCGTGGCAACGGCTGGCCACACGTGCCGAGGAGGTCGTCGCCGCCGAGCGCGCCTCCACCGAGGCCTTCGGGCAGCTGCGCGCACAACTGGCCGAGTGGCGCGGCCGCTTCCAGACCGAGCAGACCCGCCACACGGCGCGCATCGCGACGCTGGAGGCGCAGATCGAGGCGCTCGGCCCGGAACCGGAGGGAGACGCCGCCGAGTCCGAAGAGATCGCCGCCCGCCGCGCCGAGCTGAACGAGCAGCTCGCCCAGGCGCGCGCGCCGGTCCTCGCGGCCGAGGAAGCCTATAGCCGCGCCGACGGGCTTATCCGCGAGATCGACACGATCGTCCGCGAACGCCAGACCGACCAGTTGCTGCGGCTCGGTCCGTCGCCGCTGAACCCGGCGAGCTGGCCCGCGGCCATCGGCGCGCTGGAGAAGGCCACCGTAGGACTGGTCGAGGGCATCGTCGAGAACTGGGCCAACGATGCGCTCGCGGCCCAGAGGTGGCAGAACCTGCCGGTGATCGTGGCCCTTCTGGGCGCGGGGCTGGTGTTGCTCCTGCGCGGGCGGCGCTGGTTCCACCGCGCAAGCGCCCGCATCGTCCCCCAGGGAAGCACGTCCTTTCACCGCGAGCTGCGCTGGCTGCTGACCTCGCTGTCGCGGGTCGTGCTGCCGATGCTCGGCCTGCTGGCGCTGACCACGGCGCTCGAGGTCAGCCAGCTGATCGGCGTCAAGGCGGAATGGCTGCCGGACACGCTGCTCAAGATGGGGCTGGGCTTTTTCGGCGCCCAGTGGCTGGGCTGGGTGATCTTCAGCACGGAAAAATCCGCGCCGCGGCTCATGTATCTCGACGAGGCCCAGGCCGCGCTGGGACACCGCATCGCAACGGCGCTCGGCGTGCTGCTCGCGCTGGCGATCCTGTTAAGCGCGCTGCTCGGCCAGCCTGGCGTCGCGGACGGCGCCCTGCTGGTGTTCGGCTTCCCGGTCATCGTGGTGATGGGGGTGATGCTGTACCGGCTCGGGAGACTCCTCGTGGCCGAGGGGCACGCCGCCGCGGATGTCGACGAGGGCGGGCTCTTCCGGCAACGCGCCGTGACGATCCTGGGCCGGGCGCTGCTGGGCGTCGGCGTGCTCGGCCCGGTTCTGGCCGGGATCGGCTATTTCAACGCCGGGGGCTTCTTCGTCTTTCCCTCGGTGATGACGGTCGGGCTGGTCGCCGCGCTGGTCATCCTAAACCGCTTCCTCGTGAACCTCTATGCCATCGCGCTGCGCGCGGACGAGGAGACCGGCATCGCCGATGCGCTCGTGCCGGTGCTGATCGGCTTCGCGCTGACGCTCCTGTCGCTGCCGCTGCTGGCGCTCTTCTGGGGCGCGCGCACCACCGATCTGCTGGAAATCTGGGCCGTGATGCGCGACGGGTTCTCGATCGGCAACACCAAGATCTCGGTGCAGGATATCCTGACCTTCGTGGTCGTCTTCGTGATCGGCTACATGGTGACCCGGCTGATCCAGGGGGCGCTGCGCGGCTCCGTGCTGCCCAAGACCCGGATGGACACCGGCGCGCGCGAGGCCATCGTCACCGGCACCGGCTATCTGGGGATCGTGCTGGCGGCGCTGATCGCCATCACCACCGCCGGCATCGACCTATCGAGCCTGGCCATCGTCGCCGGTGCGCTGTCGGTCGGCATCGGTTTCGGGCTTCAGACCATCGTGTCGAACTTCGTCTCCGGGATCATCCTGCTGATCGAGCGGCCCATCAAGAAGGGCGACTGGATCGAGGTTGGCGGGATCCACGGCAACGTGCGCGACATCTCGGTGCGCTCGACCCGGATCGAGACCTTCGACCGGTCGGACGTGATCCTGCCCAATGCCGACCTGATCGCCGGGCGGGTGACGAACTATACCCATGCCAACCTGGCCGGACGGCTGATCGTGCCGGTGGGCGTGGCCTACGGCACGGATACCCGAAAGGTCGAGAAGATCCTCAAGGGGGTGGCCGAGAACCACCCGATGGTGATCATGAACCCGCCGCCCTACGTGCTCTTCCGCGGCTTCGGGGCGGATTCGCTCGATTTCGAGATCCGGGCGATCCTGCGCGACGTGAACTGGGTGTTGAACGTGCATTCCGATCTCAACCACGAGATCGCGCAGCGCTTCGCCGAGGAGGGGATCGAGATTCCCTTCGCTCAGCGCGATGTCTGGCTGCGCAATCCCGAGTCGCTCCGCACCGCGCCGGGCGCGGCGTCGGGGGCGCCCCCCGAGGATCATCCCGAACCCGCCCTCGAGACGCCGCCGGAGCCGGAGGACGGCGGCGATGCCACAGGAGGTGAAACGTGACAGAGGCCCTTTTCCGCGACGATCCCTACCTGCGTGAGGCCCCGGGCCGCGTGACGGGGCTGACCGACGAGGGCGGCGTGGTGCTGGACGCGACGATCTTCTACCCGACCGGCGGCGGGCAGCCGGGCGACTCGGGCCGTCTGGTCTGGGAGGGCGGCGAGATCGCCATCGCCACGACCGTGAAGGGCGCGGGCGACGCCATCGTGCTGGTGCCGGGCGAGCCCGCCGCGCTGCCCCCGGTCGGGACCGAGCTGCGCCAGGTGCTGGACTGGGACCGGCGTCACCGCCACATGCGTATCCACACGGCGCTGCACCTGCTGTCGGTCGTGATCCCGCTGCCCGTGACCGGGGGCGCGATCTCGGCCGAGAAGGGGCGGCTGGATTTCGACATGCCCGAGGCGCCCGGCGACAAGGCCGCGCTGGAGGCCGAGCTGAACGCGCTTGCCGCGCGTGACCTTGCCGTGACCGAGGACTGGATCACCGAGGACGCGCTGGCGGCCAATCCGGGCCTTGTGAAGACGATGTCGGTCAAGCCGCCCGCCGGCGCGGGCCGCGTCAGGCTGATCCGTATCGGCACGGCGGACGCGCAGGTCGACCTTCAGCCCTGCGGCGGCACCCATGTGCGCAGCACTGGCGAGATCGGCCCCCTGGCGCTTGGCAAGATCGAGAAGAAGGGCAAGCAGAACCGCCGCGTCAGCCTGCGTCTCGCCGACTGAAACACGGCGGCGATTCAACTGCGTCGGGTCCCTTGATTTCCCCGAAACCCGACCTTATACCGCGCGTCACGGAGAGGTGGCCGAGTGGTCGAAGGCGCACGCCTGGAACGCGTGTAGGCGGGAAACCGTCTCCAGGGTTCGAATCCCTGTCTCTCCGCCACTCGCCCCCTTGATGCGCGTTCTCCCGATCCGGCTGCGGCCGGATAAATCCGCTATTCTCGAGGGTTATGCGGGTGGGGCTGCGCACCGGTCGCGGCCGGTTGATCATTGCGGCGGGGCGGGACTGTCCACGGGATTTCTTCTATCGTTTGTTCCCGCATGACGGACGATGGAAAAGCCTTCGCCTTGCGTGCGCGCCCAGCACCGGTCCCGGCGCGGCGGCAAGCTGAACGGCCAGTGGCGATGGTGCGGCCGCGATCCTGCCGCTGAGAATGTGCAGGACCGGCGGTCTGGACGCGGTCATCACAGTTTTGCGCCGCCGCGCCCCTCGAAAGGCGGCGGCATCGTTTCCAGCTCCGCTTCGCGGTAGGCGAAGTCGGGCAGCAGACCGTCCATGTCGAACAGCGGCGTTCCATCGTCGTCGCGCGGGATCTGCCCCTCGATCAGCAGCATCGCGTAGCCGTGCACCAGGCTCCACAGCATCCATTCGGTCCGCCACGGGCTGCCGGGCGCGTCGGCCTTGTCCCAGTCGAGCCCGTGTGCAACGCTGCGCAACACGGTGTAGCTGTCCCGGGACGCGCGTTTCAGGTCGGGGTCGTCGGCATTGCAGAGCGTGCTGGAGAACATGAGCTTGAAGACCTCGGGATGCGCCAGCGCGAAGCGCAGATAGCCGTTGCAGGCGGCGTGCAGCCGGGCCTTGCCCGGCGGCTGGTCCTCGACCCCGCGCCGCATCTCGGCCGCGTGCCTTTCGAACCCGACCGTCGCGATCGCCGTGAGCAGGCCGCGCAATCCGTCGAAATGGTTCTTCGGCGCCGTGTGACTGACCCCGACCCGGGCCGCGATCGAGCGCAGCGAGACCGCTTCCAGCCCCTTTTCCTCGAGTTCAGCCAGGCCGGCCTCTACAAGCGCTGCCTTCAGATCGCCGTGGTGATACTTTTTTCTGTTTTCTTTCAGCATGATGGTGTCTCCATGTTTCCAATGTAAATTTTTTCGCTGGACTCTGCAAGGCGTCGGGCCCAATAAATGACCAGTGGAAACTTCCATTGGAGATATTGCGATGACGCCCGAGCTTCTCTTCTCGCATGTCGGTACCGCCGCGATGGCCGGGTGGGCGCTGCTCATCCTCGGCCCGCGCCGCTTCGCCTGGTTCAACGCGATCCCGCTCTGGGTCATCCCGGCCGGACTCTCGGCGGTCTATGCCGCGCTGATCTTCAGCCGCTTCTCCGGCATGGGCGGCGGTTTCGACAGCCTCGACAATGTCGCGATCCTCATGTCGGACCGCTGGGCGCTGCTCGCGGGCTGGGTGCATTACCTGGCCTTCGATCTCTTTGTCGGCGCCGTCATGGCCGTGCGGATGGATCGCGCCGGGGTCGGCCGCCTCGTGCAGGCGCCGATCCTGCTGTCCACCTTCATGCTGGGCCCGCTCGGCTTCCTGATCGCGGCGCTGGTCGAGCTTGGCCTGCGGGCCGCCATGATCCCCACGCAAACCCGTTCCCTGAAAGGCCAGGCCCATGTCGCTGCTTGATCTCAACCCGCCTGCCGCCAGCATCGCGAAACCGTCGCAATTCCAGACGCTGACGGTCGTCTCCCTCGTCCTGTTCGCGCTCACGGTGCTCTGGAGCTTCGTCGATGCCCGTACCATCGACGCCGTTCCGGTCTGGATGAAGCCGCTGAAGTTCGCGCTGAGTTTCGCCGTGCTGTTCGGCACCATCGCGCTGATCGAGTCGCGCCTGTCCGAGAGGGTTCGCGCCGGCTGGCCCTTGCGCGTCCTGGGCTGGGTGATGGCGGCCGCCTTCCTGTCGGAGATGGCCTACATGATGTACCAGGCCGGCCGGGCCGAGCCGTCGCATTTCAATGTGTCCACGCCGTTCCACCGGATGATGTACGAAGTCGTGATGGCCGCGGGCGCGGTGTCGCTGGTCGCCGCGACGGCGGTGATCGGCTGGGTGGTGAAGCGCGACGAGGCCGCCGATCTGAGCCCCGCCCTGCGCGAGGCGATCTGGCTGGGCTTCCTGCTGACCTTCGTGCTGACGATGATCGCCGCGGGCTATCTCAGCTTCATCGGCGGGCACCATGTCGGGGTGCATCCCGACGGTGCGCCGACGCTGCCGCTCTTCGGCTGGTCCGGCGTGACGGGCGACCTGCGGCCGGCGCATTTCGCATCGCTCCACGCGATGCAGGTCCTGCCTATGGTCGCGCTGTGGCTTGATCGTGGCGACAGGGTCGGATCGGTCCGCACCGTGCGCCACGCGGCCCTCGGCTATGTGGCCCTGACCGTCGCGGTCTTCGTGCAGGCGTTGCTCGGCATGCCGCTCATCCCGCTGGGGTGAGCAGGACGCCTTGGACCGCCCTGCGGTCCGGTGAACGGGCCGAAACCGGACAAGGCCGCGTCACCTCTCCGGGGTGCGCGGCACGGGGCTCCGGTCTCGCGAGGCCCGGATGCGTTGTTCCCGAAGCGCCGTCGAGTCCGGTCGTGGCCGCGCGGCGGGCGTTTCTGACCGGGGCAGGCCCGCCGGCTGTCCGCCGGTCGCCGGGTGCAGCCGGGGATTTCAGGCGCGGGCCGCGCATGCGGTGCCGCAGGGGAAACGCCTGCCGGGTCGGATCAATTCCCCAAACGCATATTCTCGCCCTTTGCCTTGGAAACGATCCGAGAAACACTCTGCCGGCAGGGGGCGGTGCAGGGTTTGAGTCTACTTGCGAGATCAACGCCTTGCACTTGCATTTCCCGGGAGTGGAGGGGTGAACCAGTGCGTTTGCGGCAGAATGTCGGCGGCAGAACCAAAGCCGGGGCGCGCCGGCGCGTGACCTGCCGTGGTGGTGCGGTCCTCGCCGGTCTTTTCATGGCCCTGACGCCGGCCGGCGTGGCGGCCGCCGAGTGGCAGGTGGTGGCACTGAACGATGCCGCGCCCGTCGCGGTGCCGTCCGTGCAGTTCTCGACCGGGGGCGGCTTCTCGGGAACCACGGGGTGCAACAGGTTCCAGGGCAGCGCGCGGCTGGAGGAGGGGGGCCTCGTCATCGACGGCCCGGTCGCCACCACGCGGATGGCCTGTCCCGGCGAGGCCATGACCCTGCAGGACGATACGATCATCGCGTTCTTCAGCGGGCGCGTCGCCGTCGCCTTCGACCCGCTGCGGGATGTGCTTCGCTTGACGAAGGGGGATGTCGCGCTCGACCTTGCACGTGCCGTCGGCGCGGACGCCGCCCTGCCGGACCTGCCGGAAACCCATGCCGGCCGCGAGGCCCCGACCGGCACGCCCCCCTACCTAAGCCCGTTCGGACTGTCCGGGGACATGCCGATCCTTGCCGCACCGGATGCCGGATCTGCGGTTCTGGGCAGTGCCCTCCCGGGCCAGGTGCTTCGGAACGACGGGTGCGAGGATGCGTGGTGTCGCGTCGCCACGCTCGACGGCAGCGTCAGCGGCTGGGGCGCGCGCGAACATCTCGAGGCCGCGGATTCCGCGCTGCGGGCCGGGCAGGGCGTCTTCGACGCGGTGGGGCCGGTTCCCTGTGCCGCGGGGGTCGGCGCGCCGATGACCCACTGCGCGATGGGCGTGGCCCGTGACGGCGACGGCTCCGCGACGGTGGTGATCACCAAGCCTGACGGGGTCCCGCGCGCCCTGTTCTTCACGGACGGGGCCTTCGTGAGTTCCGACACGAGCCAGGCCGGCGGCGGCTTCGAGAATTCGGCCACCCGCGAGGGTGACCTGACGCGCATCCGCGTCGACGACGAGCGCTACGAGATACCCGATGCCGTCATATTCGGTGGCTGAGCGTCGACACAACGTCCTGGAGGATCCCGAGCCGATGACTGCGAAAGCCCCGTCGCCATCACGCGCCCTCCTGCCGCGGCCGCACGCCGCCGCGGCGCCGGCACCGGTCCGAAGGGCATCGAGGCCGCGATCACCGCGTGCCGCGTGCGTCGGCGGGCGGCAGCCTTGCCATCCGGACGGGTCGCGGAGCCTTCGGGCGTCGTCATCGCGGATGTATCGCGGTCACCTCTGGCAATCCGCCGGTCACGGGATCCGAGTGATCGACAGGGGGCAGCGGGCCAGAGGCGTTCAAGATGGTTTTCGGGGTCGAGTAAACCCCTGGGTCAACAAGCAGGAAAGGAAAGACAAATGACCAACGCGATCAAGACCTTGATCGGCACTGCAGCGCTCGTCGCCCTGGCGGGATGCGTCGAGACCGGCGGCGGCACGTCCGGCGGCGGCATGACCGATGACGGCCTGAGCGGCACCGAAGCGCAATTCGATGGCATGAACGCGCGCTGTATCGATCAGGCCGCGCGCTATGCGGGCTATCCCGCGATGGACATCAATATCGTGGAACGCATCCGGACCGGGGGCGGCCCGCTGCTGGTGCTCGATGCAGGAGGCCAGCGTTTGAGCTGCCGCCTGGAGGACGACGGAAGCGTGACCGTCTTCAGCGAGTACGCGAACTAAGCCCGCGGCATCTCGGCCCCATGCAAGGGGGCTCCCGGACCTTCGGGGCGCCATTTCCCGGGGGTGCGGCCACGCCCCTGATCGAACCCTTCGGGCATCGGTCAGGGGCAACGCGCGCCCCCAGGCGCGTGCCCTCTGCGCCGCGGCCCGCCGCGGCTGCCGGCACGCGCGATCCGGCGCTGCCCGCCATTTCCGCCGGATGGCCGGCGGGCTAGCGCGCGCTTCCGAGCTGGGCGCGAACCTCCCAGGCGCCGTCGCGCCCGCGCACCCAGGCCCGGTCGTAGAGATAGGCGGTCGTGCAGGCGTGTTCCGGGACGAGCAGCACGCGGTCGCCGACCGCCAGGCCCGCGGTGCGGAGCACGGCGTGTTCCTCGCTCATCAGGCAGATCTCCCCGTCGACTGGGAAGCGCGTCTTCAGGGGCTTGTCGGGCGCGATGGCCTTCGATCCGGCATCGAGCGTCACGGTGCCGTCATACGCCGATATCACGGTCGACAGGACGAAGGCGGCGGGCTTCCAGGCGAGGTTCCCGAGATCGCGGTCATGCATTGCGCTCGAATAGGTCCAGCTGCCGGGTGACACGAACCGGGCCCCCTCGGCGGGCCAGAGATCGAAGGTATAGCTCCCGCCCGCGACCAGATCACCGGATATCCCGAACGCGGCGAGGCGGGCGTCGAGCCCGCGCACGGCCTCGGCTTCGGCCGCGACCCTTGCGCGCCGCTCCGCGAGGCTGCCATGGACATGGCCGTCGTAAAGATGCCAGCCAAGGAACCGGCGCATCTCGTGAAGCCCGCGCGCAAGGTCGACGGCCACCTCCGTCATCGGCGCGCCCGTTCGGCCGAACGCCGGGTCGAGATCGACGCGCATCAGGATATTGTGCGGTGCCGTGTCCAGCTGTGTTCGCCAGACCCCCAGCCCATGCTCGGAGTCGACCATCCCGACGAAGGTGGTCCCCGGATTGGCCGCGGCGCAGCGGATGAACCGCGCGACATTGGCCGGGTTGACCGTCGGATAGGCCAGCGTGACGTTTTTCGCGCCGCATCGCGCCACCATTTCCACCTCGGCGACCGTCGCGGTCTTGAAGGTCTCGATCCCCGCCCGGCGCAGGGCCGCGACCACCCATGGCGCGCGGTGCGTCTTGACATGGGGCATCAGCCGGGCCGGACCGCCGCAAGCCACGAGCGTTTTCTCGAGATTGGCCATGACCGCATCCTCGTGGATGACGAAGGCCGGCGTCTCCACCTCGCCCGGCGGGCAGTCCGCATCGCGCGCCAGGATCGGGTTGGCGTGGGGTTCGTCATGGTCGCGCATCGGGCGTTCCTTTCGATCTCGGACCGGTCGCGGTCCCGGGGGGCGTCGGGCACGGGGGCTTTCCCCGGACCCGCTATGCCATAGGTTGGGGGCAGACCCGAAACGCAAAAGACGAGAGTACAGGATGACCGACGCCCCGATCATTGCCGCCAAGTCGCCCGAGTCCGTCGAGCTCGAAGCAGGCGAGACCTACAGCTGGTGCCGCTGCGGGCGGTCCTCCAACCAGCCGTTCTGTGACGGGTCCCACGCCGGCACGGGTATCGAGCCGCTGACCTTCAAGGCCGACAAGACCGGGAAGGCCGCGCTGTGCCGGTGCAAGGCGACGCGGAACCCGCCCTATTGCGACGGCACCCATGCGACGCTTGGCGACCGCGCCGCCGGGGACGAGGTGCTGCAGGACGGGTCGGATGCCGACGCGGCCCCGGGTGCGAAACCGACGCCCGAAGAACCCACCGTCGCCCGCATTCACGCGCTTGCCCGTGACGGCCTGTCCAAGCTGGGCCATCATGGCGAGGTGGCGGCCATGGGCGTGCCGCGAAAGGATCTGCCGCATTGGGACGATATCCAGATCCTGCCCGCGCAGGTGGCGCGCAAGCCGCTGCCCGACGATCATGACGTCCGGACCGAGACGGTGATCGGACCGCGGGCGCGCCGGCCGCTGCATCTCGATATCCCGCTCTTCGTCTCCGACATGAGCCTCGGCGCGCTCTCCGAGGAAGCCAAGATCGCGCTCGCGCGCGGTGCCGAGAAGGCCGGCACGGGCATCTGCTCGGGCGAGGGCGGCATGCTTCCCGAAGAGCAGGCGGAGAACAGCCGCTATTTCTACGAGCTGGCCTCCGGGCGTTTCGGATGGACGCCGGAGCTGGCGGAGAAGGTGCAGGCCTTCCACTTCAAGGGCGGGCAGGGCGCCAAGACCGGAACCGGCGGGCATCTGCCCGGCGACAAGGTGACGGGCCGCGTGGCCGAGGTGCGCGGCGCCACGCCGGGCGAAACCTCGATCTCGCCGAGCACCTTCCCGGACCTCGAGACCGCGGCGGATTTCCGGAAGCTGGCCGACGAGGTGCGCGAACGCTCCGGCGGTATCCCGATCGGGTTCAAGCTCTCTGCCAATCACATCGAGGACGACATCGACTTCGCGCTTGCCGCCGGGGCCGACTACATCATCCTCGACGGGCGCGGCGGCGGCACCGGCGCGGCGCCGCTCATCTTCCGGGACCATATTTCCGTGCCGACCATTCCCGCGCTCGCCCGGGCGCGGCGCCACCTGGACCGGACCGCGGGCCGCGAGGTGACGCTGGTGGTCACCGGCGGGCTGCGCGTGGCCGAGGATTTCACCAAGGCGCTGGCCCTGGGCGCGGACGCCGTCGCCGTTTCGAACGCGGCCATTCAGGCGGTCGGATGCGTGGCGGCGCGGATGTGCCACACGAACAACTGCCCGGCCGGGATCGCCACGCAGAAGCCCGAGCTGCGCGCGCGTCTGGACGTCGCGGCCGGCGCGGCGCGGCTGGCGCGGTATTTCGAGGCGTCCGTGGCGCTGATGAAAGTGCTGTCGCGGGCCTGCGGCCATTCCGAGCTGTCGGCCTTCACGGCGCGCGACATCACCACCTGGAAACGCGAAATGGCGGAGCTGAGCGGCCTGCGCTTCGCGGGGGTCGGCGCGTAACGGGCGCCCCGGGGGACAAAGCAGGCCAGCCTGCGGGCAAAACCGTGCTATGGTGATCGCGCCGCTTCCATCCGGAGGTCGGCCTCGGGGCCGGCCGGCCCCAGCGGGGGGATAGGAATGTTTGCCAGGATAACACGATACAAGATGAAGCCCGAAAGCCGCGACGCGGCGACGGAGCTGCTGAATTCGCTGCGCGACCAGATCATGGGCATGCCTGGCATGCATAACTTCGTCAACGTCATGAACGCCGACGGCAGTGGCTGCGTCATCTCGGTCGTCGAGAGCGAGGAAAGCTCGGACGCCAACGCGGAACGGGTGGCCGCGCTCTGGAGCCACTTCTCCGAGTATCTCGAAGCGCCGCCCGAGGCCGAGGGCTACGACGTCATCGCCAACTGGTCCAACTGAGCGCGCGGCACGGGCCGCCGGGCGGCCGTCCCCGGCAGCCCGGGCGCTAGCCTGCGGGGATCGTGCCCACCTCCTTCGGCACGTGGTAGCCCCGCCGGACCGCCGGGCGCGCCGCGATGCGCCGGTACCAGTCGCGCAGGTTGGGGTAATCGCGAAGATCCGCGCGATGCCATTCATGGCGGCTGATCCATGGCCATATCGCCATGTCGGCGATCGAATAGTCGTCGCAGACATAGGCGCGTCCGGCGAGCCGCTGATCCAGCACCGTGTAGAGCCGGCCGACCTCTTTCGCTAGCCGGCCTTCGGCATAAGGGTCGACGCCCGGATTGAAATGCATGTAGTGGTGCGCCTGGCCCGCGATCGGGCCGAGCCCGCCCATCTGCCACATCAGCCACTCGATCACCTCGAAGCGCGCGAGCGTGGCCTCGGGCAGGAAACGGCCGTGTTTCTCGGCGAGATAGAGCAGGATCGCGCCCGATTCCATCAGGCTCATCCCCGTCTCGCGGTCGACGATGGCGGGTATCTTCCCGTTGGGTGAGATCTTCAGGAAATCGGGCGCCTTCTGCGCGCCCTGGCCGATATCGACCGGGTGGACGGTATAGTCCGCGCCCAGTTCCTCGAGCAGAATGGACACCTTGCGTCCGTTCGGCGTGGTCCATGTGTAGAGATCGATCAAGATATTCCCCTTGCAGCACAGGTTTCCCGGGTCCGGTCGCCCGCGTAGCAGGCTCATGCCACGGCCGCCTTTGCGCAAGCTTTTTCGCGCCTCTGCGGATGATCCTGGCCCCGTCGGCCCCCTTGCCGTCGCGGGAGGCATTATCGCGGTGGCGTTGTGGCCGAACCTTGCCCTACACTCGCCGCGAGAGACCGGTCGGGCTGGCCTATGCCGCCGGCGCGCCTCGCAGACGGGACAGGGCGGCACTTGGCAGACGAAGACATCAGGATCGAGCGCCGGGATACCCCGGCGGAGACGTCGCTGACACTCGGCGAGGAGCTGACCGTCCACCAGGTGACGCGGGTCCGCGCCCGCTTCGCGTCCCTGGCGGCGGATGGACCGCTGGTCGTCGATCTTGGCGCGTTGCGTCGCCTCGACACCGCCGGCGCCTGGGCGCTGTCGGAACTGCGCCGGCGAATCGAGGCGGCCGGCGGCAGCGTCCGGCTCGAGAACGCGGCACCGGACGTGGAGATGCTGCTCGATGCCGTCGCCGCGGCCACGCCGCAGCCCGAACCCAAGCCGGCGGCTCGCCGCGGACTGGCCGTGCGGCTGGAGACCATCGGGCGGGCGGTGACGCGCGGTGCGCTCTTCGGGGTCGGTCTGACGGGATATCTCGGCCTCTTCCTCGTGCGGCTCGGCCAGGTGCTGCGCCATCCGGGCCGGTTCCGCCTGACGGCCCTGGTCGCCCATTGCGAGGATGTCGGCTTTCGCGCGGTGCCGATCGTGGCGGTGATGGCGTTCCTGATTGGCGTCGTGCTGGCCTTCCAGGGTGCGGCGCAGCTGCGCCAGTTCGGGGCCGAGGTCTTCGTCGTGGACCTGATCGCGATCTCGATCCTGCGCGAGCTCGGCATCCTGCTGACCGCGATCATCGTGGCCGGGCGCACGGCGTCCAGCTTCACCGCGGCGATCGGATCCATGAAGATGCGCGAGGAGATCGACGCGATGCGCACGCTGGGGCTCGACCCGGCCGCGGTGCTCTTCGTGCCGCGCATCCTGGCGCTGATCCTGATGCTGCCGATCCTGGGGCTGATCGCGAATCTCGCGGGGCTTTTCGGCGGGGCGCTGATGTCCTGGATCGAGCTTGGCATCTCGCCGTCGATGTTCCGCACGCGGCTGATCGAGGGCACGGACGTCTCGCATGTCTTCGTCGGCCTCGTGAAGGCCCCGGTCTTCGCAGTGATCATCGGCGTCGTGGGATGTCACGCGGGGATGCGGGTCCAGAGCAACGCCGAGTCGCTCGGGCGGATGACCTCGAGCGCCGTGGTGACGGCGATCTTCGCGGTGATCCTGGCCGACGCGCTGTTTTCCGTGTTTTTCGCCGAGGTCGGGCTGTGAGCCGGCCGGACGGGCCCGAGGCGGTGATCCGCGTGCGCGGCCTGCGCACCCAGTTCGGCGATCACGTCGTGCATGAGGGGCTCGATCTCGATGTCCGGCGGGGCGAGGTGCTCGGGATCGTCGGCGGTTCGGGCACGGGCAAGTCGGTGCTGCTGCGCTCGATCGTCGGGTTGCAGCGACCGGCCGCCGGGTCGATCGAGGTCTTCGGGGTCGATGTGCTGTCCGGGGATGCCGCGGCGCGCGCCCGGCTCGACGAGCGCTGGGGCGTGCTGTTCCAGGACGGCGCGCTCTTCTCGTCGCTCACGGTGCGCGAGAATGTCGAGGTGCCGCTCCGGGCGGTGGACGGGCTCGCGCCCGAGATCCGCCGACAGCTCGCGGAGCTGAAGATCGCGCTGGTGGGGCTGCCCTATACCGCCGGCGACAAGTACCCGTCGGAACTGTCGGGTGGCATGCGCAAACGCGCGGGCCTCGCGCGGGCGCTGGCGCTCGATCCGGATATCGTCTTTCTGGATGAGCCGACCGCCGGGCTCGACCCGATCGGCGCGGCGGACTTCGACCAGCTCATCTTGAAATTGCGCCAGGCGCTGGGGCTGACGGTCTTCCTCGTCACCCATGATCTGGATACGCTGCACGCGATCTGCGACCGCATCGCCGTGCTGGCCGAGCGAAAGGTCCTGGTCACCGGCGGCTTGCGTGACATGCTGGCCGTCGACCATCCTTGGGTGCAGGACTATTTCCATGGGCCCCGTGCCCGCGCCGCCTTCGAAGCCCCCGGGGCGGACGCGGCAACCGAGAAAGGCTGACGATGGAAACCCGCGCGAACTACATTCTCGTCGGCGCTTTCGCGGTTGCGGGGTTCCTCGGCCTGCTGGGGTTCTTCCTGTGGTTCGCACGCGTCGAGCTGGACCGGCAGTTCGCCTATTACGACATCGATTTCGAAAGCGTGTCCGGCCTGAGCGAAGCCTCGGACGTCCGCTATGCCGGCTTCCCCGTGGGGCAGGTGGTGGGGATCCGGCTGTCGCCGGAAAACGACGGCCGCGTGCGGGTCCGCATCGAGGTGGAGGCCGGGACCCCGGTGCGCACCGACAGCACCGCCACCATCGAGGCGCAGGGCGTCACCGGCGTTTCCTTCGTCGGGATCAGCCCCGGCTCGCCCGAGGCGCCCCTGCTGGCCGAGACCTCGGATGCGGACGTGCCCGAGATCGAGGCGGGCCGGTCGGTGTTGCAGACGCTCTCCCAGGACGCGCCCGAGATCCTCGCCGAGACGCTGGGCGTCGTGCGCGAGTTGCGCGAATTGCTGGGCGGTGAGAACCGCCGGCGGGTCGATACGATCCTCCAGAACGTCGAGGGCGCCTCGGCAGAGTTCGCCACCGCGCTCGAGGATTTCTCGACGGTCACCGGCTCCGTCTCCGGCTTCGCGGGCCAGATCGAGCGGTTCAACTCCACGCTCGATGCGCTGACGGGCGATATCTCGGGGGCGCTGGCCGAGGCCGAGACGACGATCCGATCCTTCGGCACGCTGTCGGAAGAGGCGCGGGGGGTGCTGGCGCAGGGGTCGGGAACCCTGACCGACGCCGGGGACACCATCGCGACCCTCGATCGCTATATCACCGAGGATCTCGGCCCCGCGACGGAGGCGCTCGGGCGGTCGGTCACCGATATCGAAACGCGCGTCGCGCGCTTCGGCGAAAGGGCCGAGACGCTGATCGACACCTATGCCGAGACCGGCAGGGCGGCGACGGCGCGCCTGACCGAGGCACGGCAGACGCTTTCGGCGACCGATGCGCTGATCGCCCGCATCGAGCAGACGCTGGGCACGGTCGACGCGGCCGCGCTGCGCTTCGACGGGCTGCTGGCCGAGGACGCGACCCCGCTGATCCGCGAATTGCGGGTGGCCACGACCGAGGCGACCGCGGTCATCCGGTCGCTCGGCGACACGGCCGGGAGCGATCTGCCGGCGCTGATGGACGAGGTGCGCGGGGCCGCGGCCCGCGCCGCCGAGGTCGTCGACCGGGTCGGCGCCGATCTCTCGGAGGCCTCGGGCCGGCTGGACGGGCTGACCGGGTCCGCGGACGAAACGCTGGCCGCCGCGCGCGGAACCTTTGAACGGGCCAACGACACCCTCGCGGCCATCAACGGGGCGCTGGAGACGGGCGACCGCGCGCTGGGCGCGGCCGAACGCGCCTTCACCGGGGCGGATCGGGTCATCAACGAGGACATGGCCGGTATCGTCGCCGGGCTCGAGACCACGCTGACGGAACTCGAGACCGCCGTCGGCGGCGTTGCCGACGAGATACCGGCCGTCGCCGAGGAGCTGCGCGCGGCCAGCCGCTCGGCGCGGGCGGCTTTCGCCGAGGTCGAACAGGTCGCCCAGTCGAGCGGGCCGCAGGTGCGCAGCTTCGCCGACGAGGCGCTGCCGCAATACACGCGGCTCTCCGTCGAGATCCGCGCGCTGGTCGACAATCTCGACGCGCTCGTCGAACAGATCCGCCGAAACCCGAGCCGATTCTTCCTCGACCCGCGCGCCCCCGAATTCAGACGATGAGGCATGTTCATGCTGGGTAAGTTTCCCTTTCTCGCAATTCTGCTGGCGCTGGCCCTGCCGGGCTGTACCGCGATTTCCGCCTTGCAGGACGCGTCCGAGCCGCTGGCGATCTACGAGCTTGCCACCCCCGCGGCACGCCCCGCCGCGGGGCCGCGGCGCGGCGCGGAGCTTGTCGTCGCCGAACCGATGGCCAGCGGGGCGCTGGCCACCGACCGGATCATGATCCGGCCGCAGCCGCTGCAGGTGGAATACCTGCCCGGTGCACGCTGGGCGGATCCGGCGCCGGAAATGCTGCAGACGATGATCCTGCGGCACCTGTCGGAAACCGGCGCGTTCGGTTCGGTCGCGCGCCGCCCGGTCGGCACGACGGGCGATTACGCGGTTCTGACAGAACTCACGGATTTCCAGGCCGAGACCGGCGCGGACATGGCCGGCGCGACGGTGCGCCTGCGCCTGGTCGCCCGCCTTGTCGACGACCGGGATGCGCGGGTGATCGCGGCCCGAACCTTCTCGGTCACGCGCGACGCGGCCTCGACCGAGGTCGGCGCGGTCGTCGCCGCCTTCGACGCGGCCGGTGCCGTGCTGCTGGGCGATCTGGCGCGCTGGCTGCTGGCAGAGATCGGCTGACGCCGTGCGCCGGCGGTCCCGCGATCCCCGGCCCGCGGCGATGCCGGAAGGCCCCCGATGAGGGGGATGGTCGCACTGGTGCTTATCGTGGTCTCGCTCTGGGTGCTGGAACGGGCCCGGTCCGGCGTGGAGATATCCGCCACCCGGGTCGGTGAGACCCCGGTGACCGTTCTCGCCCGCCCCGGGGCCGACGGGCCGGCGGTCGTGATCGCCCATGGCTTCGCGGGCTCGTCGCCGATGATGCAGGGCTACGCGCTGCCGCTGGCCCGCGCGGGCTACCGGGTGCACAGCTTCGACTTTCTCGGCCACGGGCGGCACCCGGTGCCGATGTCGGGCGACCTGGCCGCGATCGACGGGACCACGCGGCTGCTGGCCGCGCAGGCGGAAAAGGTGATCGACGCCGTCGGCGCGGATAATGTGCCCGTGGCGCTAATCGGGCATTCGATGGCCACGGATATCCTGGTGCGGGTCGCCGCCGGGCGCGCGGATATCGGGCCCGTGGTGCTGATCTCGGCCTTTTCGCGCGAGATCGACGCAACCACCCCGCGAACGCTGCTCCTGGTCACCGGCCAGTGGGAGCCGGGCCTGCGCGATTTCGCGCGGGAGGCGGTGCAAATGGTCGATCCCGCCGCCGAGCCGGGCCTGACGGCCACCGCCGGGCCGGTGACCCGCCGCGCCGTCGTCGCCCCCTGGACCGAACACGTCTCCGTGCTGCAGAGCAGGGCCGGCCGACGCGCGGCGCTCGACTGGCTGGACCAGGCCTACGGGCGCAGCTCTGACGCGGTCATCCTGCCGACCGGCCACGCGATCATCGGGCTCGTCGCGGGGCTGGTGCTGCTTTTCGGCGGGCTGGCGCGGCGGCTGCCGGTCGTGCCCGTCGCCGCGGTCGATCTGGGCTGGCGGCGGCTGCTGGCCGTCACCGCGTTGCCGGCGCTGGCCGCGCCGCCGCTGGCCCTGGCGCTGCCGGTCGCGGCCCTGCCGGTGCTGGTGGCCGACTACCTGGCGCTGCATCTCGGGATCTACGCGGCGGTGCAGATCGTCCTCCTGCGGGTCTGGGGGGTGCGCTGGGGCGGCGTGTCGCTACCGGCGATCCTGCTGCTCGGGGGGGCGAGCCTTCTGATCGGCGTCGCGCTGGATCGCTATGCCGCGAATTTCTGGCCGACGGCGGAGCGCGCCGCGATCATTCTCGTCCTCGCCCTGGGCGCCGTGCCCTTTTTCCTGGCCGATGCGCGGCTCGGGCACGCGGCGGGGCGCGGGCGCCGTCTGTTGCTGCACGGCGCGTTCCTTGCATCGCTTGGGTTCGGGGTGGCGCTGGATTTCGAAGGGCTGTTCTTCCTGCTCATGATCGCGCCCGTGATCGTCCTGTTCTACCTCGTCTTCGGCACGATGGGCCACGCGGCGAGCCGGCGGTCCGGCCCGCTGGCGCCCGGCCTCGTGCTGGGGCTGGTGCTGGCCTGGGCGCTGGGGGTTTCGTTCCCGCTGTTCTCCGGCTGACGCGTTCTGCCGGTCGGCGGTGCATGTCGCGTTTTCGTGATATTGAGTGACAGCGATGCCCGGTGCATTACCTTTCCGGGTCAAAGGAACGAGAATGGCTGTAATCCGGCAAATCCTTCTGGGCGGCGCCTTGCTGGCGGCCGTGATCTATGTCTGGGCGGCCTATGTCCCGGCCGCCGGCCCGGTGCTGGAGCGCCTCGGCCTGACCGACTTGCTGGGCATCGAGGTCGCGACCGCCGAGGATGGCGAGGGCCGCGGCTGGGGCGGCGGCGGTCCCGCGCAGGTCGTCGTGGCCGCGGTGACGGCCGGCGCGGTCGACGACCGCATCGAGGCGATCGGCGACGGGCACGCGCTGCGCTCGGTCACCCTGCGCCCGGAGGTGTCGGGCCAGATCCGCGCGATGCCGCTCGAGGGCGGCAGCTATGTCGAGGAAGGCGACGTCGTGCTCCGTTTCGACGCGGAGGCCGAGCGGATCGCGCTCGAGCGCGCCCGGCTGATGCTGGACGAGGCGCGGGAGGAGGCCGCGCGGCTGGAACGTCTCGGCGACACCGGGGCCGTCACGCAGGTGCGCCTGCGCGAGGCCCGGCTGGCGCTGCGCACCGCGGAGCTGGAGCGTGACCAGGCGGAATACGATCTCGACCAGCGCACCGTGCGCGCGCCGATCTCGGGCTGGGTGGGCGTGCTGGACGTGGCGGTGGGTGACCGGCTCTCGAGCCAGGACGCGATCGGGACGATCACCGACCGGTCGGCGATCCTGATCGATTTCCGCGTGCCGGAACGCGTCGTGGGGCAGGTCGCGCTCGGCAGCGAGATCACGGCGCGACCGCTGGGCATCCCGGACCTGCGCCTCACCGGCCAGATCAGCGCCATCGACAACGTCGTCGACAGCGCCAGCCGCACCCTGCGCCTGCAGGGACGCGTGGCCAATGCCGAGGACCGGCTGCGCGCCGGCATGGCCTTCAAGGTCGAGATGCGGTTTCCCGGCGAGACGCTGCCGGTGGTCGATCCCTTGTCGGTGCAATGGTCGAGCGACGGCTCCTATGTCTGGGTCGTGCGCGAGGGCAAGGCGGCGCGGGTGCCGATCACCATCCGCCAGCGCAACGCCGACAGCGTGGTGGTCGAGGCCGATCTCGCGACGGGTGAGCTTGTCGTCACCGAGGGCGTGCAGAACCTGCGCCCGGGGGCGGAGGTCAGCGTGGTCTCCGACCGGACCGCGGCCGGGGCGGCCCGCCCCGGCGGCCGGGCGAGGCTCTAGCCGTGCAGGTCGACGGCCAGGCCAGCGCGATCGCGGGATCCGGCACGGCGCTGTTCGTCCGGCGCCCGATCCTGGCGCTCGTGCTGAGCGCGCTGCTGATCCTGTCCGGCATCGCCGCGCTCTTCGGCGTCGAAATCCGCGAGTTGCCGAACGTCGACAGCCCGGTGGTCACCATCCGCACCGATTTTCCCGGCGCCTCGCCGGAAAGCGTCGACCAGGACGTGACCGGCCGGATCGAGGGCGCGGTGGGACGCGTGCCGGGCATTCGCAGCATCTCGTCCACCTCGCGGTTCGGGCGCAGCCGGGTCACGCTGGAATTCGAGGAAGACGTCGATATCGACGTGGCCGCGACCGACGCGCGGGACGCGGTCGGACGCATCGCCGGGCAGCTGCCGGACGACGCCGAGACGCCGCGGGTCGTCAAGGCCGACGACAACGCGCAGCCCGTGGTCCGCGTCGCCGTCACCGCCCAGGGCCGTTCGCCGCAGGACCTGACCCGGATCGTGCAGGATCGCGTCGAGGACCGGCTGATCTCGGTCGAGGGGGTGGCGGACCTGCAGATCTACGGCGATCGCGAACCGATCTTCCGCGTCGATATCGACATGGCGCAGCTCGCGGCGCGGGGGCTCACGCTGGGTGATCTGCGCCGGGCGCTGGCCGACGTGGCCTATGACGCGCCGGCGGGCGATCTCTCGGGCGGGCGGCAGTCGATCAACGTGCGCACCACCGCGACGGTGGTTTCGGCGCAGGCCTTCGAGGCGCTGACCATCGCGCCGGACGTGCGGGTGGGGGACGTCGCCCGGGTCACACTCGGCCCGGCACCGGACGAGACGGTGCTGCGCGCCAACGGCCAGACGGGCATCGGGCTTGGTATCATCCGGCAGGCGACCTCGAACACGCTCGAGATCTCGGCGGCCGTGCGCGCGGTAGTGGACGAGCTGTCGCAGACGCTGCCCGAGGACGTGTCGATCTTCGTCACCTCCGACGACGCGATCTTCATCAACGGCGCGATCCAGGAGGTGCTGAAGACCCTGGCGCTGGCGGTGGGCATCGTCGTGCTGGTGATCTTCGTCTTCCTGCGCGATGCGCGCGCCACCATGATCCCCGCGCTCACCATGCCTGTGGCGCTGGTGGGCACGCTGGCGGCGATCTACATCGTTGGCTTCTCGGTCAATATCCTGACGCTGCTGGCGCTGGTTCTGGCCACGGGCATGGTCGTCGACGACGCGATCGTGGTGCTCGAAAACATCGTGCGCCGCCGCGGCGACGGGATGGGTTCGCGCGCCGCCGCGGTGCTGGGCACGCGGCAGGTCTTCTTCGCCGTGGTCACCACGACGGCCACGCTGGCCGCCGTCTTCGTGCCGCTGTCCTTCCTGCCGGGGCAGGCGGGCGGGCTCTTCCGCGAGTTCGGCTTCACGCTGGCCATGGCGGTGGCGCTGTCGTCGCTGGTCGCGCTGACGCTTTGCCCGGTGCTGGCAAGCCGGCTTCTGACGGCCGATCCGGCCGCCGATCCCCGCGGGCCGATGGTCTGGCTGGGCAACCGGCTGGCGGGGCTTTATGCCGCCACCTTGCGTTGGGCGCTGGCGGTGCCCTTCGTCGTGGTGCTGGCGGCGGCTTTGTTCGCCACGACGGCGGCGATGATGTTCGGCTCCATCCGCCAGGAGCTGACCCCGCGCGAGGACCGCGCCGTGGCGCTGTTGGTGGTGCGCGCGCCGCAGGGCGTGTCGCTCGACTACACCACGGCCAAGATGCGCGAGATCGAGGCGCTGGCCGAGCCCCTGAAAGAGGCGGGCGAGGTCACCAACGTCTTTTCCATCACCGGCTTCGGGGCCGACAATCGCGGCTTCATGGTGTTCTCGCTCGCCCCTTGGGGCGACCGGGCGCGCAGCCAGAACGAGATCGTGGGCCAGATCAACGCGGGGCTGCGCGACATTGTCGGGGTGCGGGCCTTCGCGATCCAGCCGAACTCGCTGGGAATCCGCGGGGCCGGCCGGGGGCTCAGCTTCGCGATCACCGGCAGCAGCTACGGACAGCTTGCGGAGGTGGCCGACGCGCTGATCGCGCGGATGCAGGACAACCCGGCCTTCGGATCCGTGCGCCTCGATTACGAGACCACGCAGCCCCAGCTTTTCATCGAGGTGGACCGCACGCGGGCCTCCGATCTGGGGGTCGAGATCGCCGGGCTCGGCGAGGCGCTGCGGGCCGTGCTTGACGGGCGCACGGTGGGGTCCGTCTTCATCGACGATCTGAGCTACGACATCCAGATGCTGTCGACCTCGGATCCGGTGAACGATCCCGGCGATCTCAGCAATATCTTCGTCGAGGCCGGGGACGGCACAATGGTGCCGATGTCGAGCTTCGTGCGCCTGCAGGAACGCGCCGTCGCGCCCGAGCTTGGCCGCGAGGGCCAGAACCGGTCGGTCGAGGTGACGGCCTCGCTGACGCCGGATTTCGCGCTCGGCGACGCGATGGCCGAGGTGCGGCGTCTTGGCGATGAGGTGCTGGCCGAGGAGAACCGCATCGTGCCGCTGGCCGAGGCCGCGACGCTCGACCAGACAAGCTCGGGGCTGGTGGTGATCTTCGGCTTCGCCATCGCGGTGGTGCTGCTGGTCCTGGCCGCCCAGTTCGAGAGCTTCGTCTCGGCGGTGGTGGTCATGGCGACAGTGCCGCTGGGGCTGGCCTGCGCGGTCTTCGCGATGGTGTTCACGGGTCTGTCGCTCAACGTCTACAGCCAGATCGGGCTGGTGATGCTGATCGGGATCATGGCCAAGAACGGCATCCTGATCGTCGAGTTCGCCAACCAGCTGCGGGACCGGGGCGCCGCCGTGCGCGAGGCGATCCTCGAGGCGTCCACCGTGCGGCTGCGGCCGGTGATGATGACCATGGTCTCGACGGTCCTCGGGGGCGTGCCGCTGATCCTGTCGGCCGGCGCCGGCGCCGAGGCGCGCGAGGCGCTCGGCTGGGTGATCGTCGGCGGGCTCGGGCTGGCGACGCTGTCCACGCTTTACCTGACGCCGGTGGCCTATCTGCTTCTGGCGGGGCTCTCGAAACCGCGTATCGAGGAAGAACGCCGCCTGACCCGCGAGCTGGACAGCGCGCTCCAGGGGCCGGCGCGGGCGTAAGACCGGCCGCGGCCGCCGTCAGGGCACCAGTTTTTCCTGGACGGCGAAGGGGCTGAGGCCAAGCCAGCTCTGCATCGAGCGGGCCACGTCCCGCGCGCCGTCGAGCTTCAGCCGCGCGTCCTCGCGCGCCACCGTGGTCAGCCCCATCCAGATCGCCGTCATGGTTCGCAGGTCCGTCGTGACGTAGAGATCGATGTCGAAGCCCGGATCCGACCAGCAGAGATCGACCGAGGCGTCCGGCTCGATCACCAGCCACCAGCGCCGCTTCGAGGCGGGCAGGTCCGTGTAGAGGAACTCGACGACCACCCGCCGCGCGGGCAGGGGGCGCGGATCGAGGTTGCGGCGCATGTCCCACATCAGCAGCGACGGGTCGAGATTCTTCAGCGAAAGCGAGCTTTCGACCCATTTCTGACCCCAGAACCCCATCGCCTCGATGATGGGGCGCAGGTCTTGCCCGGCTTGCGTGAGGTGATAGGCAAAGACGCCCTTTTCACTGGGCAGCGGGCGCTTTTCCACGATGCCCGCCTGCTCGAGCTCCTTCAGGCGCTGCGAGAGAAGCGATGGCGACATGCGCGGTACGCCGCGCCTGAGATCGTTGAACCGGGTCGAGCCGGCGATCAGCTCGCGCAGGAGAACCATCGTCCAGCGCGAACAGAGAACCTCGGCGGCCATCGCCACCGGGCAGAACTGCTTGTAGCCGGGTTGCGTCATCCTCTCTCCCTTTTCCCCCAGTCTAGGGGATGGCACGCGGACCGGCCAGTTCAGTAACTGTATCACCCGGTACAGATCGGTGACTGGCGGTTGCGCACGCCTTTGGCCGATGCTCGTCCGGTCAAACGCGTCCAGCGCAGAAGGAGGAGAGAGATGAGCGTTTACCTGATCGCCGATATCGAGGTCACCGATGACGGGTGGGTTCCCGAATACGCCGCCAATGTCCACGACCTGGTCGAAAAGCATGGCGGGCGCTACCTCGCCCGGTCCGGGAATATCGAGACGCTGGAAGGCGAAACGCCGCCGAGCACCCTCGTCGCGCTTCTCGAGTTTCCCTCGCGCGACGCGGTGATGGCCTTTGCCTCCGACCCGGCCTACGCGCCCTATGGCGAGGCGCGGCAGGCGGGCAGCGTCAGCCGGTTCCGCCTGATCGACGACACCGACATCGCCGGCACGATCCCGTATCTGCCGACCGGCTGAGGGCCGGGACGGGCGGCGGCGTTCAGAAAAACGGGCCGTTCGGCATCAGCGCCAGGACGAGGCCCAAGACGACGAGGCCGCCGCCGAGCCCAACGATGACCGGCAGCCCGAAATAGAGACAGAGCACCGCGCCCGCCGCCGCGCCGATCGCGAAGGCCGCGACCAGCCGCCCGGCATCGGCGGCCAGATCGCCGAACAGCCGCGCGCCAAGGCTTCGGCTGCGCCCGGTCGCCGGGCCGGACTCGGTATCGTGATCCATGACACTCTCCTGGCCGGCGGGGTCCGCGGGCTGCTGGCCGGACCGTAGCAACCGCCGCCGCGCCCGGGCAAGGGCGGCGCGCCCTAGGGCATCTGCGCCGTCGGCGTGGACCGGGATATCGCCCGTTCCTCGTCGCTCATCTCCGCGGGAATGTCCTCGAAGAGCGGCGTGGAGAGATAGCGCTCGCCCGTGTCGGGCAGCATCACCAGCATCGCGGCGCCCTCGGGGGCGCTCTCGGCGAGTTTCATCGCAACCGCGAAGGTCGATCCGCCGGAGATCCCGGTGAAGATCCCTTCCTCGGCGGCGAGGCGGCGTGACCAGGCGATCCCGTCGGCGCCCGCGATGGGGATGAGGTCGTCGTAGTAGCGCTTGTCGAGCGCCTCCTGCAGCACGAAGGGAATGAAATCCGGCGTCCAGCCCTGGATCGGGTGCGGCTCGAAGGCGGGGTGGCTTTCCGTCGGCTGATGGGCGTCGTTGCGCGTGTTGACATAGCCCGAGGCCACGAGGGCCGCGTTGGCCGGTTCCGTCAGCACGATGCGTGTCTCCGGGCGGGCTTCGCGCAGCACCCGGCCGACGCCCGAGACCGTGCCCCCGGTGCCGTAGCCGGTGATCCAGTAATCCAGCCGCGCGCCGTCGAAATCGGCCAGGATCTCGCGGGCCGTCGTCGCGGCATGGATGGCGGCGTTGTCCGGCGTCTCGAACTGGCTGGCGAGGAACCAGCCGTTCTGTTCGGCCAGTTCCTTGGCCTTGGTATACATGCCGAAGCCCTTGAGTTCCTTGGGGGTCAGCACGACCTGCGCGCCGAGAAACCGCATCAGCCGCCGACGCTCCACCGAGAAGCTCTCGGCCATTGTCACCACCAGCGGATAGCCCTTGGCCGCGCAGACCATGGCAAGCCCGATGCCGGTATTGCCGGAGGTGGCCTCCACCACGGTCTGGCCGGGCGCGAGCCGGCCGTCCCGCTCGGCGGCCTCGATGATGCTGAGCGCCAGGCGATCCTTGACCGAGCCGGCCGGGTTGAAGGCCTCGACCTTTACGTAGACATTGAGATGTTCGGGGGCGATGCGGTTGATGCGGATGACGGGTGTGTCGCCGACGGTGTCCAGCACGCTGTCATAGCGGCGGCCGCGGCCCTCTGTCCTGCGCGTGGTCATGATATCCCTCTTCTCACCTTTTGTGATCCCCGGAGGGTAGCTGAATCCGCGCCGGGCGTCTTTGATTCTCCCGACTCCGCGCCGTGCCGCGCCCGCCGCCTGGCGGCCGCGCTGTTGCGCGATGGCGACGCCCCGGGCCAAGGCGGAGCGTGCATATGCCGGTCCCGGATCGACCGGCCGGGTCCTGGGCCGCCTGGCCGGCGGCAGGCCGCTCTGCCCGGCCGGGCGATGAATTCGCAAGGCCGGACAGGGCCTTGCCGGCCCGCCTGCGCCTGCGGGTCCCGGGGCCTGCGCCGGGGCAGGCCGGCCCGTGCCGGCCTGCGCCCGCGATGCTGGCAGCGCTGCAACATCCCCTGTGGCCGGGCCGTTTGATCGAAATCAAGGGGGGATTGGCGTTTCGACGCTTAACTGGGAGCGTGGGGGAGAGTGCATAATGCCCGTTCAGTTTCAGTATTCGAAAACGGTTGCCCAGGCTTCCTTGGAAACTGCCGACAAGCCCGACCGCGCGCCGGAGGCGGGTTCGGTCGAGGATCTCGCCCGGGCCGCGCTGTCGCGTCTCGCCCAGGCCCGCAGGGCGGCGGAGACCGCGCCGCCGGCCGTCTCCGAGGCCGATCTGCAGCGTTTCGCGGTGCATCTGGTCGACAACGACATCGAGGCGGCGACAGCCTGCGTGGAGGCGCTGCGCCGGCAAGGCGCGGGCTACCAGCAGATCGCCGACGGTCTCTTTGCCGAGACCGCGCGCTGGCTTGGCGCCTGCTGGGACCGGGACGTGCTTTCCTGGCTCGATGTATCGCTCGGGATCTCGGCCCTGCTCAGGGTCAACAGCGCGCTGCGCGACTCCTGTACCCGGCAATGCCGAGGCTGCAAGTGCGACGCGCTCTTCGCCACCCTCCCGAACCAGTCGCACACCCTCGGCATCATCCTGGCGGCCGAGGCGTTCCGGCAGCAGCATCTGGACGTCGAGCTGATGCTCGGGGCGTCGGCCGGGGATATCGTCGACGCGGCCGACCGGCGCGGCGTCGATTTCGTCGGCCTGACGGTCGGCAGCAACGACCGGCTGAAGGATATCGTGCCGCTGGCGATGCGGCTGAAGGCGCTGCCGAGGGCGCCGGGGATCCTGGTCGGCGGCAGCGCGGCCAAGAGCGTGGCGCTTGCCGGGCCGGGCGTGCCCGTCGACTGGACCGTCGGCAGCCTCGACGAGGCGACGGCCATCGCGCGGGACGCGCTCTGCCGCTGAGCGCGGCCCTTTCGTTTTTCGATCCCATGCGTCGTTTTGGGCGGGTCACGCCGGGCGGTGCGGTCGCATGGTGGCGCTCTGCGGGCCGGGCAGGCCGGCCGTAAGCCTGGAGAGCGCGAGCATGACCGTTTCCTCCGAGATCCGCCCCGTAACCGCGGGGGTCGAGTTTTCCATCGCGATTTCGCTCGACGCGCCGCAAGACGCGGCGCTGCGCGCGCGGATCGCCCGCCATCTGCGCGGCGTCGCCGAGCGGATCGAGGCCGGCGAAGACCTGGGCGAGATCCGAGACCGGCACGGCGCCGAGATCGGCTGGTTCGACCTCTTGCCCGAGGATATCTGAGCGCCCGCGGCGCCCGGGTCAGGCGATGGTCCGCGGATCGGGCGGGGGCGGGCCCAGCGAGGCGCGAAAGCGGATATCGGTCGCAAGCTCGACCGGCGCCGGGGGCGTGCCGGTGTCCAGCGCCTCGAGCAGCGCGAGCGCGGCGCGGCGCCCCATTTCGCGATGGGGCACGTGCACGGTGGTCAGTTCCGGGTCGATGACGGTGGCGATCTCGATATCGTCGAACCCGGTGATCGAGACATCCTGCGGCACGCGCAGCCGCATCTGCCTGGCCGCGCGGATGGCGCCGACGGCGAGCACGTCGTTGCCGCACATCACCGCCGTCGGCCGCGGCGTCCGCGCCATCAGCTCGCGGAAGGCCGCGCTGCCGGCGTCGATGGCGTAGGTCGTCTCCACCACGTGGAGGCTGTCGGCCGCGCAGCCCGCGGCCCGGAGCGCCGCGCGAATGCCCTCGACCCGCTTGCGCGCGCGGTCGTTGGAACCCGTTCCGGCCGAGATCACGCCGACCTGCCGATGCCCCAGCGCCAGCACTTCGCGGGTCAGCGCGGCCATCGCGGCGCTGTTGTCGAAGCCGACCGCCGGTTGCGGCCGGCCCGGCTCGAAGGCCCAGGCGATGATCGCGTGGATGCCGCGGCGGGCGCATTCGAGCGCGATCGACTCGCTGCGCTGGTAGCCGATCAGCAAAAGCCCGTCGACGCCGCGCGCGATCAGGTTGCGGACCTGGTCCTCCTCGAGGTCCTGGCGATACTGCGAGCTGGCCACCAGCAGGGTGAGCCCGCGCTCGTTCAGCGTTTCCTGGAACGCCTGCAGGCCGCGCGCGAAAATCGCGTTCTCCATCGTCGGGATCACGGCGCCGATGGTGTTGGTGCGCCGCGCCACCAGCGCGCGCGCCCCGAAATTGGGCGTGTAGCCCAGACGGGCGATGGCGGCCATGACCTGCTGGCGGGTGGCTTTCTGCACGCGGTCGGGCGCGTTGAGGCAGCGAGAGACCGTGGCCGTCGACACGCCCGCGGCGCGCGCCACGTCGGCGATGGTCGGAACGGATTTGTCCTTCTGATCGGTCATTGGCCTTCGGTCATGCCTGCGGCGAAAGCATAGGATACTCCGGGTCGGTCGCCTAGCGACCCGCGTCAATTTGGCATGTAAGCGCTTGCATGGGAATATGTAAGCGCTTACACTCGGCAAGAATCGAGGCCGTATCCAGGGAGGGGATCATGAGTCTGCTGATCGCGGCGATCTTGTTCGCCATCTTCTTCGGAAACGTGGTGATGGGGGCCTTTCTCGGAACCCCGTTCCTGACCGATCTGGGCGAAATGCTGATGCTTCTGGCCGCCTCGGTCGCCTTCGTCGTCGCGATCCTGAAGAAAGAGCGCGCGGCATTGGCCAAGAAATCGACGTAATCCACGACAGGGAGGAGATCATGGATTCAAGGGATAACGAGCTGAAGTCGGCCGAACGCCGTAACTTCTTGAAACTGGTAGGCTCGGGAGGCTTCACCGCGGCGATGGTCGCCGGGGCCGGCGGGATGCTCTGGTCGGACGAGGCCGCCGCGCAGACCGCCCAGGAGGAACGCGAGCGCGAGGCCGCGGCCGATCACGTCATGACGATCGCCACCGCCTACGTGCTCGGTGCGACGCGCAGCTACCCGATCATGCAGCTGGACCTGAAGGAAAACATCCAGAACATGACGAACGGCAAGGTGTATGTCCGGCTCGCCCCGGGCGGGCAGCTCGGTGCCGGCGGCGCGCTCGTGCAGGCGGTTCAGGGCGGCACGATCCAGTGTGCGCAGCACAGCCTGTCGAACTTCGCGCCCTTCGCGTCGGTCGTCGACCTGATCAACCTTCCGTATTTCTGCGGCTCCAACCAGCGCTTCACCAACCTGACCTCGTCCGAGGCCTGGAAGTCCGAAGTCGATCCGAAGATCGCGGCGGCGGGCTTCAAGGCGCTGTTCTACATCGTCATCGACCCGCGCGTTGTCGCGGTGCGCCAGGGCGGCGACGCGATCATCACCCCGGCCGACATGGCGGGCGTGAAGTTCCGCGTGCCGGGCTCGGCGATGCTGCAGCAGTACTACCGCCTGGTCGGCGCGAACCCGACCCCGGTGGCCTGGGGCGAGACCCCGTCGGCGATCCGCCAGGGCGTGGCCGACGCGCTCGACCCGTCGGTCGGCGCGCTGCATGTCTTCGGCTTCGGCGAGATCCTCAGCCACGTGACCTTCACCCAGGCGGTGCCGGACAGCCAGGTCTACTCGATCAACATCGAGTGGTTCGACAGCCTGCCCATGGACGTCAAGGAAGGCATCGAGTTCGCCGGCGAGGTGACCCAGGGGCAGAACCTGTCCAAGGTGCCCTCGGCACGGTCCTACGCGATGTCGCAGCTCATGGAGAACGGCGTCGAGTTCCATTCGCTGTCCGACGATCAGCTGGCCGAATGGAAAGAGGCCGGCGGCTACCAGCGCTCCGACTGGGACAAGTTCAAGGTCGATCTCGCGGGCGACATGGACACCTTCGCGCAGCTGGAAGAAGCCGCGGGCACGATGGGCCGCTACTACGTCCACGACGCCTAAGACGGAACGGGCCGGCATCGCGCCCGCGGTGCCGGCCCGCGACAGCCTCAGGAACAGCATGCATGTCATGCAGCGGGGGTGGCCATCGGCGCGTCCGGGCAGGAGGGCTTCATGTCACGAATATACCAGGCCATAGACAGGAACGGGGAGCGCTGGCTGCTGCTCGTCTTCTACGTGATGCTCGTGGGCACGATGTTCGTCGAGGTCGTGCGGCGCGAGCTGTTCTCCTACTCGTCGATCTGGGGCGAGGAGATGGTGCGCTACTCCTTCATCTACCTGGCCTGGATCGGCGCGGCCGCCGCGGTCAGGGAACGCGGCCATATCCGCATCGACGTCATCATGAATTACGTGGGCCGGCGGATCAAAGCGCTGCTCTACATGTTCGGCGACATCGTGATGCTGATCGTCGCCTTGATCGCCCTTTACTGGTCGTGGGAGTCGGTCCACGTGTCGTGGAAGTTCCAGTCCGTGACCCACGGGCTTCGGATCGGCCAGTACTTCTTCCTTTTCGCCGTGCCCTTCGGCTTCGGCCTGGTGATCTTCCGTCTGGTGCAGTCCTTCCTGCGTGACCTCTCTGACCTTCGTGGCGGGCGTAACGTCTACGAAGGCGACAAGCTTTTCGATTGAGGAGGACTGGGCCATGATGTGGCAACAGCTTCAGCCGTCAGACCTGATCCTGGGCTGGGATTTCTACGCGCCGGTCATCCTCTTCGTGCTGCTCGTGGCGCTGGCGGTGCCGGTCTGGGCCGCCATCGGCGCCTCGACGGTGCTGATGCTGGTCTGGTCGGGGGCGCTGCCGCTCAGCCTGATGGGCGAGAAGCTTTTCTCGGGCATCGACGCCTTCGCGCTCACCGCGGTGCCGCTCTTCATCCTGACCGGGGACGTGCTGGTGCGAACCGGGTTGTCCCGAAAATTCCTCGATGTCGCCGAGGCGCTCACCTGCTGGGCCAAGGGCGGTTTCGGCTCGGCGACCGTCCTCGTCTGCGGGATGTTCGCCGCGATCTCGGGTTCCGACGCGGCGGGGGCCGCGGCGGTCGGGCGCATGACCATCGACCGGCTGGTCGAGGCGGGATATCCGAGGCCCTACGCCTGCGCGCTCGTCGCGGCCGGCGCCTGCACGGGCATCCTGATCCCGCCGTCGATCGCCTATATCATCATTGGCCTGGTGCTGGGCATCGCGGTCTCGACGCTGTTCCTCGCGGCGCTGATCCCGGGCATCCTGATCCTGGTCTCGATCCTGATCACCAATATCGTTATGAACCGGCTCAACGCCTGGGAAGGCGGCGGGATCATGACCGCGGCGGAGTGGCGCGCCAACCTGTGGCAGAAGGTCAAGTCGGGCTGGTACGCCTTCCTCGTGCCCGGGATCATTTTCTACGGGATCTTCTCGGGCCGCCTGACGCCGACGGAGGCCGGCGCGGTCGCCGTCGTCGTGACCATCGCCATGGGCTTCATCCTCGGCACGCTGCGGCTCTCTGATTTCCCGGCCATGCTGGTCAGCTCGGCCAAGGTCAACGGGGTCATCCTTCCGATCATCGCCTTCTCGATCCCGCTGGCCGAGGCGCTGGCGATCATCGGGGTTCCGCAGGGCTTCGTGGGCGCCCTCACGTCGCTGAGCGAGAACGAATACGTGCTCATCGGCATGATGGTGCTGATCCTGATCGCGGCCGGCTGCGTCATGGAGACGACGCCGAACATCGTGATCCTGGCCCCGATCCTGAAGCCCCTGGCCGACAATATCGGCATGAACGACGTCCAGTTCTGTATCATGATGATCACCGCGCTCGGCGTCGGGTTCATCACGCCGCCGCTGGGGCTCAACCTGTTCGTGGTCTCGGGGCTGACCGGCGAGTCGATCCTCAAGATCGCGGCGCGCGCCGTGCCCTTCGTCTTCTTCATGCTCTGCGTGACCCTCCTGATCGCCTACGTGCCGGCGATCTCGACCACGCTTCTTCCCGATATCTACAAGTAGGACTGACCGATGCAGCGAGAGTATCTCAAGAAAGCGACCCTCACCTCGCGGAGCGACGCCTCGGACGTGACCCGCACCGTGCAGGGCATCCTCGACAACATCGAGGCCGGGGGCGATGCCAAGGCGCTGGAATACGCCGCGAAGTTCGACAACTACGAGGGCGACATCCTGCTGAGCGCGGACCAGATCGCCGCCGCCGCCGCCGCTGTGCCGGAGAAGCTCAAGCGCGACATCGAGTTCGCGCACGAGAACGTCCGCAAGTTCGCCGAGGCCCAGAAGCAGACGCTGCGCGACATCGAGGTGGAAATCGTGCCGGGGCTGATCGCCGGGCAGAAGAGCATCCCCGTCAACGCCGCCGGTTGCTACGTGCCCGGCGGGCGCTACAGCCATATCGCCAGCGCGATCATGACGGTCACCACCGCCAAGGTCGCCGGCTGCAATCATATCGTGGCCTGTTCGCCGCCGCGCCCGGGCGTCGGCATCAACCCGGCGATCATCTATGCCGCGCATATCTGCGGCGCCGACAAGATCCTGGCCATGGGCGGGGTGCAGGGCGTCGCGGCGATGACCTTCGGCCTGTTCGGGCTGCCCAAGGCGAATATCCTCGTCGGCCCCGGCAACCAGTTCGTGGCAGAGGCCAAGCGCATTCTCTTCGGCCGGGTCGGCATTGACATGATCGCCGGGCCGACCGACAGCCTGATCCTGGCGGACGCGACGGCCGACCCGATGATCGTCGCGACCGATCTCGTGGGCCAGGCCGAGCATGGCTACAATTCGCCCGTCTGGCTGGTCACCGACGACCGGGCGCTGGCCGAGGAGGTGATGCGCCTCGTGCCGACGCTGATCGACGACCTGCCGGAGGTGAACCGCGAGAACGCCACCGCCGCCTGGCGCGACTATGCCGAGGTGATCGTCTGCCCGGACCGCGAGACCATGGCCGCGACCTCGGACGAGTATGCGCCCGAACACCTGACGGTCATGGCCGCGGATCTCGACTGGTGGCTCGACCGGCTGTCCTGTTACGGCTCGCTCTTCCTGGGCGAGGAGACGACCGTCGCCTTCGGTGACAAGGCGTCCGGCACCAACCACGTGCTGCCGACCTCGGGCGCCGCGAGCTATACGGGCGGGCTTTCGGTCCACAAATACATGAAGATCGTGACCTGGCAGCGCGCCACGCCCGAAGGCGCCCGGCCGGTGGCCGAGGCCACCGCGCGGATCGCCCGGCTCGAAGGCATGGAAGGCCATGCCCGCACCGCGGATATCCGGCTCAGGAAGTTCTTTCCGGGTGAAAACTTCGACCTGAGCGCCGATGCCTGACGACGTCCCCGCCGCCGATCTCTTCGACGTCGCCGGCCGGGTGGCCGTTGTCACCGGGGCCAGTTCCGGTCTGGGCCGGCGCGCCGCCAGCGTGCTGGCCCGCGCCGGCGCGCGGGTCGTCGGCGTTGCCCGGCGCGCCGACGCACTGGCCGACTGGCGGGCCGAGGCCGGCGGCGAGACCGCCGCCGTCACCGCTGATCTGTCGGACCGCGCGGCGCTGGCCGACCTGGCCGCGCGGGTGGCCGCGCCCTTCGGCGCGCCCGACATCGTCGTGCATGCCGCCGGCATAAACACCCGCGAGCCCGCCGACGCCGTCACGCCCGAGGGATGGGAGATCACGCTCGGGCTCAACCTGACGGTGCCGTTCTTCCTTAGCCAGCATCTCGTGCCGGCGATGCGGGACAAGGGCTGGGGGCGGATCGTGCTTTTTGCCTCGCTCCAGAGCTTCCGCGCCTTTCCAGGCGGGATCGCCTATGGCGCGTCCAAGGGTGGCGCGGCACAGATGACCCGTGCCATGGCCGAGGCCTGGTCGGCCGACGGCATCACGGCCAACGCGCTCGGGCCGGGGTTCTTCCCCACCGAGCTGACCTCGGCCGTGTTCGACGACCCGGCGCGCGCCGCGCGCAACGCGGCGCAGACCTGCATCGGGCGGAACGGGCGGCCCGGGGATATCGACGGCCCGCTCCTGTTCCTGGCGTCGCCGGCCTCGGACTACGTGACCGGCCAGGTGCTCATGGTGGACGGAGGATACACCGCGAAATGAAGGCTCTCGTCTATACCGGTGCCGAGACGCTCGACTATGCCGCCGCGCCCGATCCCGTGCCCGCGCCGGGCGAGGTTCTGATCCGCGTCGAAAGCGCGGGGATCTGCGGCTCCGACATGCATGCCTATCTCGGCCATGACGAGCGCCGCCCGGCGCCGCTGATCCTGGGGCACGAGGTCTCGGGCGTCATCGCCGACGGCACGCAGGCGGGTCAGCGGGTTACCGTCAACCCGCTGGTGACCTGCGGCAGCTGCCGGGCCTGCCGGGCAGGGCGCGACAATCTGTGTCCCGACCGGCAGATCATCTCGATGCCGCCGCGCCCCGGCGGCTTTGCCGGGCTGCTGGCCATGCCGGCGGGCAATCTCGTCCCCGTGCCCGCGGGCATCGGTCCTGATCAGGCCGCGCTGGCCGAGCCCATCGCCTGCGGCTGGCACGCGGTGCGGCTCGGGCGGGCGGCGCTCGGCGAGGACGCGGGGATCCGGGCGCTCGTCTTCGGCGGCGGCGCCATCGGGCTCGGCGCGGCGCTGAGCCTCGCGGCGCAGGGGATCGCCGACGTCACCATGATCGAGCCCAACGTCGCGCGCCGGCGCTATCTCGAGCTGCATTGCGGCCAGCAGGTGATCGCGCCGGACGCGCTCGATCCGGCGGCGCGTTTCGAGCTGATTGTCGACGGCGTGGGGATCGAGGCCACCCGCGCCCGGTCCAGCGCCATCGCCGCGCCGGGCGGCGTCGTCGTCCATATCGGGCTTGGGTCGGCGGCGGGCGGTCTCGACATACGCCGCATGACCCTGCAGGAGATCACCTTCATCGGCACCTACACCTATACCGCGCAAGATTTCCGCGATACCGCCGCGGCGATGTTCGAGGGCCGGCTCGGCGCGCTGGACTGGACGGAACGCCGCCCGCTGTCCCACGGGGCGGCCGCCTTCGCCGATATCCGCGCCGGCCGGGTGGCGGCGCCCAAGATCGTGCTGAAACCCGATGCGCCCTAGACCCGCCCATGCCCCGCAGGCCGTGCCCACGGCGCGGCCATGACCGCCGCGGCGACCCGGCTGGAGGCGCGCCTGCGCGCGTCCTCGGTCCTGGTGCCGGGGCTGCTGGTGAGCGCGCTGATCGCGATTTCCAGCCGCTTCATCTCGGATCATTACGGCGCGCCGGCAATGCTGATGGCGCTGCTTTTCGGCATCGCGCTCAATTTCCTCTCCGAGACCGAGCGGTGCGACCCGGGCATCGGCTTCTCGGCGCGGACGGTGCTGCGGACGGGTGTCGCGCTTCTGGGCGTGCAGATAAGCTTCGAGATGCTGGGCGAGCTGGGGGTCTCGGCCGCCGTGCTGGTGGTGGGCAGTCTCCTGGCCACCATCGGCTTCGGGCTGGCGGTGGCGCGGCTCTTCGGGTTCCGCTACCGCTTTGCCTTTCTCTCGGCCGGGGCCGTCGCGATCTGCGGGGCCTCGGCGGCCATCGCCATCGCCGCGATCCTGCCAAAGGACGAAAGGTCCGAGGAACGGCTGGTCTTCACGGTGGTGGGCGTGACCGTGCTCTCGACCGCGGCGATGATCCTCTATCCGCTGGTCGTGTCGGGCTTCGGGTTCGACGACCGCCTGGCGGGCATCTATCTCGGCGCGACGATCCACGACGTGGCGCAGGTCGTGGGGGCCGGGTTCTCGGTCTCGGACGCGACGGGCGAAACGGCCACGCTGGTCAAGCTGTTGCGCGTGGCGATGCTGGCACCGGTGGTGGTGCTGGGCCTGCTGGTGCTGCGGGTCGCGGGGCCGGCGGGGGCGCCGGGGGAACGCACCGGGCCGATCCTGCCCGTGTTCCTGCTGGGCTTCATCGCCTGTTCGGCGCTGGCCTCGACGGGGCTGCTGCCCGCGGGCGTGATCGCCGCCGTGGCGGCGGCCTCGCGCTGGATGCTGCTGATGGCGATCGCGGCGGTGGGGCTTCGGACCCGGCCGGCCGAGATCCTGCGCGTCGGCCCGGCGGCGATCGGCCTGCTGGTCGCCGAAACCCTGTTTCTCGCGGTGATCGTCGCGCTTGGCCTGGTCCTGCTCGGCCCGGGCGGCGCGGCGCAATTCTAGGAAAGGAGAGGGCGTCATGTACAAGAATATCCTGATCCCCGTGGCGCTGGATCACATCGAGCTCATCCCGGACAAGATCGCGCTTGCCCGGCGTCTGCTGGCAGAGGGCGGACGGATCACCGTGGTCACGGTGCTGGAGGGCATTCCCGGCTACGTGTCCGAGTTCGTCACGGTAAAGTCCGAAAACCACCTGACCGAGTCCGTGCGCCGCAAACTCGCGGACGCGGTCGGCGGGGCGCCCGATGTCGGGACCGAGATCCTGACCGGCAAGGCCGGGGTCGAGATCACGCAATACGCCCGCGATACCGGCGTCGACCTGATCGTGATCGGCAGCCATCGCCCCGGCATCCAGGATTATTTCCTGGGCTCCACGGCGGCGCGCGTCGTGCGCCGCGCGGGATGCACGGTGATGGTCGTCCGCCCCGACGGCGCCGCCTAGCCGGGGGACAGCACCGCCGCGGCCTCGCGGGCGATCCAGCCTTCCTCGTCGGCGGGGTGAATACAGGCGATCAGCGCCGATCCCGCCCGGTCGAGCCGCATGGCGCCCGCGGCGTTGGCACCGGGGTCGTAGGCGAGGCCCAGATAGGCCAGACCGTCCATGATGCCGGCGCGGATCGCGGGGGCGTTCTCGCCGATGCCGCCGGTAAAGGCGATCGCGTCGCAGCCGCCCATCGCGGCGACCATCGCGCCCGCCTGCCGCACGGCCCAGTAGATGAAATGGCGCATGGCGAAGTCGGCCGCGGGCGTGCCCGCCGCCTCGAGCGCGCGCATGTCGCTGTCGCCCGCCAGCCCCCTGAGACCGCTTTCCCGGTTCAGGATACGCGACGCGGTGGCGATGTCCGACCGGGCGGCGATCTCCAGCACGGCGTTGCCGTCGATATCGCCGCAGCGCGTGCCCATGGTCAGCCCGCCCAGCGGCGAATACCCCATCGTCGTCGCCACCGAGCGTCCCCCGTCAATGGCGCAGAGGCTCGCGCCGTTGCCGAGGTGACAGGCCAGCAGCCGACGCGGCAGCGGCCGGCCCAGCCGTCCGGCCAGGTCCGCGACGAGGCTCGCATAGGACAGGCCGTGAAAGCCATAGCGCCTGAGCCCCGCCGTCTCGGGCCGGTCGGGCAGCGCGTAGCGGCGCGCCAGCTCGGGCATGGTGGCGTGGAAGGCGGTGTCGAAACAGGCGACCTGGGGCAGGGCCGGGCGCAGGGCGGAGAGCGCGTCGATCACCGCCAGCGCCGGCGGGTTATGGAGCGGGGCGAGGGCGGCGGCGGCCTCCACCGCCGCGCGCACCGCCGGGGTCAGCCGGGTGCTTTCCGTCAGCCCGGGGCCGCCATGCACGATCCGGTGCGCAGCGGCCTCGATCCCGTCCAGCCGGACACCGGCCGCCGTCATGACCGCCGAGAGCGCCGCGGCATGGTCGGGCGCCGCAACCGGGGCGTCGTCCTCGTCCGAGGACAGGCGCGCGGCGGCGCCGATCTCGGACACCGCGCCGCGCCAGAGCCGCGCGCCGCCGGGGCCGAACACCTCCGCCTTGAGCGAGGAAGATCCCGCGTTCAGCGTCAGGACGGCGGGCACGGGCCTCAGCCGGCCTGTTGCACGCGCATGTCGGCGGGGTCGATCCCGGCCACCGCGACCGGCTTCTTCATCGCGTCGCGGCGGAAGGGTTCGCCCAGCTCCTGGTTGATCAGCGCCTCGATCAGCGTGGTCTTGCCGGCCTTCTGGTCCTTCAGCGCGCGGTCGAGCGCGTCGGTCAGCTCGTCCATGCTGCGCGCCTGCACGCCCTCGAGCCCGCAGGATCGCGCGATGCCGGCATAGCTCACGCCCTCGTCAAGCTCGGTGCCGACGAAGTTGTCGTCATACCAGAGCGTCGAGTTCCGCTTTTCCGCACCCCACTGGTAGTTGCGGAACACGATCATGGTGATCGGGGGCCATTCCGACCGGCCGATGGCGGTCAGCTCCGTCACCGCGATCCCGAAGGCGCCGTCGCCGGCAAAGCCCACGACGGGCGTGTCCGGGCAGGCGATCTTGGCGCCGACGATGGCCGGCAGCCCGTAGCCGCAGGGACCGAAAAGACCGGGCGCGAGATATTTGCGGCCCTCCTCGAAGGTCGGGTAGGCGTTGCCGATGGCGCAGTTGTTGCCGATGTCCGAGGAGATGATCGCCTCTTTCGGCAGCGCCTGCTGGATCGCGCGCCAGGCCATGCGCGGGCTCATCCAGTCGGGCTTGTCGGCGCGCGCGCGTTCGTTCCAGCTGGTTCCGGGGTCGTCGTCCTCGTGATCCATGCTGGAGAGTTGCTGCGCCCAGGCGGACTTGGTCTGCGCGATGGTGGCCTTGCGGGCCGCGCGGTCGGCGTCGCCGGCGTTGTCCGACAGCCCGGCGAGGATCTGTTCGGCCACCTTGCGGGCGTCTCCGACGATGCCGACGCTGACGGGCTTGGTAAGGCCTATCCGGTCGGGATTGATGTCGATCTGGATGATCCGCGCGTCCTTGGGCCAGTAGTCGATGCCGTAGCCCGGCAGGGTCGAGAACGGGTTGAGCCGCGTGCCGAGGCAGAGCACCACGTCCGCCTGCGCGATCAGCTCCATCCCTGCCTTGGACCCGTTATAGCCGAGCGGTCCCGCGAAGAGCGGATGCGAGCCGGGGAAGGCGTCGTTGTGCTGGTAGCCGCAGCAGACCGGCGCATCGAGCCGCTCGGCCAGCTGCATCGAGGCCGGGATCGCCCCGGCCAGAACCACGCCGGCCCCGTTCAGGATCACCGGGAAACGCGCCTCGGAGAGCAGTTTCGCCGCCTCCGCGATGGCGGCTTCGCCCCCTGACGGGCGTTCGAACTCCACCATCGCCGGCAGGTCGATGTCGACGACCTGGGTCCAGAAATCGCGCGGCATGTTGATCTGCGCCGGCGCCGAGGCGCGCCTGGCCTTCAGGATGACGCGGTTCAGCACCTCGGCCACGCGCGACGGGTCGCGCACCTCTTCCTGGTAGGCGACCATGTCCTCGAAGAGCTTCATCTGCTCGACTTCCTGGAAGCCGCCCTGGCCAAGCGTCTTGTTCGCAGCCTGCGGCGTGACCAGCAGCAGCGGCGTATGGTTCCAGTAGGCGGTCTTCACGGCGGTGACGAAATTGGTGATGCCCGGCCCGTTCTGGGCGATCATCATGCTCATCTTGCCGGAGGCGCGGGTGTAGCCGTCGGCCATCATGCCGCCGGAGCCTTCATGCGCGCAGTCCCAGAAGGTGATCCCGGCCTTGGGAAAGAGGTCCGAGATCGGCATGAAGGCCGAGCCGATGATCCCGAAGGCATCCGTGATGCCATGCATCTGGAGCGTTTTGACGAAAGCTTCCTCGGTCGTCATCTTCATCGGTCGATCTCCTGTCGCGGCGGTTCGGGGGTCATTGGCGTTCAGATACGCGCGATGCACCGCGCTCGGTTAGGGCCAGATCCCTTGCCCGTGTCGGTCCAGATACGCCGAGCGCCTCGGCGATCAGCGCGATGCCCTCGGGGATGCGCTCGGGCGGGATGGAGGAATAGGCGAGGCGGTAGTACTCGGTCGGCGCGGGCGTGCGGGCGAAGAAGACGTCGCCCGGCTCGATCAGCACGCCATGGGCGTGCAGCCGGCTTGCCAGTGCGCGGGTATCCGTGCCGGCCGGCGCCCGCATCCAGAAGCTCGAGCCGCCCGGCACGTCCGCGCCGGCGGGCGTCAGCCCCGCGTCGCGGATCGCGGTCTCCATCACGTCGCGCCGCGCGCGGTAGGCCTTGCGCATCCGGTTGATCTGGGCATCGTAATGGCCGAGCGACAGGAAATAGGCGGCGGTGCGCTGGATATGTCCCGGCGGGTGGCGCAGCACCAGCGCGCGCAGCGCGCGGGCCTCGCGGATCAGCGGCGGCGGCGCGACCATGAAGCCGAGCCGCAGCCCCGGGAAGAGCGATTTCGAGAACGACCCGATATAGATCACCGACCCGGCCTCGTCGAGCGACTTAAGCGCCGGCGAGGTGCCCCCGGAAAACGAGATCTCGAATTCGTAATCGTCCTCCACGATGACGAACCCCCGCTCGCGCGACAGGCGCAGCAACTCCTTGCGCCGGGCCAGAGCCATGGTGGCGTTGGTCGGGCACTGGTGGCTCGGCGTCGTGAAGACGGCGTCGACCTCGTCGGGCAGCGCCTCGGGGGGCAGGCCGTCATCGTCGACGTCGATCGCCACCGTGCGGCAGCGCGCCTGGTGCAGGATTTCGCGCAAGCCCGGATAGCAGGGATTTTCCATCGCCGCGGTGCGTCGCTGGCTGAGGATCAGTTCCGCCGCCATCCAGAGCGCGTTCTGCGCGCCGAGCGTGATCAGGATGTTCTCGGGGGCGGCGACGATCCCCCGGCGGGGCAGGATGTGGCGCAGGATGTATTCCACGAGCCGCGCGTCGTCGCGCTCGTACTGGTCCTGGATCAGGGCGCCGAAATCCTTTTGCCCCAGTGCCTGCAGCGCGCAAAGCCGCCAGTTCTGATGATCGAGCAGCCCCGGATCCGCCTGGCCATAGATGAAGGCATAGGGAAAGTTGCGCCAGTTGCGCGGGCGTTCGAGATCGCGGAAGCCCGCGTAGCGCGGCGTGATGATGCGGCCCCAGTCGAACTCGCCCGCCGCGGGCTGGCGCGGGGTCTCGAACCGCGGCGACACCGGCGCCGTGTCGGAGACGAAATACCCCGAGCGCCCGCGCGCGATCAGGTAGTCGTCGGCCACGAGGTCGTTATAGGCGACGGTCACCGTGATCCGGCTGACGCCCAGATGCCGGGCGAGGCTGCGGCTCGACGGCATGCGCTCGCCGGGCAGGAAGCGGCCAGCGAGGATGCTCTCGGCAATCTGCTGCTGCAGTTTCTGCTGCAGCGTGCCGTCGGCCTCGCGGTCCAGGAAGAAGACGTCTACGGGTATCGCCATGACTGGACCCAAGCATGCCGCAATTTCGCGCGGCAGGCTAGGTCCAGTTGCAGGAATTCGGCCGGGCCGCGCGCGGTGCGGTCAGGCCTGTCCCTTCCACGGCACCAGGAACCGCTCGGCCTTGCGCATCAGCATGTCGATGCCGTAGCCGATGATCCCGATCAGCACGATGCCCATGATCACGATGTCGGTCAGCTGGAACTTCGAGGCCGCGATGATCATCATGCCCGCGCCCTTCTGCGCGGCGACCAGCTCGGCGGCGACCACCGTGCCCCAGCAAACCCCCATCGCGACACGCGCGCCGGTGAAGATCTCGGGCAGGGAGTTGGGGATGATCACGTGGCGCAGGATCTGCCATTTCGAGGCGCCCAGCGAATAGGCGGCATGGATCTTGGAGATGCTGACGCCCGAAACGCCCGCGCGCGCCGCGATGGTCATGATCCAGAGCGCGGCGAGGAACAGCAGCACGATCTTGCCGGTCTCCCAGATGCCGAACCAGATGATGACCAGCGGGATCAGCGCCAGCGGCGGGACCGGGCGCATGAACTCGACGATCGGGTCGAACCAGCCGCGGAACCAGCCCGAGAGCCCCATCGCGTAGCCGAGCGGGATGCCCACCAGCGAGCCGAGCGCGAAACCCGCGACCACGCGCAGAAGCGACCAGCCGAGATGTTCCCAGAGGGTGAAGTTCTGGTAGCCCTCGCTGGCGATCTCCAGGAAGCGCTGGACCGTGGCCTCGGGCGAGGGCAGCCAGATGGGTTCCATCTGCATGCCCTTGCGCGGCGTGAAATTGAGCGAGCCCTTGGGGGTCATCGCGACCGTGCCGTCGGCCACCCTCACGGTCTCTCCGGGCGCGATCTCCTGGCCGTCCACCGCAATCACGGCATAGCCGTCCTGGTCGCCGCCCTCGTCGTTGGCATGGGCCCGGATCAGCTCCGAGCGCCACTCCTGCAGCACGTCGCTGTCGTTCTTCGCAAAGCCGTCCCCGGGATCGATCTCGGGGGCCTCGCCGTCCTCTCCGACCTTGTGGACGAGAACGCGCACGATGGCGTCGTCGGTTTCCCCGGCGGCATTGCGCGCGGTATAGGTGAACTCCGTCGTGCCGCTATAGGGGCCGGGCACGTGGATCGGCATCAGCGACGAGCCGGTGAAGGCGCCCCAGATCACGAACACCGTCAGAACCGAGATGATCGAGGCGGCCCGGTCCGGGCGTACCGCGCTCTCGTCGCCGAAGGTCACGGTCTTGAGGCTGGTGAAGTCGTGGCGCGGGGTCATCATCCGCCTGAGCAGGCTGACGATGAACAGCGCGCCCGCGAAAATGGCGATGTAGAAGACGAGGACGCTCATTGTGCTGCCTCCGTGCGGCCCATGATTTCCTCTTCCATCTCCCAGATCATGCTCAGGATCTCGTCGCGGGTCTCGGAAAAGCCTTCGGATCGCTTGACCTCGCGCAGATCGGCATTGACGCCCCGATCGGCGAAGGGCAGGCGGTATTCCTTGTGGATGCGGCCGGGGCGGGGCGCCATGACGATCAGCCGCTCGCCCAGGAGCAGCGCCTCCTCGACCGAGTGGGTGATCAGGATCACGGTCTTGCCGGTCTCCTTCCAGAGCTTCAGCACGAGCCCCTGCATCTTCTCGCGCGTCAGCGCGTCCAGCGCGCCGAGCGGCTCGTCCATCAGGATCACGTCCGGGTCGTTGGCCAGGCAGCGCGCCAGCGCCACGCGCTGCTGCATGCCGCCCGACAGCTCGTAGATCGCCTTTTCCTTGAAATCCCTGAGCCCGGTGATGTCGAGCAGGTGATCGCTGATCCGGTCACGCTCGGCCTTGGGCATGCCCTTCATCCGCGGGCCGAAATCGACGTTGTCGCGCACGTTCATCCATTCGAAGAGCGCGCCCTGCTGGAACACCATGCCCCGTTCAGGCGCGGGGCCGGTCACGACGTGATCGTTGATCTCGACCTTGCCGTCCGTCGGCGCGAGAAAGCCCGCGATGATGTTCAGCAGCGTGGTCTTGCCGCAGCCCGAAGGCCCCAGCACCGAGATGATCTCGCCCTCGGCCACGCTCAGCGATACGTCTTGCAGCGCCTGGATCGACGCGCCGTTCGGCAGATCGAAGCGCATGGACAGGTTGGAGATGGTCAGACCGGACATGCAGCCCCCCGCTTGCTCGTCTGCAAAAAAGGACGGCCCCCGTGGTCGGGGGCCGTCCGGCGCATGCGCGATTACATGTCGCTCGCGGCCTGGAGCGGCCCGATATTGACCGCACTGGCATAGCTGTCGCGGGCCTCGTCGATCGAGCCGGCCTCGAGGAAGACGCTGGCCACGCCATCCATGAAGCTGGCGGCGCCGCCGGCGAGCCATTTCGCCGAGAGCTGCTCATCGACGGAGGGGAAGACGAAGGTCTCGATGGTGGCGCGGGTCGCCTCCAGATCCATGCCGGCGTCCTCGGCGATGACGGGCAGCATTTCCTCGGTGTTCTCGCCCGAGTTCCACATCGCGTTCGCCTCGGCGGTCACGGCGAGGAACTTGGCGACCATGTCGCTGTTCTCGGCCACGAAGTCGGCCGGCGCGCTGGTCACGTCGAAGACGAGGATCCCGAGATCCTCCTTCTCGGCGCCGGTCAGCAGCACGTTGCCGTGTTCCTTCATGCGGCGCAGCGCGCCGCCCCAGCCGCAGACCATGTCGAGGTTGCCCTGCGCGAAGGCGGCCGCGCCGTCGGCGGGAGCCATGTCGACGATCTCCATCGTGCCGATGTCGACGCCGAAATGGTCCATCTGGCTGAGAAAGCCGTAATGGGCCGCGGTGCCGATCGGCACGCCGACTTTCTTGCCCTCGAGTTCCGAGGCCGAGGTCTTGTCGATCTCGAGCGTCTCGGCCACCACGCAGTTGTCGTTGTCGGAATAGCTGACCGCGACATCGACGATCTGCAGATCCTGCCCGGCCGAGGTGGCGACCACGAAGGGCGGCACGCCCTGGCTGACCGACAATTGCACGTCGCCCGACGCCATCGCGGCAGACATGGCGGTGCCCGTGTCGAAGCTCACCCAGTTGATGTCGACGCCGAGCGCCTCTTCGTACATGCCCTTCACCTTGGCGTACTGGAACGGCATCGGCCATTCGAGGAAATACGCCACGGTCAGGTCCTGCGCCTGGGCGGCCTGGGCCGAGGTCAGCACCGCCAGCGCGGCGGCGGCCCCCTTCAGTCTGGTCATTTTCTTCATGATCGGCTCCCTGTTGTGGTCATTATGTCGGCGGGCTTTTCCCCGCGCTTCAACCGTTTTGCAGTTCGAGTATAGAGAGAGTATGCTTGCGCGGCATAGGGCCAATTTCGCGAGATTGGACGAGTCCAACACCGTTTCACCTTGGGCCGGAACGGGATGGCGGTGTCCAGCCCGCATCGCTGGCCTTACGGGTGCACGGACACTGGCCCTATCTGCACGCCGCCAGTTTCGGCACTCTCGCCCGGTAATTCAGCACGGAATGAACCATTCCTGCGTCGCTTGGAGGCCGCCATGACCGAACACTTCACCGCCAACGATCTCACCTCCGTCGTCGAGGCCGACCGCGCGCATATCTGGCATCACCTGATGCAGCACAAGGGATTCGAGACCAAGGATCCCCGCATCATCGTCGAAGGCCGGGGCATGCGGGTCTGGGACCAGACCGGCAAGGAGCATATCGACGGCGTCTCGGGCGGCGTCTGGACCGTCAATGTCGGCTACGGCCGCGAGCGGATCGCCAACGCCGTGCGCGACCAGCTGATCCAGATGAACTACTTCGCCAATTCCATGGGGTCGGTCCCGGGGGCGCGGTTCGCCGACATTCTGATCGACAAGATGCCGGGCATGAGCCGGGTCTATTACACGAACTCCGGCTCCGAGGCGAACGAGAAGGCCTTCAAGATGGTTCGCCAGATCGCGCACAAGCGCTACGGCGGGCGCAAGCACAAGATCCTCTACCGCGAACGCGACTACCACGGCTCGACGCTGGCGGCGATGTCGGCCGGCGGCCAGCAGGAGCGCAACGCCCAGTACGGCCCCTTCGCGCCCGGCTTCGTCGAGGTGCCGCACTGCCTCGAATACCGCGCCCAGTGGGAGACCGAGAATTACGGCGAGCGCGCCGCCGATGCCATCGAGGAGGTGATCCTGCGCGAAGGCCCCGACACGGTGGGCGCGCTCTGCCTCGAGCCGGTGACGGCGGGGGGCGGCGTCATCACCCCGCCCGAGGGCTACTGGCAGCGCGTCCAGGAGATCTGCCGCAAATACGACGTGCTGCTCCATATCGACGAGGTGGTCTGCGGCGTCGGCCGGACCGGCACCTGGTTCGGCTACCAGCATTACGGCATCGAGCCGGATTTCGTGACCATGGCCAAGGGCGTGGCCTCGGGCTATGCCGCCATCGCCTGCATGGTGACGACCGAAAAGGTCTTCGACATGTTCAAGGCCGACCCGGACGATCCGATGGATTATTTCCGCGACATCTCCACCTTCGGGGGCTGCACGGCCGGACCTGCCGCCGCGATCGAGAACATGGCCATCATCGAGGAGGAGGGCCTGCTCGAGAACACCCAGGCGATGGGCGCGCGGCTGATGGACAACCTCGAGGCGCTCAAGGACAAGCACGCGGTGGTGGGCGACGTGCGGGGCAAGGGGCTCTTTGCCGGGGCCGAGCTGGTCGCCGACCGCACCACCAAGGAGCCCGCGCCCGAGAAGATGGTCCAGGCCGTCGTCGCGGACTGCATGGCGCAGGGCGTGATCATCGGGGCCACCAACCGGTCGGTGCCGGGCTTCAACAACACGCTCTGCCTGTCGCCGGCGCTGATCGCGACGGCCGACGACATCGACCGCCTGACCGACGCGATCGACGGGGCGCTGACCCGCGTCTTCGCGGCATAGACGGGCCGGCGCGCGATCTCGGGGCGGCGCCGGGGGACGGGGCGCCGGCCCGGATGCGGCGTGGCCTCTTGGACGGTTAACGTCTGACGGGTAAGCTGCCCCGCAGTGTGTGACCCGAAGACGCGTATATGTCCGAACCCCGTACCCCCGAGAGCCCGCGCCGGAACCGCCCCGCCGCCCGGCCCGCGATCCTGCACCGCCGCCTGGCGCCGGTCACGCTGGGCGGGGTGACCTGCCTCGATGCGGTGCTGTCCGGCGAGACCCTGCGCGTCTTCGGTGCGGCCGGGCTTGGCCGGGACGACCTGCGCCCGGCCGCCGACAGCCCCTGGGCGCTGGTGGGCACGCGGGCGATCCGGGGCGATGGCGGGTGCGTGCTGGCGTTCCGGCCGACCGCGGCCGCCGGGCGCCGGATCACGCTGCTGACCGCGGCGGGGGGCGCGCTCACCCTGCATCCCGTGCCGGCCGAGCCGGGCCTCCTGGCCGGGACGGACTGCCTATTCGCGATCCTGAACGGCGAGGATCCCCAACAGGTCGCCGACTGGCTCGCCTATCACGCGGCCCGGCACGGGGCGGAGGCGGCGTTGTTGCTGAACCGGCTCGGGCCCGCGGGGCAGATGGCGGATCTGCCGGATCGCCTTGCGGCGGCGGCATGGTCCGGCGGGGCGCCGGCACAGATCGTGGTGGTGGACATACCCGTGGCCGTCGGCCGGCGCGACCTGCCGGCGGCGGGCCATCCCTATTGCGCGCCCGACGCGCCCGGCCGGGCGCGCGGGGGGCGGCCCGCGCCCGACCCGTGGCGCGCGCCCCTGGCCGACGGGGTGTTGCTGGAGCTTGCCCGGCACCGCTTCCTGTCCGGGGCCGGCGCGGTCTGCTACCTGGACCCGTCGGACTATGTCGCGCCCGTCGCGGGGGGCGTGTTCGCCGCCGCCCGGCGCGCCGCCTCGGGCGTCGTGCGGCTGGCCGGCCAGCGCCTTTATCCCTGGGCCGTCAAGGGCAACCGCCCGGCGGGGCCCGGCGACCATGTCTGCCGTCCCTTCGACATCGGGACCGGCTTTGCGCGCTGGTGCTGCGCGCCGGACCGGATCGCCGCCGACAGCCTGTGGCGCCCGCACCGCATCCTGGGCGCGGCGCCCACGGCGGAGCCGCGGCCGCGGCTCTACAGGTTCATGGCGCTCCGCCATCCGGGTGTCCCGACGGGCCGGATCGTGCCGCGTGCCAGCCTGGTCGAGGATGCCGCCGCCGTCGACTTCGCGCGCGATGTTCTCGGGGCCGCGCCGATGCGGCCGCCGCGCCCGGAGACCCGCGCGCTCGCGGCGCTGCCTGCGGATCGGCCGCCGCGGGTCACCATCGTGACGGCGATGAAGAACGAGGGCCCCTTCATCCTCGAGTGGCTCGCCTATCACCGCATGATCGGGGTCACCGACGTGCTGGTCTATTCCAACGACTGCACCGACGGCACCGACAGGTTCCTCGATCTGCTGGAGCGCAAGGGGCTGGTGACCCACCGCGTCAACCCCTTCGACGCCGGGCAGGGGCAGAAGCCCCAGCACGCGGCCTTCGCGGCGGCCGAGACCGAGCCGGTGGTCCGGGCGGCGGACTGGCTGATGACCCTGGACGTCGACGAGTTCATCAACATCCATGCCGGCGCGGGTCACTTGGCGGATCTCTTCGCCGCGATCGGCGATGCGACGCTGGTCTCGCTGACCTGGCGGCTGTTCGGCAACGCGGATATCGCGCGCTTCCGCGAGGGCTTCCTGACGCGGCAATTCACCCGCTGTGCCGCGCCGCTCACCCGCAAGCCCCACCAGGCCTGGGGGTTCAAGACGCTCTACCGGAACGCGGGGTTGTTCCGGAAACTGGGGGTGCATCGTCCCAAGGGGCTGAACCCGGAGATGCTGGATCATGTCCGCTGGGTGAACGGCTCCGGGCGCCCGATGCCGCGCAGCGCCTACCGCCATGCCTGGCGTTCGACCCTGCACACCTACGGCTACGAGCTGGCCACGCTGAACCACTACGCCGTGCGCTCGGCCGAGTCGTTCCTCGTGAAGCGCGACCGGGGCCGCGTGAACCACACCGCCCGCGACCAGGGGCTGGCCTACTGGTTCCGCATGAACCACAACACCGTCGAGGATCGGTCGATCCAGCGGATGCTGCCCGCGCTCGACCGCGCCGTGGCCGGGTTGCTCTCCGATCCCGAGATCGCCGCGATGCAGGCCGAGGTGGTGGCCCGCCACCGCGCGCGCATCGCCGCGCTGCTGGCCCGGCCCGACTTCGCCGCGCTTCACGCCGCCCTGACGGGCCGGCGCATGCGGCGGCTCTCGCGGATGCTGCCGCATTTCGGGGCGAACGTCTTCCTGCGCGGCCCGGACAGCGTGCCCGACGCCCTGATCGACGAAGACCCGCCCGCCGATTTCTTCTTCACCGTCGACCCGCCCGAAGACGGGCAGGTGCATTGAGCGCGCGGCGCGCGCCGTCGCCGCACGATCCACGGAGGTGCCCCATGCCCGGACCGACCGAACGCCCGGCCCTGACCTTCCCCGAAGAGGTGGCGGGGTGGGTGCGCAGCCATTACATGGCCGCGTCTGTCATCCTCGAATACGGGTCTGGCGGATCGACGGTGCTTGCCTCGGAATTGCCGGGCCGGACGATCTTTAGCGTGGAAAGCGATGCCCGCTGGGCCGACGGCGTGGAAGCCTATATCGCGGCTTCGGAACGGACCCGCTCGTCAGTGGCCCTGCACCGCGTCGACCTGGGCGCCACCGGCCGGTGGGGGCGCCCCAAGAGGCCCGCGCGCTGGAAGGACTACTGGCGCTATCCGGTCTCGGTCTGGGAACGCGAGGATTTCCGACAGCCCGATCTCGTGCTGGTGGACGGGTTGTTCCGCATGGCTTGCACCCTGATGACGCTGGTGATGACGCAAAGGCCGGTAGTGCTTCTCTTCGACGATTTCATGAACCCCCGTGACGAGCTGAGAACCGTTCGGCCGCGGCACGCGGGTGTTCTCGATTTTCTGGAGCCGGTGGCAACCCGGGGGTGCATGGCGAAGTTCACCATTGAGCCCATGGGCCTGCCGCGGCAGCAACTCGGCCGCTTCCTCGCGACGTTCTTCAAGAGCTATTGATGCGCCCCGGCGCGTCCTGGTGGCGGAAATGTCCCGCTCAGCCAACGCTGCCGGGCGGCTGCGCCACGGTGATGATGTATTGCTGCCCGCGCCGGCCGAAGGCGTCGCGGTTGCCGCGGGCCTTCAGCACGTCGAAGACCGCCTCCCGGACATGGAGCCGGCCCTCGCGCTTCCAGAAGAGATCGTCACCGGCCACGATGCCCCCGGGGCGGACCTTGCGGAACGCCAGCTCGAGATCGGCCTTCACGAAGTCGTAGCGGTGGTTGCCGTCGATATAGACCCAGTCGAAGTGATGGTCCGGGTAGCCGGCCAGGACATCGGTCGAGAAGCCGCGCCGGATCGTGCAGTCGGCTCTGGCGCCGTAGAGCCGCTGCACCTGGGCGTGCATCGCGCGCATGGCCTCCGCGTCGGCCTGGCGGGCGTGGGTCAGCGTGTCGTCCGGCGTGGCGGCCAGCAGGTCCCAGGGATCGATCATCACCAGTTCACGAGGGCGGGTGAAATGCAGGATCTCGGCCGAGAAACGGCCTTCCCAGACGCCGATCTCGGCGCAGCGCCCGCCCTTGGGCATGACCTCGTCCAGCATCTTCTGGCGCAGCGCGAGGCGTTTCGGCGCGCGGGTGCGCCGGGCCGTGTCGGCGCGGATTTCGTCGAGACCGGGGGCCGCGGGTGTCGCCGGTGCAGGCGCCGGCGCGGTGTCTTCGGCGCCGGTCAGGGCGGCGCGCAACACCCGGTAGTCAGGATCGGCCAGCAACGCGGCCAGGTGGTCCCGGTGGATGTCCCGGGCGGCAGCCTCCAGCGCCGCGGTCAGCGGATCGGCCCGCAGCGCCGAAAGCTCGGCGCGCAGCGCCGGCGCGTGGCGCTGAATCGAGATGTCCCGGACGCCCCCGCGGCACCAGCGCCGCCAGTAGGCCAGCCCGAGCGTGTCGCCCACGTGGTTCGCGTTCCCACGCTCTCGTTTGAGGAGGAACGCATCCACGGTGCGGACCGCGTAGTGATTGACCTGGGCAGTGGCGTAGCCCGGGAAGGCACGTGATCGCCGCGGATCGGCGGACGGATTTGCGGCGCGCTCCGCGCATCCCCACCGGATGTCATGCCTGGCGTCCGGTGCGTAGATCGGGGCATGCACGCCGAGCCGCTCGATGCCTTGTGCCGGCCGGAACAGGGTCTTGACGAACCGGGCCCGATCCCCGGCCCCGAGGCGCTTGGGCTCGGCATCGGTCAGCAGTTCTGTCAGAAGGCCCGCGGGCAGGTCGGCAAGACCGTTATTCGAGAAGAGCCGCCAGGTCACGGGAATCGCGTCTGCGTCGGGATAGTGCGCGATCAGGTCAGTGACCCGGCCCGCGCCGGTGCGGATGTTCAGGAACTCGTCGGCGTCACAGACGAAGACCCAGTCGGCCCGCGCGTAGAGATCATGCGCCAGGGCATATTTGAGCGCCGATTTCTGCGGCCCGCGCCGCAGCACCCTGTTGCGCACATGGGTGACAAGCCCCCGCTGCGCCAGCCGGTCGAGCAGCAGGTCTGTGCCGTCGGTGCAGTCGTTCGTGTAGACCAGGACGTCGGTGAAACCGATCACCCGGTAATGGGCGAGCCATTCCAGCAGATAGGGCGCCTCGTTCTTCATGGTCGCGATGACCAGCAGGGATGGATCGCGGGCGCTCATGCCGCCGCCCCGTGCCGCGGGTCGGACGGCCCGGCCCGGTCGGCGGCGCGGGGCCGGGTGCCGGCTGCAAGGCGGGCCGCGTTCAGCAAGATGAAAGGCGGTGGCGTGCATGCTGGAAACAAATGGATTTTCCCGCGGTGGGCGTTACTATGGGCGCATGGCCGGTGCGTGGTATCGCGTGTGAGTGGGTCTGCATGGTGGATCTGAGTTACGACGAGGTTATCGAGGTTCAGGGCGTCCGGATCCCGATCATCCCCGGGATCGTGACCGGGCGCATCGAACAGTCCCTGCGCAAGGGGCGCTACGAGGCCGGCGAGGCGCGGGCGCTGCGCGCCGCGATCCGCCCGGGCGACCGGGTCCTGGAACTCGGCGGCGGGATCGGGCTCTTGTCGACGGTGGCGGCGACGGTGAACGGGGTCGGGGCCGTGATGACCGTCGAGGCCGACCCCGCCCTGATCCCGCTCATCGCCGAGACCCACCGTCTGAACGGCGTCGCCGGGGTCGCGATCCGCGCCGCCGCCGTCACGCGCGGCGGCGATGCGCGCGTCGGGTTTTTCCGGCACGAGAATTTCTGGGCCTCCTCCACCGCAAGCGAGCCGCGCGGCGCGCACGAGGTGCTCGACGTGCCGGCCGTCGATTTCGATACGCTGCTGGCAGAGTTCCGGCCGAGCGTCCTGGCCTGCGATATCGAGGGCGCCGAGCGCGCGCTGCTGGCCGGCGCCGATCTTGCCGGAATACGCGAGATCGTGCTCGAACTGCACCCGCGCGTCTATGGCGCCGCGGGCGTCGAGGCGATCCACGATGGGCTCGAGGCGGCGGGCTTCCTCGCCCTGCCGCGCAACCGCGAGACCAGCGTCCGCCATTTCGTCCGGGCCGCGCCGGATCGTCGGATCGCGCCGCTGCATCCCGAAACCAGCACCATGCCGGTCCGCAGTTACCGGAGCTGGCCGATCCCCGAGCCCCGGGTGATGATCGCGACCTGCATGAAGGACGAAGGCCCCTACATCCTCGAATGGCTCGCCTGGCACAGGGCCATCGGGGTGACCGACGTGGTCGTCTTCACCAATCATTGCAGCGACGGCACGCTCGAACTTCTCGACCGGCTGCACGAGATGGGCGAGGTAATGCATCTGCCGAACCCGGCCGCGGTCGCGGGGGGCACGGGGTTCCAGGCGGCGGCGCTGGCCTTCGCCCACGGGCTGCCGGCGTTCCGCGCGGCGGATTTCTTCGTCTCGATGGACGTCGACGAGTTCATCAACATCCGGGTCGGCGCGGGACGGCTCTGCGACCTCTTCGCGGCGACGGGACGCTTCGACGTGCTGAGCCTGACGGAACTCAACCACGGCAGCAACGGCCGCGCGCGCTTTGCGCCGGGTTTCGTGCGCGACCAGTTCCCCGGTCACCAGACGCTGGCGCCGCGCCGGCGCAAGGCGCATCGGGGGGTGAAGTCGATCACCCGGCTGGGGCCGCGGGTGCAGGCGATCCGCAACCATCGCCCCGATGTCGCGACCGGCGCTGACCCGGTCCTCTGGCTGGACGGCTCCGGCGCGCGGGTGGCGCATTTTACCGAGGACGCCCGGCGCAACGGGCATGATTGCCGCGGCACCTATGATCTGGCCGTGCTCGACCATTTCGCGCTCCGCGCGCTCGACTCCTACCTGATGAAACATCATCGCGGGGACGTGGTCCGGCCGCGGCATCGCGTCTCGCGCCGGTACTGGCGGCTGCGCAACCACCACGCGGAGCGCGAGATTTCCTTCGACCGGGCCGACCCGCTCTTTCGCGCACAGTATGCGCGCTACGCCGCCGACGGCCGGCTGATGGCGCTTCACGAAGACGCCTGCAGGCGCCATGCCGCGATGATCGAGGCTTTGAAGGAGATCCCCTTCTACCGCGAGGAACGGGCCTTCCTGCTGGAGAACCACTGGTAGACCGGCGGCGCGGCAGCGTTTGGGCCGGGTTTGCGGCGCGGGGGGCAAGGGGGGCTGTGGCACGCGGGAACTCGGGCACTCGAAACCGGACGGGGACGCGGCTAGGGTGCGCGTTGGGCCGGCTGCTGTAAAGGCGGATCGTCCGCAGCCGCTGCGACCGCGCCGCGGATCGTGCCCGTACCCGGCCGCTCAGCCAAGGTCGCGCCGCATCGTGACCATGCCGCCGCGCCGCGCGAGCGCCTCGTATCCCGCGGCCAGATAGGCGTTCAGCGCCCTGGCGTTCGCGGCCTCCACCTTCAGGGTGATCGAGAGCGCGCCGAGCCCCCGCGCGGCCTCTTCGACCAGCGCGGCCATCTGCGCGCCGGCACCGCCGCGCGCGGCCGGGTCGACATAGACATAGGTCAGGTGCCGGACCTCGGGGCCGACACCCACGCGCAGCGCGAAGAACCCCAGCTCATGCCCGGACCCGTCCACAAGGTAGAAGGACGCGTCATCGGCCTCGTTCAGCCATTTCTCCTGCCATTCGAGCGGGTCGAAGGGATGCTTGGCGTTCGGGTTGACCAGTGCCAGCTCTGCCCGGTCGCTCAGAAGCCGGGCCAGCGGGGCAAGGTCGAAGGGTGCGTTTCGCCGGATCGAAAGCGCGGTCACTGTCGGGTCTCCCTTGGCTCGGGCGCGGGGCTCTCAGATTCGGGGCGCCAATGCAAACCGGTTGCCGTCAAGGGGAGGGGCAGGCTCACCGGCCGTTTACGCTCCGGGGGCCGGACCGGCCTGGCTTCGGCGAACGGCGCGACGGGGTGGCAACGGGCGCGGCGTTTCGGGCCGGGGCCGCGGGGCTAGCCGGTTGTCCGGGCGAAACCTCTTTCTTTACGCGGACATCGCCCGGCCTGCCGGGCGGCCCGGGTAAGGAATTCCGCCGCTTCCGCCGACGCGGCTTGACCGATGCGGCGGGTTGGACAATGATCACGCCACCCGCGGGGCGGTGTTAATGAGTAACGAGTACAGGGATTGACCGACATGACGGATGACGTGCGCGCGACGGTGCGGAAGATGGTTCTGGCCCGGGCGACCGATGGCTACACCGTTCTACCGGGGGTTTTCTTTGCAGACGACGCGGACCTGGCGCGGGCCGAGGGCGTGCGTCCGGTCACCGTGCCGCGTGATTCGTCGGCGCGCCGGCGATTCGTCCGCGACTGGGTGCGAAAGAATCAGCGCGCCGTCGCGGCCGGGCTGTCCGGCATGACCCTGCTGCTGCCGATGGCCGCGGCCGCGCAGGCCACGCAGGAGCTGGTCGCGCTGTCCGACGTCGAGGGGGTCGAGAGCTTCCGCGTGCTGGCGGACGGGCAGGTCGAGGTCACGCTGTCCGGCGGGCGGACGACCACCTTGCCCGCCGGGGCCGTGACGACCGGTGCCGGCGGCGAGGTGATGGTGGCCGCCGCGACGGGCGAGGCCATCGCCGCGGCCGCGGCGTCGGCATCGGCGGGGCTCGGGCTCGGGCTCGGCCAGATCGCGGCCGGCGGCCTGGCGCTCGGCGCGGCGGCGGCCGTCGCGTCGGACTCCGACTCGGACGGCGGCGGCGGGGCGGCGGAGCCCGAAACTGCCTATGTCATCGACGGCTACCTGGCCGGGGCGCGCGTGTTCCACGATGCCGACGACAGCGGCACCTGGGACGAGGGCGAGCCCTACGACTTCACCGAAGATGACGGGTCCTTCGACCCGTCCATCTTCGGCGCCGACATGGTGCTGACCTCGACGGGCGGCATCGACATTTCCACCGGCGCGCCCTTCACCGGCACGCTGACCGCCCCGGCGGGCTCGACCGTTGTGACGCCCCTGACGACACTGGTGCAGTCGCTGGTGGAGGCGACCGCAGACGACGACGAACCGCTGGATGCCGCCGCGGCCGAAGAGGTCATCAAGACCAAGCTCGGGCTGGACGCAGATGCGGACCTGACGACGCTCGACCCGGTGGAGGCGGCCGAGGCGGGCGATACCGCGCCGATGAAGAAGGCTGCCCAGGTGGCGAACGTGCTCGCCCTGGCCGAGCAGAACGGCGGGGACAGCGCCGCCGTGGCGCGGGAGCTCGCGCAGGCTTTGAACGATCCGGAGGGGGCGGAAAACCCGCTGCAGGACAGCGAAAGCATCAAGGCGGCCCTGGAAGCCGGCGGGGTGAGTGCGGAGACCAGCCAGGACATCGCCGACGATGCCAAGACGGCCAATGATACCGTCGATGAAGCGGAGGACCTTGCCGCGATCGAAGACGAGCAGGCGAAAGTCGCCGGAGAGACCACCGCGCTCCGCCCGACCCTCGACCCGGTCGACACCGAAATCGACGCTGCCGAGGCCGCCGCGGGCGTGACCTTCACCGGCACGGGCCGGGCCGGGACCGATATCACCGTCGCGTTCGGTGGTGAAACCGCCAGCGCGACCGTGGACGCCGAAGGCGATTGGTCCGTGACCTTCGCCGCCGAAGATCTTCCGGCGGATGGGGTGCATGAGGTTGCCGTCACCGCCACCACCGAAGTCGAGACCGCCGACGGCACGACAGTGGTCACCAGCGCCCCCCGCACGGCCGATGTCACCCTCGACGCCACCGTGCCCGATGCGCCGGTGATCGACACCGTCGCGGGCGACGACGTGATCGACGCGACCGAGGCCGGATCGCTCACCATTTCCGGCACGGCCGAGGCGGGCGCGACCGTCACGGTCAGCGGGGACGGCATCGCCGACCTCACGGCGACCGCCGGGGCCGACGGCGCCTGGTCGGTGACGGCGGATCTCTCGGGGGCCAGCGACGGGGCGCTCACGCTTTCGGCGACGGCGACCGACGCGGTCGGCAACAGCTCCGCGCCCGCGACCCGCGCGGTGACGGTGAACATCGCCCCGCCCGCCGCGCCGGTGATCGACACCGTCGCGGGCGACGACGTGATCGACCCGACCGAGGCCGGTTCGGTCACCATTTCCGGCACGGCCGAGGCGGGGGCGACGGTTACGCTCAGCTCGACGCTCTTTGCCGGGGACATCACGGTGACCGCGGACGAAACGGGCGCCTGGACCACCGAGGCGCTCGATCTCTCGGGCGCCGCGGTCGAGACATACACGATCTCGGCCGTGGCCAATGACGGTCTGCAGGACTCCGCCGCCGCCACGACCGAGGTGGAGGTGACCGACCAGACCGGACCGGCCATCACCCTCGAGGGTGGCGAGCAGGACGGCGATGTCGTCGTCTTCGACGCGCAGGAATTCGACGAGGGCGGCAATCTCGTCGAAAGGGAGAACACCGTCGACGGGGCGGTGTCGAACGTCGACGCGGGCACCGAGGTGAGCGTGACCATCGGCGAAGAGACCTATACCGGCCAGACCGGCGCGAACGGCGTCTTCAGCATCGCCATCCCGCCCGAGGACATCGAGGCGCTCGACGGCAGCGCCGCCGCCGTGCCCGTCACCATCGCGGCCGGGGGCGCGAGCCTGACGCTCAACCTGCTGGTCAATTCCGAGATCGACGGCCAGACGATCTTTGCCCATGGCGGGCGGGTGATCCGGCCGGAGGTGGATGCGGAAAGCGGCACCGAGAACTTCGAGGCCTCGATCGGGGAGACGGGCACGCTCTCGAACGGGCAGTTCGTCGTCGTGCTCGACATGGAGCATACCGCCGAGGAGTCCGACCGGCTGTCCGACTTCCACTACAAGGCGCTGCTCTACGGTGCCGACGGCCAGCTGGCGGAAAGTTTCGCCTTCGACGGCGGCCCCGATGAAACCGATCTCGCGGCGCTGTCCTCTTACGTGACCGTCACCGCCGACGGGCTTGGCGTCGTGCAGTCGAACGCGAGCCTGTCGGGCGAGACCATCCGGCAATCGGCCGATCCCGCGGTGACCCTCTATCATATCCCGGCGGCGCAGCTGGCCGGTGCGCTGGGGTCCGACGGGACCAATATCGATACCTCCGGGATTGCCGCGCAGACCATCGCCCTGGACGATCTCGGGATCGATTCGGACCTGGCCGACAATGTCGTCCTGGTCGCCGAGGAAGCGGCGTTCCCCGCGGACGGGCCGGCGGCGGTGATCCTGGTGCAGGAAGACGTCTCGACCGAGGAATTCACGCCGCAGGCCGGTTACCTGGCGTCGGTCGCGGCGAACGGCACCGTCACGGCGCGCGAATTCGGGGTCGAGCTGGACGAGTATGACGAGCTGGTCATCGATGCGCTGCGTGTCGACCCGGCCACCGGTGACCCGATAACGGTCCTGCTCTCCGATCCCGGTGATCGGGCCGAAGACGAGTACTTCACCGGCTTCGCCTATGACCTCGCGACCGGCACCTTCACCGACGCGGTGGGGATGCTGGAGGACAGCAACGACAGCTTCGTGGCCGACGGCCAAGACGCGATCGTCGATGGCGGCGGGCTGTCCGATTTCAGCGACGACACGCTTTCCGACGATGACAGCTTCTTCCTTGGCAACCTGAACGGGGACGAGGGCGAGTTGAAGATCACCCGCGAGGGCGACACCGTGACCGTCGCCGTGGATCGCGAGGCTGCGCTGGACTTCTTCGCGGGCGAGCCGGACCTGATCGAAGAAGGGTTCGATTTCGACATCTTCTTCGGCGGCAATGTCGAGTATGATGCGGCCGTCACGCCCAGCTACGGAACGCATGTGCAGGCCCCGGAAGCAGTCGAAACGGGGGCAATGAACGATAGACTGGATTACGCCTCTTTCTGGGTCGATATCGACTATGCCGGCATCCAGAACGACAGCGCCGAGACGGTGGAACTCGTGAGTTTCGGCGTCACCCCGGAAACGGGCAATGGCAGCTATGGCATCGGCTTCGGGGTGCCGACCGATGACGGCGATTTCGATTTCGAGGGCTTCGCCCACCTGCAGGGCATTGATGGCGCCGGCACGCAGACCGTCGTCCTCGAAAGCTCCCAGGGCTTCGGCGGGCTCGAGACGATTTACGGCTTCGAAACCGGCGCTGGCGAGAATGCCGACGCGATCCTGGTCGATGTCGATGACTACAGCATCGACGGTGTAGGCGGCGACGCCATCCAGAAGGTCGCGACGGGCCAAACCCTCGCGGTCAGCGACGACACCGGGCTGGTGATCTTCGAGGGCGCGATGGAAGATTTCGAGGACGCGGATGTCGTGCAGCTCATCAACGACAGCCTTACCGGCATGGGCGAGGGCGACGTGCTCTTCGTGCTTTCGGGCGATGCGAGCGGGTCGTCGCTGGCCAAGGTCGGCTTCGGCGCGGATGGCGACGTGGCGGTTCGCGACAGCGGCACGCCGGACGATGAAAGCGACGACTATGCCGACATCGACTACATCGCCGATTTCGTGGGCCTCACGGGCGATGCGCTTTCGGGCTTCACCGCCGACAATTTCGAGCTGCTGCGCAACCAGGCCGAGGTCTGATCCAGCACAGGCCCCGCGCGGTGCGACGCGCGGGGCCGCGGCCCGGTATGACACGCATGAATGACAGCACCGTGCCTCTCTCGCCGGAGGGTCATGCCGGCCGCGCCTGGCGGCGCCCGGCCGATTATGCCTTTGCCGCCGACTGGGGCGAGGTGCCGGTGGCCCTGGCCGAGATCGCGGCGGTGGCGGTGCGGATGCCCTTCGCCTTTGCCCGCGGCGCGGACGGGACGGGGCCGGCGGTGCCGCTGCGCTTCGCCCCGGACGGCCCGTCGGTGCTGATCGACGGGGCGGGGCGCTGGCGCGCCTCCTACACGCCGCATCTGCTGCGCGCCTATCCCTTCCGCCCCGCCGCCGACGCGGCCGGGACGGCGGTGCATGTCGACCCGGCCGCGCTGCTGCCGGCCGGCCAGCGCGGCACGCTGCCGCTTTTCGCGGCCGATGGCACGTTGCACAAGACGGCGGCCGACCGGGTGGCGCGGCTTGGCGCCTGGGCGCGCTCGCGCGCGGCGGCGCGGTCGGCCACGGCGGTGCTGGACGCCGCTGGCCTGCTCGTGCCCTGGACGGGCGTGCGCCCGGATCTGATGGTCCCCGACGCGGATGCCCTGGCGCGGCTTTCGGGCGCGGCGCTGGCCGAGGCTCACCGATCCGGGGCCTTGCAGCTGGCGCATCTCCAGCAGGTGTCGCTCGAAACGCTGCGCCGCTTTCCGACCGAACCGGCCGACGCCCCGGTGCGCGGGGCGGGCGCGCCCGCCCCGGCCGGTCGGCCCGACCCGGAGGCCGCGCGGGCGGATGCGTTCCTGGCCGCGGTGCGCGCGGCGGCGGCCAGCGAATGACCCGGTCCCGGCTCTTTCTGCTCGTGGCGCTGCCGGTCTGCCTGGCGGCCTGCCTGCCCGCGGGGCCGCCGCCGCCGGGGGGCGATGGGTCGCCCGCCGCGGCGCCGGCGACACCGTCGCCGGCCGTGCCCGAACCGCGCCTGGTGGGCACGCCGCTGGCCCGCGCGCTCGCCGCGGCGCTGGCCGACACCCCGGTCCGCGACGCCGCGGCGGCGGGCGAGGCGGCGGCCGAGGCCGCGCTGAGCCGGGCCGGCGCGGCCTTCCGGCCGAGCTTCAACATCGGGCTGGAGGCCAGCGCCAACACTGCGGGCGCGGACGGGGTCGTGCCGACCGCGCGCGCCACGCAGCGGCTCTATGACGGGGGCGTCGCGCGGGCCGGGCAACGCGCAGCGGCGGCGCGGCGCGACGCCGCGCGGGCGGATAGCGGCGACAGCCTGGCGGCGCGGGCCTTCGACGGCGTCACGGCCTGGGAATCGCTGGCGGTCGCGCGCCAGGCGCTCCGGGTGATCGTCGACGCGCAAGATCGCCACGCGGGCGTCGCCGCGCAGGTCGAACAGCGGCTCGCGGCCGGGGCCGGGCGCCAGGCCGAGGCGTTGCGCGTTGCGTCGCGCGGGGCGGATCTTGCCGCGCGCCGGGCCGCGGCGGAGGGCCGGATCGCGGCGGCCGAGGCCCGCCTGGCCGAGATTTTCGGGCACGTGCCGGCCGCGGTCGGCCCCCTGCCGCCGGCGCCGCCCCCGGCGGGGGGGCGTCCCGGCGCGCATCCCGCGCTGGCCGCACTACGGGCCGAGACGGAGGCCGCCGAGGCCGACCTCGCCCGGGCGGAGGCCGGGGCGCGGCCGACGGTGTTCCTGGATATCACCGGGCAGGCCCCGCTCGACGACGACCCGGCGCTCGGCGCGGGGCTGCGGCTGGATTACCCGGTCGGGACGGCCGGCCGCCAGAAAGCCGCCGTCGCCGAGGCTCGCGCGCGGCGCGATGCGGCCGTGGCCCGCCGCGCGCTGGAGACGGAGCGCCTCTCGAGCGCCTACCGCCAGGCAGCGGCGCGGGCGGCCGCGCTGACCCGCGAGGTCGCCGCCGCACGCGCCGCCGAAGAGGCCGCCGCCGCGGCGCTGGCGGATGCGCGGGCACAGTTGCGCGCGGGCCGGGCCGACATCGTGGACCTGCTGGATCTCGGCCGGGATCTCGACCTGGCACGCGCGGCGCGGCTCGAGGTGGAAAGCCGCCAGCGCCTGACGGGCTACGAGATGCTGCGGCTGACGGGCGGGTTGATGCCCGCGCTCGGGCTCTGCGCCGCCGGATGCGGCGGATGACCGGCGCCGGGACCGCGCCCGCCGACGCGCCGGCCACCGCCGGGACCGCGCCCGCCGACGACGGGTCGACCGCGATGGACAGGCGCGCCCGGATCGCAGCCTGTCTCGTGCATGCCTCGGCCGGTTTGGGCCTGCCGGTCTCGCGCGCGCTGATCGAGGAGGCCGACCGCCCGGACGAGGACGACGACGGGCTGCGCGCGGCGATCCGCGCGGCCGAGGCCGCGGGTTTCCAGGTCGGCTTCGGCCCGCTCTCGCCCGGGGAACTCGATGCCGCGCTCCTGCCGGCGATCCTGCTGACCGGCGACGGCGCCGTCGTGGTCGAGGGGCTGCGCCGCGGGGGATTCGACGTCTTCGACCCGCGGCTCGGCGAAGGCACCGGGCGAATGACGGCGGCGACGCTCGGCAAGGTGGCCACGGGCGAGGCGCTGATCCTGCGCCCGGCCGCTGGCGCCGAGGCGCCCGGCGCCGGCGAGGGGCACTGGTTCTGGTCGGCCATCGCCGCAAATCGCTGGAGCTACCTGCAGGTGATCCTGGCCGCGGCGGTGGCCAACGTGCTGGCGCTGACCACCTCTATCTTCATCATGGTGGTCTATGACCGCGTGCTCCCGAACCAGGCGACCGAAAGCCTGGTCGCGCTGACCGTCGGGGTGGGCATCGCGCTGGTCTTCGATTTCGCGATCAAGACGCTCCGGGCCGGGTTCATCGACCGCGCCGGCCAGCGCGCCGACCTGGTGATCGGCCGGCAGGTCTTCGCGCGGCTGCTGTCGCTGCGGATGGCGGTGCGCAAGGGCTCCACCGGGGCGATGGCGGCGGCGCTGCGCGAGTTCGACATGCTGCGCGATTTCATGGCCTCGGCAACGCTGGTGGCGGTCGTGGATCTGCCCTTTGTCTTCCTTTTCGTGTTCGTCATCTCGCTGATCGGCGGGCCGCTGGCGGTGATCCCGCTGATCGCGCTGCCGGTGGTGCTGGTCGTCGCGCTCCTGACCCAGCCGGTGCTGAGCCGCCTGGCCGAGCGAAGCTTCGCGGACGGCCAGTCGAAACAGGCCGTGCTGGTCGAAACCCTGTCGGGGCTCGAGACCATCAAGACCGCCCGGGCCGAGGCGCACATGGCCGCGCGCTGGGACCGGGCGCTGGCCGCGCAGGCGGGCCATGGCGTGCGGACCCGGGCGGTCAGCCAGTTCGCGCTCAACGCCACCGCCTTCACCCAGCAGGCGGCGCAGGTGCTGATCGTCTTCTACGGGGTGTTCCTGATCATCGAGAACCGGATTTCGATGGGCGCGCTCATCGCCAGCGTGATCCTGACCGGGCGGGCGCTGGCGCCCCTGGGGCAGGTGGCGCAGACGCTGGTGCGCGCCAGCCAGGCGCGCACGGCCTACCGGGCCATCGACGCGCTGATGCGCGCCGAGAGCGAGCGTCCGCCGGGCCGGCGCTTTCTCTCGCGGCCGCGGGTCGCGGGGCGGCTCAGCTTCAACGACGTCAGCTTTGCCTATCCGGACGCTCGCGAGGAGGCGCTGAAAGCCGTGTCGCTCGAGATCGCGGCGGGCGAGAAGGTCGCGGTGATCGGGCCGATCGGGTCCGGCAAGAGCACCGTCGCGCGCCTGGCGCTTGGGCTTTACGAGCCGACGCGCGGCGCGGTGCGGATCGACGGGACCGATATCCGCCAGGTCGATCCGGGCGACCTGCGCCGCAACATCGGCTCGGTCCTGCAGGATGTCTGGCTGTTCTCGGGCACGCTGCTCGAGAACATCGCCATCGGGGCCGCGCGCCCGCGCGACGAGGAGGTGCTGGAGGTGGCCCGGCTCGCCGGCGTGGACGATTTCGCCGCGCGCCATCCCGATGGCTATGCCCTGCGCCTGCGCGAGCGGGGCGAGGGGCTGTCGGGCGGGCAGCGCCAGTCGATCGCGCTGGCCCGCGCGCTGCTCGGGGCGCCGCCGGTGCTGGTGCTGGACGAACCCACCTCGGCGATGGACGTCGCCACCGAGAAGGCCGTGATCGCCCGGCTCAAGGCACATGCCGCGGACCGCACGCTGATCGTGGTGACGCACCGGATGAGCCTGCTCGACCTCGTCGATCGGGTGATCGTGCTGCAGGACGGCCGCGTCGTGGCCGACGGCCCGAAGGCAGAGATCATCGGTGCGGGCCCGGGGCAGGGGCAGGGGCAGGGGGCGGCCGATGCCTAGGGGCGCGCGGCCGGCCCGCGACCTGGCCCGCGAGATCCGGGGCGGCAACCCGGTGCGGGCTTCGCTGCTGCTGTTGCTGATCCTGGCCTTTCTCGCCATCGCCGGGGTCTGGGCGGCGCGAACGGAGCTCGATGTCGTCACCCGCGGCGACGGGCGCGTGGTGCCGTCGGGCGACGTGCAGATCGTGCAGGCCTCCGAGGCGGGCGTGCTGGCCGCGCTCCATGTGCGTGAAGGCGATCTCGTGGCGGCCGGCGACCCGCTTCTGACGCTGGACGACACCCAGATCGAGAGCCAACTCGGCGAGACGCGCCGCCGCGCGCTGTCGCTGGAGCTGCGTATCGCCCGGCTGCGGGCCGAGATCGAGTCGCGGCCCTTCGCCCCGGACGCCGCGACCTATGACGAGCTCGGAAATCTCGTGGCCTCGGAGATCGCGCTCTACGCCGCCCGCCGCGCGGCGCTGGCCGACGAGATCGCGGTGTTGCGCCGCCAGGGGCGCCAACGCGAGGAAGAGATCGCCGCCGCCGCTGCCCGGGCGGAGGCGGCGGCGGAAGCCATCCGCCTGATCGACGAGGAAATCGCGCTGATCGCGCCATTGGTCGAGGACGGCGTCGAGCCGGCGACGACGCTGCTGGGACTGCGCGGCCGCCGGGCCGAGGCCGCCGGCCGCGAGAGCGCCGCGCGGGCGGAGCTGGCCGCGACCCGGGCCGCGGCCGCCGAGATCGAGGATCGTGTCCTGTCGGCGCGCTCGGCGGCGCGGGCCGACGCGCTGGAGGATCTCGCCCGTGCCGAGGCCGAACTGGCCGAGGTCCTGACGCGGCTTCCCGCGCTTGAAAACCGGCTGACCCGCGCCGTGCTGACTGCGCCGGTGCGGGGCGTGGTCAACCGCCTCAACCTCAACACCATCGGCGGGTTGGCACGGGCGGGCGATCCGCTGCTCGAGATCGTGCCCATCGGCGACGATCTGCTGATCGAGGCCTATCTGAAACCGGCCGATATCGCCTTCCTGCGGCCGGGGCAGGCGGCGCGGGTCTCGATCACGGCCTATGATCCGTCGCGCTACGGGGCGCTGGACGGCGAGATCCTGCGGATCGGCGCCGATGCCGTGACCCGTCCGGACCGGGACGAACGCGCCTTCGTGGTCGAAATCGCGACGGCGGGTGTTCTGCGCGACGCTGACGGCCAGCCGGTCGAGATCCTGCCGGGCATGGTGGCCGGCGTCGACATCCTGGCGGGAAGGCGCACGGTGCTGGCCTATCTGATGGCGCCCGTGGTGCGCACCCGCGACCGGGCGCTCCGGGAATAGCGGCGCGGGCCACGGGCACGCGGCGGGAAGACATCCCCCAAATAGGGTAGAGCGTTGATTGGCGGCCCGATCTTTGGAAGGGTGGGCGCATCGGAAGCTGTCCCGGAGAGAACGCCGTGTCGGAGGATGCAACGAGGGCCGGCGCCAAAGCGGGGGCGCATCGCTGGGCGGACCCGCCGCAGCCGGAGGTCGGCTTTCGGCCGTTCCGCTCTCTGCACTGGGTGCCGGTGATCTACGCGGTGTTCGGGGTCGCCTGGATTCTCGGCTCCGATCACCTGCTGCACCTTGTTTCGGGGACGCTGCCCTGGACCGAGGCGCAGTTGCAGACCGTCAAGGGCATCCTCTTCGTGGTCGTCACCGCCCTGGCGCTGGCGCTCCTGCTCGAGATTTTCGCGCGCTACCTGTCGGCGTCGGCCAGCCATGCGCTGGAGGCCCGAAAGAGCCTCTCGGATTTCGCGGCCGCAGCCACGGACTGGCTTTGGGAAATGGATGGCGAGCTTCGGATCACGGCGATCTCCGGGCGGTTCAGCGAGATCACCGGCGATCCGCCGGACGCGATGATCGGCATGTCTCGCGCCGAACTGGTGCAGCTGGCGGGGGCGGGATTCGAGGATATCGGCGCCATGGATGCGCAGGCGCCGTTTCGCGAGCTGCTCTATCCTTACGACAACACGCGGGGCGAGCGTTTCTGGTTCCGCGTCAGCGGCCAGCCGGTTCTCGGCCCGGATGGCGAATTCCGGGGCTATCGCGGTGTCGGCAGCGACGTGACCGAACGGGTCCGCCTGCGCGCCGCGCGCGACAGGCTGGCGGCGATCATCGAGGAAACCCCGGACGTCGTCTGTACCTCCGCACCCGACGGGCGGATCCAGTTCCTGAACCGGAGCGGCCGCGAGATGCTCGGGCTGGCCGCCGATGCCGCGGTCCGCGGCGTCACGCTGTCGGATGTCGTTCTCGGACCGGACCGCGCCCTCTTCCTCGACGAGATCCTGCCCGAGGCCATCCGCCGTGGCCGCTGGAGCGGGCAGGTCCGCTGCGCGAACATGGCCGGCGTGGTGCGCACGGTGTCGCTCGTGGCCTTTCCGCATCGCGCCCGCGACGGCGCGGTGGAGTTCGTGTCGATCGTGGCGCGGGACGTCACCCGCGAGCTCGAGGTGCAGGACCAGTTGCAATCGGCCCAGCGCATGGAGGCCCTCGGCCAGCTGACCGGCGGGATCGCGCATGATTTCAACAACCTGCTGATGATCGTCGCCGGCAATGCCGAGTTGCTCGTCGATCGACTCGAGGACAATCCCAAGGCCCGGAGCCAGGCCGAGGAGATCCTGGCGACGGCCGACCGCGGCGCCAACCTGACCCACCGGCTGCTGGCGTTCTCGCGCCGCCAGTCGCTGATGCCCGAGCGCGTGGACCCCGTCGCGCTGACGGGATCGATGGACCGGCTGCTGCACCAGGCGCTTGGCGAGCAGATCACGCTTGCGATGCATAGCGCGCCGGATGTCAGCAGCGTCTGGGTGGATCCCTCGGAACTGGAAACCTGTCTTGTCAATCTCGCCGTCAACGCGCGGGACGCGATGCCCGGCGGTGGCCGGATGGAGATCGACATCCGCAACGTGACGCTGCCGCCGCGGGACGCCGAGGCTGGCCAGGACATGCCCGAGGGTCCCTGTGTCGCCATCAGCGTGTCCGATACCGGCAGCGGCATCGCGCCCGAGCATCTCGAGCAGGTCTTCGAACCCTTCTTCACCACCAAGGGGCCGGCCGGCGGCAGCGGGCTGGGGCTGTCGATGGTCTACGGCTTCTCGCGGCAATCCGGGGGCACCGTCACCGTCGAGAGCACGCCGGGGCAAGGGACGACCTTCCGGATCTACCTTCCGGTCGCCGGAGAGCCCGCCGCGGAGACGCCGCCGAACGGGGCGCGCGCGGCCGAAACACCGGGGGCGTCCGGCGTGATCGAGGGCGGGTCCGAGCGCGTGCTCGTGGTGGAGGATGAGCCCGAGGTGCGCGCCAATCTCGTGCGCCAGCTCGAACGGCTCGGCTACGACGTGACCGAGGCGCCGGACGGGGACACGGCGCTCGCCCTGCTGGCGGAACCCGGGCGGTTCGACCTGCTGCTCACCGATCTCGTCATGCCGGGGCGCATCGGGGGCGACGCGCTGGCGCGGGCGGCCATGACGCGCGATCCGGGGCTTCGCACGCTGATCACCACGGGCTACGCGGGCAAGGGACCCTCGTCCGGGAACGGGGATCGCGCCGCCGCGGCGACCAGGGTGTTGCGCAAGCCCTATCGCCGGGCCGAGCTGGCGCGCGCCATCCGCGAGGTGCTGGCAGCGCCACTGTCGTGACCGGCCGTCAGCCGGCGCCGGCCTCGAGGAGATCGCGCAGGATCGGGTTCGGAAAGCGCCGCGCCACCGTCACCGCGTAGAACGCCTCGGCGATGCCGAGCGCATGGTCGGCCTCCACGAGCAGGCCGCTGGCCAGCTCGTCCTTGACCACGATCGGCGGAACCAGCGCCAGCCCGACATTCTCGCGCGCGAGCAGGCGCATCATGGCCATGTCGTCGACCTCGGCCACGATCTGGGGACGCAGGCCCAGCCGGTCGGTCAGCGCGTCGAACCCGATCCGCACGCTGCTGTTCACGGTGGGCAGGATCACCGGCTGACGGGTCAGGAGATCGGCCAGGCCGGCGCCGTCGGCGATCCGCTCGGGCGGACCGACGAGGCTGACCGGCTGCTCGGTGAGACGGTGCGCCACGAAGGGCGTCAGCGAGTCCCGCGCGGGCGGCTGGTTGATCAGAACCACGTCGAGGTTCAGCGTCTCGAGCCCCTGGAGAAGCTCCGCGGTGCTGCCTGACCGCAGCACGACCTCCACATCCGGGCGCCCCAGCACGGGGCGCAGGAACCCGATCAGGAAGTTCCGCGACAGCGTCGCCAGCGCGCCGACGCGCAGCGCCGCGCGCGTCCGGCCCGCCTGCTGCAGCGTGCCCAGAAGTTCCGCGCCGGCGGCGAAGATGGCGTCGGCGTGGTCGAGCGCGATCCGCCCGGCCTCCGTCAGGTGCAGCTGCCGCCCGCGCCGTTCGAAGAGGGCGTGGCCGAGCCGGTCCTCGAGCTTGCGGATCTGCACCGACAGCGCCGATTGCGACAGGTTCAGCCGCTCGGCGGTGCGGGTCAGGTTCCCGTCATGGGCCACGGCCCAGAAGTAATAGAGGTGGTTGTAGTTCAACGCTGCCATATCGTTCTGTATAATGAAACGTTTATACCTAAACAATGAATTTTATATTCGGAGATCGCGTTGCTATCCCGGCGGGACCCTGTCGAGCCACGGAGAGAGACGCGATGTCCGCCCATGCCTATCTGCCCTATCTCGCGCCGTTCCTGCTGATCCTGCCGGCGCTGTACGCCATTCGCCATCCGGGCAAGCGCCCCGGCCGTCTGCCGCGCGCCGCCGAGGCGGCCGCGGCCGGCGCGGTCGTCGTGGCCATGCTGGCCGCGGTCGCGCTGGTCGTCGCCGGGCCGGGGACGGCCACGCTGATCCCGGGCCTGCTGGCGGTCCGGCTCGACGCGGTCAGCGCGGTGATGCTGCTGCTGGTGGCCTTCATCGGCTGGATCGTGCTGCGTTTCTCGGTCACCTATCTCGACGGCGAGAGCGGGCAGGGCGCCTTTACCGGCTGGATGTCGGCCACGCTTGCGGCGGTGCTTCTGCTGGTGACGGCGGGCAGCCTCGGCCAGCTGGTGCTGGCCTGGATCGTGACCGGGCTGACCCTTCAGAAGCTCCTGCTGTTCTATCCCGGGCGTCCCGCCGCCCGGCGCGCCGCCCGCAAGAAGGCGGTCACCGCGCGGATGGGCGACGTGGCGCTGATCGGCGCGGCGGCGCTGCTGGCCTGGGGCTTCGGCACCGGCGACATCGCGGCCATCAACGCCGCCGCCCGCGCGGGCGCGGCCGGCCCGGCCGTGGGCGGTGCGGCCGCCCTGCTGGCCGTCGCCGCACTGCTCAAATCGGCGCAGTTCCCGCTGCATGGCTGGCTGACCGAGGTGATGGAGGCCCCGACGCCCGTCTCGGCGCTGCTCCATGCCGGGGTGGTCAATGCCGGGGGCGTGCTGCTGATCCGCTTTGCCGACGTGATGCTGGCCGCGCCCGGCATCCTGGCGGCGCTGGCGATGATCGGCGGCTTCACCGCGCTCTTCGGCGGGCTGGTCATGCTGACCCAGCCCGCGGTCAAGACCTCGCTCGCCTGGTCCACCATCGCCCAGATGGGGTTCATGATCCTGCAATGCGGGCTGGCGCTCTTCCCGCTGGCGCTGCTGCATATCGTGGCGCATTCGCTCTACAAGGCGCATGCCTTCCTCGCCGCGGGCGGCGCGATCAAGGGCATCGCCGCGATCCGGCGGCCGGGGCCGGTCGCGGTGCCCGACGGGCGCGCGGTGGGCCGCGCCTTCCTCGCGGCGCTGGCGATCTATGCCGCCGTGGCCGTCGGCTTCGGCGCGGCCGACAAGGCGCCGCAGGCGCTGGCGCTCGGCGCGATCCTGATCTTCGGCGTCGCCTACCTGATCGCGCAGGGGCTGGCCGATGCCGCGCCGCGGGCGCTGACGCGCCACACGGCGGTCTTCGCGCTGGCGGCGTCGGTCAGCTACTTCGCGCTGCAGCGCGCGGCCGAATGGCTGACCCAGGGCGTGCTGCCGGCGCCGCCGGTACCCGGCGCGCTTGAATGGGCGCTGATCGTGCTGGCGATGGTCAGCTTCGGCGCGGTGGCGGTGGCGCAGGCGCTGCTGCCGCTCTGGGCCGGACATCCGGCCGCGCAGGGGCTGCGCGTCCACCTCGCCAACGGGCTTTACGCGAACGCGGTGTTCGACCGGCTGCTTGGCGGCTGGGCGCGCCGGACCTCTTCCTCCTGATCGAAAGGGACATGCCATGCTGACCCAGCACCAGACCTATCCCGCCGCCCTTCTCGAGCTCGTCGCAGAGGCCGAGGCCGCCGCGCGCCAGGTGCCGCCGCTCTGGCCGCTGGCGACGAGCGTCGCGGTCAACCCCTATCTCGGCCAGGCCGAGGAGAGCCTGCCGGTCACCGCCGCGCGGCTGGCGCGGGTCGCCGGCGCCCCGGTAACCCGTCCGCGGGCCGAGATCCGCGCCGAGATCGCCGCCGGTGCGGTCACCGATGCCGATCTCGCCGCCGCGCTGGAAGCCGCGCCGCGCGCCGGACGGCCGGGTTCCGTCGCCGCGCTGAAGGCGGCGGCCGAGGCCGAGGCGCCCGCGCCGCGGGCCCTGCCCACGGTGGCCGACCTGGCCGCCGAGGTCACCGGCACCGACTGGCCCGGCCTGATCGCGGACCGGATCGGCGCCTGGGCGGCCGGGTATTTCGACGCGGGCCAGGCGCTCTGGGCGGCGCCGGGCGACGGCGCGGCCTATACCGCCTGGCGGGATTTCGCACTCCGTGATCTCACGGCCGAGATCAACGGACTCTCGGGCTTTGCCGCCCATGTGGCCGGCGCGCCGGCCTCGCCCTGGCGGGCGCTCGGCCGGGCGGCCGAGCGGCTGGGCATCGGGCCTGAAGCGGCGCCAACCGCGTTCCACCGTCTTCTGATGGACATGGGCGGCTGGACGCAGCTGGCCCGGCAACGCATGTGGGAGGCCGAGAAGACCGGCGGGCGCGATCCGGTGGTCACCGATTTGCTGGCGATCCGGCTTCTCTGGGACGAGGCGCTGTTCCTCCGGCACGGCGCGGCCATCGCGGACCGCTGGGCCGAGACCGTCGCCGCCCATGCCGCCCCGCTGACGCCCAGCGCCGACCAGACGATCGACTGCATCCTGCAGGCCGCGGCCGAGCGCGCGGCCGAGCGGCAGCTGGGCGAGCGGCTGGCCGCACCGGCGGGGACCGACGCAGCCGCCGACCGGCCGGCCTTCCAGGCCGCCTTCTGCATCGACGTGCGCTCCGAGGTGATCCGTCGGGCGCTCGAAGCCGCCGATGACGGGGCCGAGACCCTGGGCGTGGCTGGCTTCTTCCTTGTGGGCGTGGCGCATAACGACGTTGCTTCGGACGTGGTCGAAAACCGTCTGCCGGTTCTTTTGGCGCCGGGGCTCGCCTCTGCCGGGATGGCCGCGGGCGGCACCGGTGCGGACCAGGCCCAGAGGATCCGGGACCGCGCCAAGCGCGCCTGGGGCCGGTTCAAGTTGGCTGCCGTGTCCTCCTTCGCCTTCGTCGAGGCGACCGGCCCGGTCTATGCCGGCAAGCTTCTGCGCGACGCGCTGAACCTGCCGCATGGCGGCGGCGATGGTGGACCGGCCCCCGCGCTTGCGCCCGACGTTCCGCTGGCGAGCCGGGTCGCCGCGGCGGCCGGTGCCCTGCGCGCCATGTCGCTGACCGAGGGGTTCGCCCCGGTGGTGCTGCTGGCCGGCCATGGCGCCCATGTCACCAACAACCCGCATGAAAGCGCGCTGCAATGCGGCGCCTGCGGCGGTTATTCGGGCGAGGTCAACGCCCGCCTGCTGGCGGGGCTGCTGAACGCGCCGGAGGTGCGCGCCGGGCTGGCGGGTGAGGGGATCGAGATCCCTGACGACACGGTGTTCCTCGGCGGGTTGCACGACACGGTCACCGACCGGGTCAGGCTCTATGAACAGGACCTGCCTGCCGGCGCCGACCGCGCGGCCCTGACCCGTCTGCGCCGCGCACTCGACATGGCCGCGGCACAGGCCGGGGGCGAACGGGCGGCCCGGCTGCCCCGCGCCGCGGGGGCGGCGAGCCTGCCGGCCCGCGGCCATGACTGGGCCGAGCTGCGCCCGGAATGGGGCCTCGCCGGCTGCGACGCCTTCATCGCCGCGCCGCGCGGGCGCACCGCCGGGCGCGACCTGGGCGGGCGGGTGTTCCTGCACAGCTACGACTGGGAGGCCGATGCGGGCTTCAAGGGGCTGGAGCTGATCATGACCGCCCCGGTGGTGGTCGCGAGCTGGATCAGCCTGCAATATTACGGCTCCGCGGTGGCGCCGGACGTCTTCGGGGGCGGCAACAAGCTTTTGCACAACGTTACCGGCGGGATCGGCGTGGTCGAGGGCAATGGCGGCACGCTGCGCGCCGGGCTGCCCTGGCAGTCGGTCCATGACGGCGAGCGGCTCATGCACAAGCCGAACCGGCTCAAGGTCGCGATCGAGGCCCCGCGCGAGGCGATGACCGATGTGCTGGACGCCCATCCGGAGCTGGCGGCGCTTTTCGACAATGGCTGGCTCACGCTCTTCGCCATGGACGGCGCGGGGCGGCTGGCCTGGCGCTATGACGGCGCGCGGCACTGGGTCGCCGTCTCGGGGGCAGAGACCGGGGTGCGGACGGTCGCGGCGGAGTGATCCGCGGCACGACGGGTTGACCTCCGCGCGTTGCGTGGCTTGATGGAGGCTCGCGGAGGAGACCGAGAGGCCGGCCGATGGTTGACAGGTTGCGTGGTGACGGGTGCCCGGGCCTTTCCCGGGCCGGGGGGCGCGGATGAGGCTCCGGCATACCGATATCGTCATACGGCTGATGTGGGCACTGCTGATCGTGGCCGGGATCACCGCGCTCGTCACGGCGAATGTGAGCCTGTTCTTCGTCAGTGTCGCCACGCTGGCGCTGACCTCGGTGCCCTATCTCTTCCAGAGCTGGGCCGGCGTCCGGTTTCCCGCCGGGTTCGTCGTGGCGGTGGTGTTTTTCATCGTCGCCACCGTGTTCCTGGGCGAAGCCGGCGACTTTTACGAGCGCTTCTGGTGGTGGGACGTGATGCTGCACGGCGGCTCGGCGGTCGGTTTCGGCATGATGGGCGTGATTCTCGCGCTGTTGCTGGCCGGCTCCGACCGGATCGCGCCGACGCCGTCCCTCGTCGCCTTCTTTGCCTTCTCCTTTGCCGTCGCGGTGGGCGCGCTCTGGGAAATCTTCGAATTCGCGATGGACCAGATCTTCGGCATGAACATGCAGAAATCCGGCCTTATGGACACGATGGGCGACCTGATCGTCGACGTCATCGGCGGCGCCGTGGGCGCCCTGGCGGGCTTCGGATACCTGAAAGGGCGTCAGAGCGGCGTGCTCTCGGGCGCGATCGCGGATTTCATCACCCAGAACCGGCATCTCTTCGGTCGGCGCGACAAGTAGGGTCGGGGCCGGGTGACGCCGGGCTGTCACATTCGCCGCCCAGTATCGTCCCGGGTGCCGGGCGGCGGTTGCACGCGCGGCGCGAAGCTGGAAACTGGGACGTGAACGGGACCGACAGGACAGGCGATGCAGCGCGAGAACAGGCTTTACGACGAATTGACGCCCGGCGACACCGCCTCGGTGCAGCGGGTCTGCACGGCGCATGATCTCTACGTCTTTGCCCATGCCTCGGGCAATCTGAACCCGCTGAACCTGCCGGCCAAGGACGGCGGCGCCAGCCCCGACACGGTTGCGCCGTCGATGTGGGTGGGCGCGCTGATTTCGGGCGTGCTCGGCAACGTGCTGCCGGGGCCGGGGACGCTCTACCGCGCGCAGGCGCTGAGTTTCGACCGGCGGGTGCATATCGGCGACACGCTGGAGGTCACCGTCACGGTGCAAGAAAAACGCCCGGACAACGTCGTGGTCATGGAAACGGTGATCCGGCGGGGCGACGGCGAGACGGTCGCCACCGGCGCGGCGGAGATCATCGCGCCGACCGAGAAGGTCGTGATGGACGAGCGCGAGATCCCCGATCTCCTCTTGCAGCAGCACCGGCATTTCGATCGCATCATGGCCATGTGCGACGGCATCGCGCCGCTCGAGACGGCGGTGGTCGCACCCGAGGACGCGGCATCTCTCGGCGGCGCGCTCCTCGCGGCCGAGGCCGGCATCATCCGCCCGGTTCTGATCGGCGCGGCGGACCGGATCGCCGCCGTCGCCGCCGAGATCGGCGCCGATATCTCGGGCATTCCGCTGGAGCCGGCCGACAGTCACGACGCCGCCGCGGCGCGCGCCGTCGAGATGGTTCACGAGGGCCGCGTCGACGCGTTGATGAAGGGCAACCTTCATACCGATGCGCTGCTGCGCCACGTCGTCAAGAAACGCGGCGGGCTGCGGACGGCCCGCAGGCTCAGCCACACCTTCGTGATGGACGTGCCGGGGCTCGATCACCTGCTGCTGGTGACGGATGCGGCGGTGAACATCATGCCCGACCTCGAATGCAAGGTGGACATCACCCAGAACGCCATCGACCTGGCGCGCGCGCTCGGCATCGCGCAGCCCAAGGCCGGTATCCTCTCGGCGGTCGAGACGGTCAACCCGCGCATTCCCTCGACGCTGGACGCTGCGGTGCTGTCCAAGATGGCCGATCGCGGCCAGATCAAGGGCGGCCTGGTGGACGGCCCGCTTGCCATGGACAATGCCGTGGACGTGCAGGCGGCGCGGACCAAGGGCATCACCTCGCTGGTGGCCGGGCATGCCGATATCCTCGTCGTGCCCAATCTCGAGGCCGGCAACATGCTGGCCAAGGAACTGACCTTCATCGCCCATGCCGAGAGCGCGGGCGTCGCGCTGGGGGCGAAGGTGCCGGTGATCCTGACAAGCCGGGCCGATGACGACGAGTCCCGCCTGACATCCTGCGCGATCGCGGCGCTCTACCAGCACTGGAAGCGCACCGGCGCGCCGGCGGTGGCGCCGGAGTCCTGACATGGACCATATCCTGACGCTCAACGTCGGGTCGTCCTCGATCAAGTTCGCGCTTTTCGCCCGGGACGCCGACGGCCCGGCGGAGCGGCTGCGCGGACAGGTCGAGGGGCTGGGGGCGCAGCCCCGGCTGGAGGCCCGCGCGGGCCGCAGGGAGATCGCCGCGCGGGATCTCTCGGCCGCGGATGCGCGCGATCACGGCACAGCGCTTTCGGTGATCCTCGCGCTGCTCGACGACGCGGCGCCGGACGCGCGGATCGGGGCGGTCGGGCACCGCGTGGTCCATGGCGGCCCGGACCACGCCGCGCCGCTGGTGCTGGACGCGGCCGCCATCGCCGCGCTCGACCGGCTGGTGCCGCTCGCGCCGCTGCACCAGCCGCATAACCTGGCCGGCGTGCGCGCGGCCCGCGCGGCGTTCCCGGAGGCGGTGCAGATCGCCTGTTTCGATACCGCCTTCCATCGCAGCCACCCCTGGGTGGCCGACACCTACGCCTTGCCGCAACGGTTCTACGACGCCGGGGTCCGCCGCTACGGCTTTCACGGGCTGTCCTATGAGTACGTCGCGGGCAAGCTGGCCGCGATCGCCCCGGGAGAGGCCGCCGGCCGCGTGGTGATCGCGCATCTCGGCAACGGGGCGTCGATGTGCGCGCTCAAGGGCGGGCGCAGCGTCGGCTCCACCATGGGCTTCACGGCGCTTGACGGGTTGCCGATGGGAACGCGCTGCGGCCAGCTCGACCCTGGGGTGGTGCTCTACCTCATGGCCGAGAAGGCCATGACGGTGGCCGAGATCGAAACGCTGCTTTATCGCGAGTCGGGTCTCAAGGGGCTCTCTGGCCTCAGCCACGACATGCGGACGCTGGAAAGCGCGCAAGATCCCGAGGCGCACCGCGCCATCGCCTATTTCACCCACCGCGTCCGGCGCGAGCTGGGCGCGATGGCGGCGATCCTCGGCGGGCTGGACACGCTGGTCTTCACCGGCGGGATCGGAGAGAACGCGGCCCGTGTCCGGACTCGCATCTGCGAGGGGATGGATTGGCTGGGCCTGGTGCTGGACGAGACGCGGAACGCCGCCGCGCCGGGCCTGGTCTCGACCGATGACAGCCGGGTCCGGGTGCGGGTGATCCCCACCGACGAGGAGGCGATGATCGCGCGGCACGCCGCCGAGATGCTGGCGCGGCCGGGCTAGTCGTCGCCGAGAAACGCGCCGGTCAGCGCCGCGCCGTCCTGTTCGAGCCCCGCGATCACGTCGAAATGGTGCCGACCGACATCATGCACGGCCCAGGTATCGGCCCCGAGCCCGGTCCAGATATTGGCCAGCAGGTCGTTCTGGCGCAGGAACTCGGGGCGTTCGTCGGCGCCGACCCAGGCCGTCAGCCGGGTGCCCGTGCGCGGCACCAGCAAGGCCGGGCTTTCGCTGCGGGCTTCCTCGGCATCCATGCGCAGCGTCGCGTTCATCGCCGTGCGCAGGAGGGGGCGCAGGTCATGGACCCCGCTGATCGAGAGCACATGCGCGACGCGCTGCTGCACGGGCTCGGGCAGGGGGGAGTCGGTGCAGACCATGCGGCTGACGAGATGCCCGCCCGCGGAATGCCCCGCGAGCCGTATCGGTCCGGCCACGCGCGCCGCGGCACAGGCGATGGCATCGCCGATATCGGCCGTGATCTCGGCGATGCGGGCGTCGGGGGCAAGGGTGTAGGAGGGCAGGCAGACCGCCCAGCCCCGGGCCACCGCCCCGGCCGCCAGGTGCGACCAGCGCGACTTGTCGAACGCCTTCCAGTAGCCGCCATGCACGAAGACCGCGAGCCCGCGCGCCGTGCCGTCCGGATGGAACAGGTCGAGCCGCCGGCGCGCCCCGTCGCCATAGGCGATGTCGAGCTCGGCGCGCCGGTGGGCGGCGCGGAAGGCCGCGGCGGCCTTTGCCCAGCGATCCGGATAGTCGGCCGCACCGGGAATGTGGTCGGCATTCGCGTAGGCATCGTCCCAGTCGCTGATCATCTCGGGTTTCCCTGTTGCGGGCGGTTGATGCAGACTGCCCGCTGTCGCCGGCGGCAACAAGCCCCGGGACATTTATTTTAGGGATGAAATATTCATGCTTGAAAAGGTGCCGTGAGTCGGCCTAGCCTCGATCCGGGCAAGCATGCCGGGGAGGATCAGCATGAGAGTGGCCTGTCTTGGCGGTGGTCCCGCCGGGCTTTACTTCGCGATCTCGATGAAGCTGCGCGATCCCGCGCACGAGATCACCGTGATCGAACGCAACAGGCCCGACGACACCTTCGGCTGGGGGGTCGTCCTCTCGGATGAGACGCTCGACAACCTGGCCGCCAACGATCCCGTCAGCGCCGAGGAGATCCGCGCCCATTTTGCCTATTGGGACGATATCGCCGTGATCCGCGGGCAGGAGCGAGTGACCTCCACCGGTCACGGTTTCTGCGGCATCGGGCGCAAGCAGCTGCTGATCCTGTTGCAGCAGCGCGCCCGCGAGCTGGGCATCGAGCTGCGCTTCGAGACCGAGGTCGAGAGCGCCGCGGCCTATGCGCGGGACTACGACCTGGTGGTGGCCGCCGACGGGCTCAACTCCCGGACCCGGAAGGACTACGCCGATACCTTCCGCCCCGATATCGAGACGCGGAAATGCAAGTTCGTCTGGCTCGGCACGCACCAGAAATTCGACGACGCCTTCACCTTCATCTTCGAGAAGACGGACCATGGCTGGGTCTGGGCCCACGCCTACCAGTTCGACGACGACACGGCGACCTTCATCGTCGAGTGCTCCGAGCAGACCTGGGAGGCCTTCGGCTTCGGCGCGATGAGCCAGGACGAGTCGATCGCCGCCTGCGAGCGGATCTTCAAGGATCACCTGGGCGGGCATCGGCTGATGTCGAACGCCCGCCATATCCGGGGTTCGGCCTGGCTCAACTTCCCCCGCGTCCTCTGCGAGAAATGGTATCACCAGAACATCGTGCTGATGGGCGACGCGGCGGCGACGGCGCATTTCTCGATCGGCTCGGGCACCAAGCTCGCGGTCGAGAGCGCGATCGCGCTGGCCGATTACCTGCACAGTGAGCCCGACCGCGACGCCGCCTTCGCCAAGTACCAGGACGAGCGCCGGCTCGAGGTGCTGCGCCTGCAATCTGCGGCGCGCAACTCGCTTGAATGGTTCGAGGAGGTGGAGCGCTACCTCGATCTCGACATCGTGCAGTTCAACTACTCGCTCCTGACCCGCAGCCAGCGGATCAGCCACGAGAACCTGCGCCTGCGTGATCCCGACTGGCTGGAAGGCGCGGAGCGCTGGTTCCAGACCCGCGCCGGCCAGCCGGCGGCCGCGCCGCTGCGCGCGCCGATGTTCGCCCCCTACGAGCTGCGCGGAATGGTGCTGAAGAACCGCGTCGTGGTCTCGCCCATGGCGCAGTACAAGGCGGTCGACGGCTGCCCGACCGACTGGCACCTCGTGCATCTGGGCGAACGCGCCAAGGGGGGCGCGGGACTCGTCTACACGGAAATGACCTGCGTCAGCCCCCAGGGACGGATCACGCCGGGCTGTCCCGGGCTCTACGACCCCGCGCAGGAGCAGGCCTGGCGCCGGATCGTCGATTTCGTCCATGCCGAGAGCGACGCGAAGATCTGCTGCCAGATCGGCCATTCGGGGCGCAAGGGGTCCACCCAGCTGGGCTGGGAGGAGATGGACGCGCCGCTCGCGGACGGAAACTGGTCGATCCTGTCGGCGTCCCCGATTCCCTGGTCGCCGCGCAACGCCGTGCCGAGGGAAATGGATCGCGCCGACATGGACCGGGTGCGCGACGAGTTCGTCACCTCCGTTGAGATGGCGGCGCGCGCCGGGTTCGACATGATCGAGTTGCACGCGGCCCATGGCTACCTGATCTCGTCCTTCATCTCGCCGCTCTCCAACATCCGCGGCGACGCCTATGGTGGCAGCCTCGAAAACCGGATGCGCTACCCGCTGGAGGTGTTCGCCGCGATGCGCGCGGCCTGGCCCGCGGACCGGCCGATATCGGTGCGGATCTCGGCCAATGACTGGGTTGAAGATCATGGCGTAACGCCACAAGACGCCGTGGAAATCGCGCGGATGTTCCACGCGGCGGGGGCCGATGTCATCGACGTGTCCGCCGGCCAGACCTCGATCGAGGCCCGGCCGGTCTACGGGCGGATGTTCCAGACGCCCTTCTCCGACCGGATCCGGAACGAGGCGGGGCTCGCCACCATGGCGGTCGGCAACATCTACGAGGCCGATCACGTCAACTCGATCCTGATGGCCGGGCGCGCGGATCTCGTCTGCCTTGCGCGCCCGCACCTGGCCGATCCCTACTGGACGCTTCATGCCGGGGCGGCCATCGGCGACCGGCATGCAAGCTGGCCGGATCCCTATCTCGCCGGGCGTGACCAGCTCTGGCGGCTGGCGGACCGCGAGGCCGAGACACAGGTGCTGAAGGTATGAGCGTCGCGGGGCATCACGCCGTCGTCACCGGCGGGGGCACGGGCGTCGGCGCGGCCATCGCGCGGGCGCTGGTCGGCGCCGGGGCGCGGGTGACCGTGACCGGGCGCCGCGCGGCGCCGCTCGACGAGATCGCCGCCGCCCATGACGAGATCGCCGGCATCCCCTGCGACGTGACCGATCCGGATGCCGTCGCCGCCATGCTCGAGGCCGCCGCGCGGCGCTTCGGCCCGGCAACGATCCTCGTGGCGAATGCCGGTGCCGCCGACAGCAAGCCCTTCGCGAAGATTACCGCCGGGGACCTGCGGGCGATGATGGAGGTCAACCTGACCGGGGTGTTCAATCTCTGGCAGGCCGGTCTGCCGGCCATGACCGAGGCCGGCTGGGGCCGGATGATCGCCGTGGCCTCGATGGCCGGGCTCAGGGGATATCCCTATGTCAGCGGCTATGTCGCGGCCAAGCATGCGGCCGTCGGGCTGACCCGGGCGCTGTCGCAGGAACTGGCGCGCACCGGGATCACCGTGAATGCCCTCTGCCCGGGATTCACCGACACGCCGCTTCTGGAGCGGTCGATCGAGACGATCATGGCCACGACCGGGCGCAGCCGCGGAGAGGCGGAAAAGGCCCTGGTCGCCGACAATCCCCAGCGCCGGTTCATCGCCCCGGACGAGATCGCCGAGGCGGTGCTGTGGCTCTGCTCGGACGGGGCGCGGTCGGTGAACGGGCAGGCCATCGCCATTTCGGGAGGCGAGACATGACCGCGGAGATGCGACCGGCACCGGCCGACGCACCCTCGAAGGGGCGCCTGCGGCTCTGGCTGCGGATCCTGAAGGTGTCGCGCCTGGTGGAGGCCGAACTGCGCGAGCGGCTGCGCGCCGAGTTCGGCTCGACCCTGCCGCGTTTCGACGTGATGGCGGCGCTGCACAGATCCGAAAAGGGCATGAAGATGAGCGAGTTGTCCGGCGTTCTGAAAGTATCGAACGGCAATGTGACCGGGATCGTGGACCGGCTGGTGGACGAGGGCATGGTGGAACGCGTGGCCGTCGAGGGCGACCGCCGGGCGACCCGTGTCCGCCTGACGGCCGCGGGGGGGACCCGGTTCGAGACCCTGGCCGCGGCACACGAGGCCTGGGTGGACCGGCTGCTCGGCGGGCTCGACCGCGGCGAGACGGCGGAAATGACGGCACTGCTGGCCCGGATCGCGCATCCGGACGGTGTCGCGGAGGAGATCTGATGGACATGACGAAACACAGCCCCGCACATTTCCGGGCCCGGTTCGAGGATGGCATCGCGGTGATCAGCCATGACCGGCCGGAGCGAAAGAATCCCTTTACCTTCGAGAGTTACGCGGAACTCCGCGACTGGTTTCGGGATCTGCGCTACGACGACAACATCCGCGCGGTCGTCATCACGCCGAACGGCGGCAATTTCAGCTCCGGCGGCGACGTGCATGACATCATCGGGCCGCTGACCGACATGGACATGAAGGGGCTCCTGATCTTCACCCGGATGACCGGCGACCTGGTCCGGGCCATGCAGAACTGCCACAAGCCGGTCATCGCCGCCGTCGACGGGGTCTGTGCCGGTGCCGGCGCGATCATGGCGATGGCCGCGGACCTGCGGCTGGCGACGCCCGCGGCGAAGACGGCCTTCCTGTTCACGCGCGTGGGTCTCGCGGGCTGCGACATGGGGGCGTGCGCGATCCTGCCGCGGCTCATCGGCCAGGGACGCGCGGCGGAGCTGCTCTATACCGGGCGCGCGATGAGCGCCGAGGAGGGCGAGCGCTGGGGATTCTACAACCGCGTCGTGGCGCCGGACGATCTCGAGGCCGCGGCGCTCGGGCTGGCGCGCCAGATCGCGGAGGGTCCGGGTTTCGCACATATGATGACCAAGACCCAGCTGAACCAGGAATGGAACATGGGGCTGGACCAGGCGATCGAGGCCGAGGCGCAGGCGCAGGCGATCTGCATGCAGACCCAGGACTTCCGCCGCGCCTACGACGCCTTCGTGGCAAAGCGGACACCGGTCTTCGAGGGGGATTGAGATGACGCTGCGGCCATATCGGGCGGCGGCGCCGCTGGCGGCGGCGGGTGCCTCCGGCGGGGATATTTGGGCCACTTGGATGCAGGGAGGCGCGTGACATGGCGGACCGGAGCTTTCTGGGCTGGCCCTTCTTCGCGCCGCGTCACCGCGCGCTGGCGGAGGCGCTGGACGCCTGGGCGGGGCCGGCGTTGTCGGGGCTCGACCACGGCGACGTGGACGCGACCTCCCGCGAACTGGTGGCGCGCCTCGGCGCCGAGGGCTGGCTGGCGCATTCCGCGATCGATCCGGCCGCGCCTGAGACGCCGCTCGACGTCCGCACGCTCTGCCTGATCCGGGAGACGCTGGCGCGCCATGACGGGCTGGCCGATTTCGCCTTTGCCATGCAGGGGCTGGGCATGGGGGCGGTGTCGCTGTTCGGAAGCCCGGCGCAGAGGGCCCGGCTGGCGGAGACGCGGGCCGGGCGCGCGATTGCGGCCTTTGCGCTGACCGAACCGCAATCGGGCTCCGATGTGGCGCATATCGCCACGCGCGCCGCACGCGACGGCGAGGGCTACGTGCTCGACGGTGAAAAGACGTGGATTTCCAACGGTGGTATCGCCGATCTTTACACCGTTTTCGCCCGCACGGGCGAAGCCCCGGGCGCCAGGGGGCTCTCGGCCTTCCTGGTGCCGGCGGACACGCCGGGGCTCGAGGTGGCCGAGCGCCTGGAGACCGTGGCGCCGCACCCGCTGGGGCGGCTGCGCTTCGATGGCTGCCGGGTGCCGGCGGCGGCGCTGATCGGCGCGCCCGGGGACGGGTTCCGGATCGCGATGTCGGTGCTCGACGTCTTCCGCGCCACGGTGGGAGCGGCGGCGCTCGGCTTCGCGCGGCGGGCGCTTGAGGAGGCGCTCTCAAGGGCTTCGGCGCGCGAGCTTTTCGGCGCGCCGCTGTTCGAGCTGCAGATGGTTCAGGGCCATCTCGCCGACATGGCGCTCGAGGTCGATGCGGCGGCGCTGCTCGTCTACCGGGCGGCCTGGACCAAGGACATGGGCGCGGCGCGGGTGAGCCGCGAGGCGGCGATGGCGAAGCTTTACGCCACCGAGGCCGCGCAGCGGGTGATCGACGCGGCGGTCCAGATCCATGGCGGCGACGGGGTGCGGCGCGGGCATGTGGTGGAACGGCTCTACCGCGAGATCCGGGCGCTCCGGATCTACGAGGGGGCGTCGGACGTGCAGAAAGTCATCATCGCCAGGCAGGCCCTGGCGGAGGGAAAGGGAGGCACCTGACATGCTGGGGCCGAGCGCGCATCTGGACAGCTTCGCGCGGGACAACCTGCCGCCGATGGCGGACTGGCCGGACCTGCTGTTGGACGGGTTCGACTATCCCGAGCGCCTGAACGCGGCGGTGGAACTGACCGATCGCATGGTGGAAAAGGGGTTCGGCGACCGCACGGCGCTGATCGGCAACGGGCGGCGGCGGACCTACAAGGAACTGGCCGACTGGACCAGCCGCATCGCCCATGTCCTGGTTGAGGATTATGGCGTAAAGCCTGGGAATCGCGTTCTGATCCGATCGGCGAACAATCCCGCGATGGTCGCGGCATGGCTCGCCGCGACGAAGGCCGGCGCGGTGGTGGTGAACACGATGCCGCTGCTCAGGGCCGGTGAGCTGGGCCAGATCGTCGACAAGGCCGAGATCGGGCTGGCGGTTTGTGACACGCGCCTGATGGAGGACATGGTGGCCTGCGCCAAGGCGAGTCGGTTCCTCGAGCAGGTCGTGGGCTTCGACGGCACCGCGAACCACGATGCCGAGCTGGACCGTGCCGCGCTCGCCAAGCCGGTGACCTTCGACGCGGTCGAAACCGGGCGCGACGACGTGGCGCTGCTGGGCTTCACCAGCGGGACGACGGGCGCGCCCAAGGCGACGATGCATTTCCACCGCGACATCCTGATCATCGCCGACGGCTATGCCAAGGAGGTTCTCGGCGTCACGCCGGAGGACGTGTTCGTGGGCTCGCCGCCGCTGGCCTTCACCTTCGGCCTGGGCGGGCTGGCCGTCTTCCCGCTGCGCTTCGGCGCGTCGGCCGCGCTCCTGGAGAACGCCTCGCCGCCGAAGCTGATCGAGATCATCGAGGAGCACGGCGCCACGGTCTGCTTCACCGCGCCGACGGCCTACCGGGTGATGCTGAAGGCGATGGAGGAGGGCGCGGATCTTTCGAGCCTGCGCGCCGCGGTCTCGGCCGGCGAGACGCTGCCGGCGCCGGTCTACGAGGAGTGGATGGAGAAGACCGGCAAGCCGATGCTTGACGGGATCGGGGCGACGGAGATGCTGCATATCTTCATCTCGAACCGGTTCGGCGACAGCCACCCGGCCTGCACCGGCAGACCGGTGACCGGCTACGAGGCGAAGATCGTGGACGACCAAATGGCGGAACTGCCGCGCGGCGAGGTCGGCCGGCTGGCGGTGCGCGGGCCGACCGGGTGCCGCTACCTCGCCGATCCCCGCCAGCGTCACTACGTGCGGGACGGCTGGAACATCACCGGCGATTCCTTCCGCCAGGACGCGGAGGGCTATTTCCACTTCGCTGCGCGGAACGACGACATGATCCAGAGCTCGGGGTACAACATCGCCGGCCCCGAGGTGGAGGCGGCGCTGCTGGCTCACGAGGCGGTTCTGGAATGCGCCGTCGTGGGCGCGCCCGATCCGGACCGCGGGCAGATCGTCGAAGCCCATGTCGTGCTGGCCGAGGGCGTCGCGCCGGACGCGGCGACGGTGCTGCGCCTGCAGGAGCATGTGAAAGCCACCATCGCGCCCTACAAATACCCCCGCCGGATCGTCTTCGCAGCGGCTTTGCCCAAGACGCAGACCGGCAAGATCCAGCGGTTCCGGCTGAGAGAGGACGACGCATGACCGATTTCGCGGCCACCAAGGCGCGGTTCCACCTGCCCGAGGGAGTGATCTACCTGGACGGCAACTCGCTCGGCCCGCTGCCCCTGGGCGCGGCCGAACGCGCGCAGGAGGTGATCGCCGCGGAATGGGGCGAGATGCTGATCACCGCGTGGAACAAGGCGGGCTGGATGGACCAGCCGGCGCGGGTGGGCGACCGGGTGGCGCGGCTCATCGGGGCCGATCCGGGCACGGTGGTGATGGGCGACACGCTGTCGATCAAGGTCTACCAGGCGCTGGCGAGCGCGCTGGAGATGCGGCCGGACCGCCGCGTGGTGCTGTCGGACAGCGGCAATTTCCCGACCGATCTCTACATGGCCGAGGGGCTGCTGGAGACGCTGGGCGCCGATTACGAGCTGCGCGTCGTGGCGCCCGACGACGTCGCCGCGCATATCACCGAGGAGGTCGCGGCCGTCATGCTGACCCATGTCGACTACCGCACCGGGCGGATGCACGACATGGCCGCGATCACCGAGACCGCGCATGCGGCCGGGGCGCTGGCGCTCTGGGACCTGGCGCATTCCGCGGGCGCGCTGCCGGTCGACCTGAAGGGCACGGGGGCGGATTTCGCCACCGGCTGCACCTACAAGTATCTCAACGGCGGGCCGGGCGCGCCAGCCTTCATCTATGTCCGCCCCGATCACGCCGCCACCGCGCGCCCGGCGCTGTCGGGCTGGCTCGGCCACGAAGCGCCCTTCGCCTTCGACCCGTCCTACCGGCCGGCCCGCGGGGTCGCGCGGATGCGGGTCGGCACGCCGCCCGTGATCCAGATGAGCGTGCTGGAAGAGGCGCTGAAGGTCTGGGACGCGGTGGATCTCGACGACCTGCGGGTGCGGTCGGTGGCGCTGTGCGAGCGCTTCATCGCCGGGGTGGAGGCGGCCTGCCCGCAGCTGGCGCTGGCCAGCCCGCGGGACGCGGCGGCGCGCGGCAGCCAGGTGAGCTTTCGCTTCGCTCATGGCTATGCCGCGATGCAGGCGCTGATCGCCGCGGGCGTCATCGGCGATTTCCGCGCGCCCGACATCATGCGTTTCGGCTTCACGCCGCTCTATATCGACGCGACCGACGTGGACCGCGCGGTGGAGATCCTCGCCCGGATCATGGCGACCGGCGCCTGGGACAGGCCCGCCTATCACCGGCGGAGCGCGGTGACATGAGCGGCACGCCCTACGATCCGGCCCGCGAGGGCGCCGAGATGGCCTTCGACGGGCGCATGTCCTATGGCGATTACCTGCAGCTCGACCGGGTGCTGACGGCGCAGGCGCCGCTGTCGGACGCGCATGACGAGATGCTGTTCATCGTCCAGCACCAGACCTCGGAGCTGTGGATGCGCCTTGCGTTGCACGAGCTGGGCGCCGCGCGCGCCGCGATCGCGGCCGACGATCTGCGCCCGGCCTTCAAGATGCTGTCGCGGGTGGCGCGCATCTTCGAGCAGCTGAACAGCGCCTGGGACGTGCTGCGCACCATGACCCCGAGCGAGTATACCGAGTTCCGCGAGAGCCTCGGGCAGTCCTCGGGCTTCCAGTCCTGGCAATACCGGCTGATCGAGTTCACCGTGGGCAACCGCAACCCGGCGATGCTGCGCCCGCACGCCCATCGCGCGGATATCCACGCGGCGCTGACCGCCGAACTGGCCCGCCCGAGCCTCTACGACGCGGCGCTGGCCTGCCTGTCGCGCGGGGGCATCGCGGTGCCCGGGGCGGTACTGGCGCGCGACGTCGCGCAGCCCTACCGGGCGGACCCGGGCGTCGAGGCCGCCTGGGCCGCGGTCTATCGCGCGCCGGAGGCTCACTGGACGCTGTACGAACTGGCCGAGAAGCTGGTGGATTTCGAGGACTATTTCCGCCGCTGGCGCTTCAACCATGTCACCGCGGTCGAGCGCGTGATCGGCTTCAAGCGGGGGACCGGCGGGACCGGGGGCGTCAGCTACCTGAAGCGCATGCTGGAGGTGGAACTGTTTCCCGAGCTCTGGCATCTGCGGACACAGCTTTAAGGAGGTCTTTTAAGAACATGGAAAAGAACGGGAAAGACCTTGAAGGCAGGCGTGCCGGATAACCCGGCGCGCGACGGGGGGCCGATCGGCCGCGGTCTCGCGGGCGGGATCGGACCGGACCCCGGTCATCGCGCGGTGGACTTTCCGGCGCCACCCGCGCAACTCTAGAGCCGGAGGCGGGCCGCCCGGCCGGCCCGCGCCGCCCGCAAGGGCAAGAACGACGAGACGACAACAGGGAGCGAAAAAATGAACCTATTGAAATCGACCGCCGCGGCGATGACCGCCCTGGCCCTGGCCGTTCCGGCGCAGGCCGAGGACGTCAAGGTCGGCATGATCACCACGCTGTCGGGCGGGGGCGCGGGCCTCGGCATCGACGTGCGCGACGGTTTCCAGCTGGCGCTGAAGCTGGCCGGGACCGACGGCGTCGAACTGATCGTCGAGGACGACCAGCGCAAGCCCGACGTGGCGGTGCAGCTGGCCGACAAGATGATCCAGTCCGAACAGGTGGACGTCCTGACCGGCATCATCTGGTCGAACCTCGCCATGGCCGTGGTGCCGGCGGCGACCGCGCAGGGCAAGTTCTACCTCTCGCCCAATGCCGGGCCCTCGGCGCTGGCCGGGGCACGCTGCCACGAGAACTATTTCAACGTGGCCTGGCAGAACGACAACCTGCACGAGGCCGCCGGCGCCTATGCCAACGACGCGGGTTTCTCCAACAGCTTCATCATGGCGCCGAACTACCCGGCCGGCCAGGACGCGCTGGCCGGTTACAAGCGCTTCTACGAGGGCGATCTCGCCGGCGAGGTCTACACCAAGCTCGGCCAGAGCGACTATGCCTCGGAGATCGCGCAGATCCGCGCGAGCGGGGCCGACAGCGTGTTCTTCTTCCTGCCGGGCGGCATGGGCATCGCCTTCATGAAGCAATATGCCGAGTCCGGCGTCGACATCCCGCTGGTCGGGCCGGCCTTCAGCTTCGACCAGGGCATTCTGCAGGCCGTGGGCGCGGCCGCGCTCGGGGTCAAGAACACCTCGCAGTGGTCCAAGGATCTGGACAACGCGGCCAACCGGACCTTCGTCGCCGCCTTCCAGGAGGAATACGGCCGGCTGCCCTCGCTCTATGCCAGCCAGGGTTACGACACGGCGAACCTGCTGCTCTCGGCGATGGAAAAGGCCGACGTGGCGGACCAGGACGCCTTCCGCGCCGCCCTTAAGGAGGCCGATTTCGCCTCGACCCGCGGTGATTTCGCCTTCAACACCAACCATCACCCGATCCAGGACATCTATGTCCGCGAGGTGATCCAGGAAGGCGACGTTTTCACCAACAAGATCGTCGGGGTCGCGCTCGAGGATCGCGGCGACGCCTACGCCGCAGAGTGCAACATGTAATCTGAACCGGGGCGGGGGCCGCGTGCCCCCGCCGCGACGCGGGGACGTCTTCCATGTCGGTGATGCTCTTGATCGAGCAGGTCCTGAACGGCCTGCAATACGGGGTAATGCTCTTTCTCATGGCGGCCGGGCTGACGCTGGTCTTCGGGGTCATGGGGCTGATCAATCTCGCGCATGGCTCGCTCTACATGGTGGGCGCCTTCGCCTGTGCCGGCGTCGCGGCGGCGACGGGCTCGTTCTGGCTGGGGCTGGCGGCGAGCCTCGCCGCCGCGGCGGCCGCCGGCGCGCTGGTCGAGGTCGCCGTGATCCGGCGGCTCTACGACCGCGACCATCTCGACCAGGTGCTGGCCACCTTCGCGCTGATCCTGGTCTTTTCGGAGGGCACGCGCTGGCTCTTCGGATCCTTCCCGCTCTATCTCTCGGTGCCCGAGGTCCTGTCGGGCGCAGTCACCCTGCCGGGCGGGATCGAGTATTCGCTTTACCGCCTGGCCATCATCGTCGCGGGCTTCGCGGTGGCTGCCGGGCTCTTCTGGCTGATCGGCCGCACGCGGCTGGGCGTGCGGATCCGCGCGGGCGAGTCCGACCGCGAGATGATCGCCGCGCTCGGCGTCGATATCCGCAAGCTCTACACGGTGGTCTTCGCGCTCGGCGCGGCGCTTGCGGGGCTGGCGGGGGCGCTGGTCGGCACCATCCAGTCGGTCCAGGTCGGCATGGGCGAGCCGGTGCTGATCCTGGCCTTCGTGGTGATCGTGATCGGCGGCATCGGCTCGATCAAGGGCGCGCTGGTGGGCGCGCTGCTCGTCGGGATGACAGACACGCTGGGCAAGGTGCTTCTGCCGGTCGCCTTCGGCACGGTGATGGACGCCTCCGACGCCACCGCCATCGGTTCGGCGCTGGCCTCCATGCTGATCTACATCCTGATGGCCGGCGTGCTGATCTACCGCCCGCAGGGGCTCTTCGGGGAGGCGCATTGATGCTGCGCGAAAGCTGGATCAACGCCGTGCTCCTCGCGGCCCTGGTCGCTGTGCCGCTCTGGGCGCTGGCCGCGGGCGAGCCCTTCGTCATCACGCTGGCCACGAAGGTGGCGATCTTCGCGCTGGCGGGCGTCGGGCTGAACCTGGCGCTGGGGCTGGGCGGGCTGATATCCTTCGGCCACGCCGCCTTTTTCGGGCTGGGCGGCTATGTCGCCGGGATCCTGGCCTGGCACGAGGCGAACGCCATGCCGGTGACCACGCTGCCCTTCACCATCGAAGGCACCAACGAGATGCTGGCGATCTGGCCGGTGGCGATGCTCGTGGCGGGGCTGGCGGCGGCGTTGATCGGCGCGCTCAGCCTGCGCACGAGCGGCGTCTACTTCATCATGGTCACGCTCGCCTTTGCGCAGATGCTCTATTATTTCGCCATCTCCTGGCCGGCCTATGGCGGCGAGGACGGGCTGTCCTTCTACGTCCGAAACACCTTTCCGGGCGCCAACACCTTCGACCCGATCCAGTTCTTCGCGATCTGCCTGGTCCTGCTGGCCGGGGCGCTGGCGCTTTCCTGGGCGATCCGCCGGTCGCGGTTCGGCCTGGCGCTGATGGGGGCGCGGCAGAACGCGCAGCGGGTGGTGAGCCTGGGCATCCGGCCCTTCGGCATCCGCCTGACGGCCTTCGTCATCTCGGGCATGATCACGGGCCTGGCGGGGGCGCTCTATGCCGATCTCAACCGCTTCGTCAGCCCGCAGATGCTGTCCTGGCACATGTCCGGCGAGATCATGATCTTCGTCATCCTGGGCGGGGTGGGACGGCTCTACGGCCCCATCGCCGGGGCGGGGCTCTTCATCCTGCTCGAGCATCTTCTCGGGGGCGTCAGCGAGTACTGGCAGGCGCTGCTCGGGCTGTTGCTGCTGGTCGTGGTACTCTTCGCGCGCGGCGGGTTGATCGGCGTGCTCTCCAAGGAGGCGCGCGATGGCTGATCCGATCCTGCAGATCCGGGGCCTCAGCAAGAGCTTCGGGGCGCTCAAGGCGACCGACGCGGTCTCTCTCGACCTTGTGCCGGGCGAGATCCATGCGCTGATCGGGCCGAACGGGGCGGGGAAATCCACGCTGATCAAGCAGATCGTCGGCGAGTTGCGCCACGACGCCGGCTCGATCCGCTTCGAGGGCCAGGAGATCGGCACGCTCGACGCGCCGGCGCGGGCGCGGCTCGGGCTGGCGCGCAGCTTCCAGGTGTCTTCGGTGATGCCGGAATTCACGGTGTTGCAGAACGTGGCGCTGGCCGTGCAGGGGGCCAGCGGCGAAAGCTTCCGGTTCCTGCGGCCCGCGCTCGGCGATGCCGCGCTGGTCGATCCCGCGCGGTTTCACATCGCCCATGCCGGGCTGGAGGGGCGCGAGGCCGTCCCGGCGGCCGATCTCAGCCACGGGGAGCGCCGCAAGCTCGAGATTGCCATGGCGCTCGCGCTGCGCCCGCAGGCTTTCCTGCTGGACGAGCCGATGGCGGGGATGGGCCCCGAGGGATCCCGGCAGCTGACCGCCATCCTGAGCGATCTACGCGAGGAGGCGCCGATTCTGCTGGTGGAACACGACATGGACGCGGTCTTCGCGCTGGCCGACCGGATCTCGGTGCTGGTCTACGGGCGGATCATCGCGACCGGCACGGTCGACGAGATCCGTGCCAACGCGGACGTGCAGTCTGCCTACCTGGGAGAGGACGCATGACCGCGCTGCTCGAGCTGGACCGCGTCACCGCCCATTACGGCCATGTGCAGGCGCTGTTCGGCGTCAGCCTGTCCGTGGCCGAGGGCGAGGTCGTGGCCCTGATGGGGCGCAACGGCATGGGCAAGACCACCACGATCCGCACCGTCTGCCGGATGCTGCCGCATACCGGCGGACGCATCGCCTTCGCCGGTGCCGACCTGGCGCGGACGCCCTCGCACAAGGCGGCGCGGATGGGGCTGGGGCTGGTGCCCGAGGGGCGACGCTGCTTTCCCAACCTGACCGTGACCGAGAACCTGACCGCCGCGGCGCGGCCCGGTCCCTGGGACATGGACCGCGTGACCGCGCTGTTCCCGCGCCTGGCCGAACGGCGCGGCCAGAAGGCCGCCACGCTGTCGGGCGGGGAGCAGCAGATGCTGGCCATCGGGCGCGCGCTGATGACGAACCCGCGGCTGATGCTGCTCGACGAGGCGACCGAGGGGCTTGCCCCCGTCGTGCGCCAGGAAATCTGGGCGGCGCTGCGCCAGCTCAAGGGCGGGGCGTTGTCGATCCTTCTGGTCGACAAGTCGATGAAGGAACTCGCCGCCGTGGCCGACCGCGCGGTGATCCTGGAACGCGGTACGGATGTCTGGACCGGGGTGACCGGTGCGCTGACGCCGGACCTGACCGAACGCTACCTGGGGGTCTGAGATGGCGGGTTTCACGCATCGCCAGGACGTGCTTTTCCAGCATTGCGACCCGGCGGGGATCGTTTTCTACCCGCGCTATTTCGAGATGCTGAATGCCACCGTGGAGGCCTGGTTCGACCAGCGGCTCGGCACCTCTTTCGCGGCGATCCACGGGCCGATGGGCCTGTCGGTTCCCACCGTTGCGATCGAGGTGCATTTCAGCGCGCCGAGCCGGCTGGGCGACGCGCTGGAGTTTCGCCTGCGCCCGACCCGGGTCGGACGCACGAGCGCCGGCCTGGCCATCGAGGCCGTCGGCGACCGGGGGGACCGGCGGCTTTCCATGACCTCGACGCTGGTCTGCGTCGACAAGGAAACGGGCCGGCCCGTGCGCTGGCCCGAAGCGCTGGCCGCGGCGCTGGCGCGCGAACACGAGCAACAGGAACAAGGCGATGCATGACATCATCCAACCCGATGGCTGGCGTCCCGCGAAGGGCTATGCCAACGGCGTCAGGACGGCGGATGGGCAGCTGTTCATCGGCGGGCAGATCGGCTGGACCGCGGACCAGGTCTTCGACTCCCACGACTTCGTCGGGCAGACGGAACAGGCGCTCAGGAACATCGCCGCGGTGGTCGCGGCCGCGGGCGGTGCCGTCACGGATATCGTGCGGCTGACCTGGTACGTCACCGACAAGCGCGAATACCTGGCCCGTCAGCGCGAGGTGGGCGAGGCCTATCGCCGGGTGATGGGGCGCCACTTCCCGGCGATGACCATGGTCGTCGTCGCGGGGCTCGTCGAAGATGCGGCGCTGGTCGAGATCGAGGCCACGGCGGTGCTGGGCGGCTGAGCCTGCCGGCGGCGGGGCTTGCGGTGGATCAAGGACTGTGCCCCTATCCGGGGATAGGCCATCCCCAGCATGACCGAACGCGTTTTCCATACCGAGGACCTGACCAAGGTCTATGACACCGGCGCCGTGCAGGTCTACGCGCTGCGCGGGGTGACGATGGAGCTCTTCGCGGGGGAGCTGACGGTCCTGCTCGGCCCGTCGGGCAGCGGGAAATCGACGCTTCTCAACATCCTGGGCGGGCTCGACTCGGCCAGCGGCGGGCGGGCCTGGTTCCGCGACCGGGAACTGACCGCGATGCGGGACCGGGACCTGACCCGCTACCGCCGCGATCATGTCGGCTTCGTCTTCCAGTTCTACAACCTCGTGCCCAGCCTCACGGCCCGCGAGAACGTCGCGCTGGTCACCGAGATCGCGCGCGACCCGATGCCGGCGGACGAGGCGCTGTCGCGGGTGGGGCTGGGCCACCGGCTCGATCATTTCCCGGCCGAGATGTCGGGCGGCGAGCAGCAGCGCGTCGCCATCGCGCGCGCCATCGCCAAGCGGCCCGAGGTGCTGCTCTGCGACGAGCCGACCGGCGCGCTCGATTCCAAGACCGGGGTGCAGGTGCTCGAGGCGCTGAAGACCATAAACGAGGATCTCGGCACCTCGACGGTGGTCATCACCCATAATGCGGGGATCCGGAAAATGGCGCATCGCGTGGTGCATTTCACCGACGGGCGGATCGGCACGGTCGACGTGAACGACACCCGGATCGCGCCGTCCGAGATCACGTGGTGACGGGCATGCGGGCGCTGGACCTGAAGCTTCTGCGCGATCTTCGCCGGCTCTGGGCGCAGGCGCTGGCGATCGCGCTGGTGCTGGCCTGCGGCGTGGGCATCCTGGTGATGTCCTACGGCGCCGAGAGCGCGCTGCGAGAGACGCGCGCCACCTATTACGAGCGCAACCGTTTCGCCGACATCTTCTCGGGGGCGACGCGCGCGCCCGAATGGCTGCGCGACGAGATCGCCCGCATCCCCGGCGTGGCCCGGGTGCAGACCCGCATCTCGCAGCATGCGATCCTCGACGTTCCCGGCCTGAGCGACCCGGCGGTCGGGCGGCTGCTGTCGCTGCCCGAAAGCGGCGCGCCGGTGATGAACGTGCCGACGCTGACGGCCGGGCGGATGCCGGCGGGCGCGGGCGTCCGGGAGGTTCTGGTCAACGAGAATTTCGCCGCCGCGAACGGCTTTCGGCCCGGGGACAGTTTCGCGGTGACGATGAACGGGCAGAAGCGCGCGGTGACGATCTCCGGCACGGCGCTCAGCCCCGAATTCATCTACACGCTGGCACCCGGTGCGCTGATGCCGGATGACCGGCGTTTCGGGGTGATCTGGATGCCCCGTCCGGCGCTGGCCGCGGCCTATGACCTCGAAGGCGCCTTCAACGACGTGAGCCTCGGCCTGGCCCGCGGCGCGCGTCCCGAGGCCGTCAAGGATCGCCTGGAACGGCTGCTCGAGCCCTATGGCGGGACCGGTCCCATGGACCGCGACCTGCAGACCTCGCATGCCTTCCTGGATGCCGAGCTTACCCAGCTGCGCAACACCAGCCGGACGGTGCCGCCGATCTTCCTGGTCATCTCGGCCTTCCTGGTGAACATGGTGCTGGGCCGGCTGGTCGCGCTCGAGCGTGAGCAGATCGGGCTGTTCAAGGCGCTTGGCTACACCGCGACGGCGATCGGCTGGCATTATACCAAGCTGGCGCTGCTGATCGGGGCGATCGGCGTCCTGCTGGGCTGGGCGTTCGGGCTGTGGACCGGTCGTTGGCTGGCCGGGATGTACGCGCAGTTCTTCCACTTTCCCTACCTGGTGTTCTTCGAGACGCCCGCGACCTACGCGGTGGCCGGGCTTTCGGGACTGGCCGCCGCGGCGGCCGGCGCCGTGCTCGGCGTGCGCCGGGCGGTGCGGCTGAGACCCGCGGTGGCGATGGCGCCGCCGGCGCCGACCCGCTTTCGGCAAAGCGCGCTGGACCGCGCGGTGCAGGCCCTCGGCGTGCGCCAGACCTCGATGATGATCCTGCGCTCGATCACGCGCTGGCCGGTCCGGGCGGCACTGACCGTGCTGGGCATCGCCACCTCGGGCGCGGTGCTGGTGGCCTCGCTCTTCATGTTCGATGCGATGGACGAGCTGCTCGACGTGTCCTTCGTGCAGACGAACCGCCAGGACGCGGTGCTGGATTTCACGCGGTCGCTGCCGCTCTCGGCACTGGACGCGGTCGAGGACATGCCGGGCGTGCTGGCCGCCGAGGGCGCGCTGCACGCCGCCGCACGACTGCGCAACGGGCCGCGGTCGCGGCTCATCGGGATCGAGGGCCGCCCGCCCGGCACCGCGCTGACCCGGCTCTTCGATGCCGAGAGCCGCGAGAGCGTCGATCCCGGCCACGGGATCGTGCTGACAGGGCGGCTGGCCGACCATCTCGGCGTGCGGGCGGGCGACACCGTCTCGGTGGAATTGCTGGAACAGGATCGCCCGGCGACCCCGGTGCCGGTCACGGCGGTGATCACGCAGTATTTCGGTCTCGGTGCCTATATGGACCTGGATCGTCTGAACGGGCTGCTCCACCAGGCCCCGCGCATCGACGCGGCCAATATCGCGACCGATCCGCGCCGGCAGGAGGCGCTCTTCGCCGCGGTCAAGGCCGCGCCCGCGGTCAACGGGATCAGCCAGCTGAACCAGGTGCGCCGGGCCTTCGACGAGACGATTTCCGAGAACGCGGGCATGACGATGACCGTCAACGCCGTTCTCGCGGCGCTGATCGCGGTCGGCGTGGTCTACAACTCGGCGCGCATCCAGCTCTCCGAGCGGGCCCGGGAACTCGCCAGCCTGCGGATTCTGGGCTTCACGCGGGGCGAGGTCTCCTACATCCTGCTGGGCGAGTTGTTCCTGCTGACCGCGGTGGCGATCCCGCTGGGCTGGATCATCGGGCGCGGGATCGCCGAGGCGATGGTCGCGAGCTTCAGCTCGGACCTCTACCTGATCCCGCTCGTCATCGCGCGGGACACCTATGCGGCCTCGGGGCTGATCGTGCTGGCGGCGTCGGTCGGGTCCGCCCTGATCGTGCGCCGCCGCGTCGACCGGCTCGACCTGGTCGCGGTCATGAAAACGAGGGAGTAGCGCCATGGCGCTGAACGCGAGAACGGCAGGTGCGGGACTTCTGGCGCTGGCGGCGGTCGCTGGGCTGGTCTGGATGCTGATGGCCCCCGAGCCGGTGCCGGTGGACACCGCCGCGGTGAGCCGCGGCCCGATGGAGGTTACCGTCAACGCGGACGGGACCACCCGCATCCGCGAGGTCTACGAGGTCTCGGCGCCCGTCGGCGGCCGCGCCCTGCGCTCGCCGGTGAAGGTCGGCGATGCGGTGACCGCGAACGACACCGTGGTCGCGGTGGTCCGGCCCGGGGCGCCCGCCTTCCTGGACCTGCGCAGCCGCGGCCAGGCCGAGGCCGCCGTCAAGGAGGCCGAGGCCGCCCTCGCGCTGGCCGAGACCGAGATCGCCCGGGCCGAGGCCGATCGGCGGTACGCCGAAACCCAGCTGGACCGGATCGAGGGGCTGTTCGCGCGGGGCACGGCGCCGGCACGCCAGCTGGAGGACGCCCAGCTCGCCGTCGAGATGGCCGAGGCGCAGCTGGCCGCCGCCCGCGCCGCCCGCGACATGCGCCAGAGCGAACTCGACCGCCAGCGCGCGATGCTGATCGAGCCGAGCGCGCCCGGGGGCGAGACCGAGGACGCGGCGTGCTGCATCCGCCTGACCGCGCCGGTGACGGGCCATGTGCTCGACGTCGTCAACGAGAGCGCGCGGATGGTCCAGTCCGGCACCCCGTTGCTGACGCTGGGCCGTCTCGACGATCTCGAGATCACGGCCGATCTGCTCTCGACCGACGCGGTGCGGATCGCGCCGGGGGCGCGGGCCTATGTGGAGCGCTGGGGCGGCGAGGGTGTGCTGGAGGCCGAGCTGCGCGAGATCGAGCCGGCCGCCTTCACCAAGGTCTCGGCGCTCGGGATCGAGGAACAGCGCGTCCGCGTGGTGCTGGATTTCCGCACCCCGCCCGAGGCGCGCGCCACGCTCGGCCATGGCTACCGGGTCTATCTGCGCATCGTCGAATGGCAGAGCCCCGACGCCTTGCGCCTGCCGATCAGCGCGCTCTTCCGCGCGGGTGCGGACTGGGCGGTTTTCGTCGCCCGCGACGGCGTGGCCGAACGCCGGGTCGTGCGGATCGGGAAGCGCAACAGCGACATGGCCGAGGTGCTGGATGGCCTGGCGCCGGGCGAGCGGGTCGTCACCCATCCGGGCGAACGGGTCGCCGATGGCGTCCGGGTGATCGAGCGGGCGGATCTCTGACGCCTAGCCGAACCAGAGCGACCCGGCCAGCAGCGCGGCCGAGAAGATCGCGCCGAGAACCGGCACGACACCCGGCACGGTGAAGACCCCGGCCGGTGCGGCGACGCCGCTGCGCTTGACCCGGATCAGCGCCAGGTTGACCAGCGTGAAGACCGTCAGGATCACCGTCGAGGTGGTCTCGGCCAGCCGGTCGAGCGGGAAGACCAGCGCCAGCGCCAGCACGAACGCCCCGATCAGCGCGGTCGCCGCGACCGGTGTCCGGCTGCGCGGATGCACCCGCCCGAGGCGGGCCGGCAGCGCCCCGCGGCGCGCCAGCCCGTAGAGCACCCGCGCCGCCATGATCATCTGGATGATGATCCCGTTCAGGGTCGCGACGATGGCGATCAGCGTGATCGCGACGGGCGAGAGACCGGTCAGCCGGTGGAAAAGCAGGCCCACGGGCGCGTCCGAGGCGGCAAGCTCTGCCGGCGGCACCGCGCGCACCGCGACGAAGACCACCAGCACGTAGAGCACCGTCACCGTGGCCAGAGTCAGCAGGATCGCCCGCGGCATGGTGCGCGCCGGGTCCCGGGTCTCTTCGACGAGGTTCACCATGTCGTCGAAGCCGATGAAGGCGAAGAAGGCGATCAGGCTGGCGCCCATCACGCCGGCCCAGGCGGTGCCGTCGCCGGGGGCGGGCAGGGTGTCGGGCAGATCCGACAGCATGCCGGGGTCGCCGAGCAAGCCCGCGCCGATGATCGCCGCCAGCCCGAGGATCTCGATCACCGTCATCACCGCCGCGAAGCCGACCGATTCCCGCACGCCCCAGCCTGCCAGCACGGCGATCCCGCCCACCACCGCCACGGTCAGCAGCGGCGCCGGGGCGGGCAGCAGCGTGCCGATATAGCCCGTCGCCCCGAGCGCGATCGCCGCCGACGACACCGAGGCGGCGAAGACCATGGCGAGCCCCGTGCCGAGCGCGAGCCAGGGCCACCCGAACCCCGCCTCGACATAGGCGGCCTCGCCCGCGGCCTGCGGGATGCGGCCCGAAAACTCCGCGAAGCTGGCGGCGCTGAAGGCCATCACGACGGCCGCCAGCAGGAAAGAGAGCGGCGCCTGCGCACCGGCCCGCGCCACCGTCGCCCCGATCAGCACGTAGATGCCGGCCCCGATGGTGGTGCCCAGCCCGTAGAAAACCAGCAGCGTCAGGCCGATGCTGCGGCGCAGTTCGGTGCGCGGATGGGGCTTCGGCTTTGACAGGTGCGGATCGGGCATGCTTCCGTCGCGGGGTCGGGCTACCTTGCCTCCCTCGCACGGGCGAGGCGGCCCTGCCTTGATGTCAGTCAACGCACCCGGCCGCCCGGCAGGTTACCGAGATCACGGACCCGCGTTTTGCCAGAAAGGACCCGCATGGCCCCGAAGACCCTGCCAGAGCCGCTCGCCGCCGATCAGCTGTCGCTGCGGATCGATCCGGGATCGCTCGGCTTCGAGACGACGGACGAGCTGGCGCCGCTCGACGACTGGCCGGGCCAGGACCGGGCGCTCGGCGCGATCCGGATGGCGGCGGGGATGGCGCACCCGGATTTCAACGTCTTCGTCCTGGGCAATCCCGGCAGCGGCCGTCATTCGGCCGCGCGCGCGCTCCTGCGCGACGCCGCCGATGCCAAGTCGGTCCCGAACGACTGGGTCTACGTCAACAATTTCGACGCCCCGCACAAGCCGATCGCGCTGGAGCTGCCGCCGGGCAAGGCGCTGGCGCTGCGTGACGCGATGCAGAGCCTGGTCGACGAGCTGGCCAACGACATCCCCGCGATCTTCGAGTCCGACGACTACCAGACCAAACGCCGCAACATCGAGCAGACGCTGTCGGAGACCCACGAGGAGGCGATGAACGCCCTGGTCGAGAAGGCCCGCGCCCGCGGGGTCGCCATCCTGCGCACGCCGATGGGGTTCGGCGTCGCGGCGCTGCGCGACGGCGAGGTGCTGACCCCGGACGATTACGACAAGCTGCCCGAGGACGAGCAGGAAGAGATCGACGCGGCCGTGGCCGAGATCCAGGACGAACTGGAAGCCGTGCTGAAAGAAGTGCCCAGGCAGCAGAAGGAACATCGCCGCCAGGTCGAGGAGCTGAACGCGATGATGGCCGAGGAGGGCGTCGACGCCGCCATCGCCGAGCTGCGCCGCGACTTCGACGGTCTGGAAAAGGTCCAGACCTATCTGCGGGCGGTGCGCCGCGACATGATCGAGAACGCCGCGCTCTTTCTCGTCCGCGAGGAGAGCGCCCAGGCCGGGGCGTTCCCGGTGGCGACGACCAAGCACTATCAGAAACCGCAATTCGGGCGCTACATGGTCAACGTCATGGTGGCCCACGACGTCGCCAACGGCGAACGCGCGCCCGTCGTCGAGGAGGATCTGCCGACACTGGCCAACCTGATCGGCCGGATCGAGCACGCCACCGAGAACGGCGCGCTGGTGACCAATTTCACGATGATCCGGGCCGGGGCGCTGCAGCGCGCCAATGGCGGCTACCTGATCCTCGATGCGCGGCAGGTGCTGGCGGAACCCTTCGCCTGGGACGCGCTGAAACGCTGCCTCCGGACCGGGGAGATCTCGATCTTCTCGGCGGTGGAGCGATTCAGCCTGGTCTCGACCGTTTCGCTGGAACCGGACCCGATCCCGTTGAAGACGCGGGTGGTTCTGGTGGGCGAACGACGGCTCTATTACCTCCTGGCCGCGCTCGATCCGGAATTCGGGACGCTGTTCAAGATCGAGGCGGATTTCGACGACAGGATCGAACGCAACGAGGCGACCACCGGCACCTATGCGCGGCTGATCGCGGGCATGGCCGCGCGGGCGGGCACCCGCGCGGTCGCGGCCGCCGCGGTGGCGCGCATGCTGATGGAAAGCACCCGGATGGCGGATGATTCCGAACGCCTGTCCCTGGACATTTCGGGGATTGCGGATCTCCTGCGCGAGGCCGATCACTGGGCGGCGGCCGATGGCGCCGAGACCATCGCGCCGGCGCATGTCGATCGCGCCGTCGCCGAGGCCGAGCACCGCGCCGGCCGGCTGCGCGCGCTGAGCCAGGAGGCGATCACCCGCGACACCGTGCTGATCGACACCGACGGCGGCCGTGTCGGCCAGATCAACGCGCTCTCGGTGGTGCAGATCGGCAAGACGCGCTTCGGCCGGCCCGCGCGGGTCACCGCCCGCGTCAGGGTCGGCAGCGGCAAGCTCGTCGATATCGAGCGCGAGGCAGAGCTTGGCGGGCCGCTCCATTCCAAGGGGGTGATGATCCTGTCGGGCTATCTCGCCACCCATTACGCGCCCGACCTGCCGATGTCGCTCTGGGCCAGCATCGTCTTCGAGCAGAGCTATGGCGGCGTGGATGGCGACAGCGCATCGGCCGCGGAGCTTTTCGCGCTGCTCTCGGCGCTCTCGGGGCTGGAGATCGACCAGTCCTTCGCGGTGACCGGCTCGGTCAACCAGATGGGCGATGTCCAGCCCATCGGGGGCGTGAACGAGAAGATCGAGGGCTTCTTCGACATCTGCGCGGCACGTGGTCTGACGGGCCGGCAGGGGGTGCTGATCCCGGCCGCGAACGTCAAGCACCTGGCGCTGCGCCAGCGGGTCGTCGACGCGGTCGAGTCCGGGGCGTTCCGGATCCTGCCGATCGGGACCATCGGCGCGGGCATCGCCCTTCTGACCGGGGCGGAGGCCGGGGCACGGGGCGCGGCAGGCACCTATCCCGAGGGCAGCGTGAATGCCCGGGTGGAGGCACGGCTGACCGAATATGCCGAGGCGCGGCGGGCCTTCGTGGCACGCGCCAACAGCAAGGAGGGCGGCGCGTGACCGACGAGCCGGCGCATGATCATCCGCGGCGCGTCGTCCTCGGCGCGACCTGCTTTGCCGATGCCGAGGCCGCGCTGGGGCTTGCGCTCGGCCTGGCGGCGCAGACCGGCGCGGAGCTGCGCGGCCTGATGATCGAGGAGGAGACGATCATCGCCTATGCCGGTCATCGGCGGGCGCGGGCGCTCGATCTTGCCGGGCGCAGCACCGGCGGGCTCTCGGTCGAGCGGATGGTCGCGGCGTTTCGCCAGGACACCCGCCGGCTCGAGCAGTCCCTGGCCGAAGCCGCGCGGAAACGCCCGCTCCGCTGGTCGGTCACGCTGGAGCGCGGGCGGATGGCGGCGGTGCTGTCCGGCGCGGCCGGGATCGGCGACCTGATCCTGATCGGCTACCGGCCCGCGCGCCCCGCGACCGGGGGGCTGGTGCTGGTCCTGGGCGAAGACGACGGCCGCGGGATCATCGGGCTTGCCGGGCGGATCGCCGGGGCGACGGAGCAGGACATGCATGTCCTGGTACCGCCCGCGCGCCGGGCCGAGATCGCGGAGACCCTGCGCCAGGCGGGGCTGCACCGGGCGGTGGTGGAAAGCTATGCCGACGCGGCGGCCCTGCACAAAAGGCTCGGGCGGATGAGCCCGGCCGTGGTGGTGATGGCGCCGGGGGCGGGCGGCGCCGACGCGGCCGCCCGGCTGGTCGAGATCGCGCGCGCGCCGCTGATCCTGCCGGTGCCGGCCAAGGACTAGGCCGCGAGCGACAATCGGTTGAGATGCACGGCGCAGCCCGTCAGCGCGGCGTAGTCGTCCTCGATCACTGTCACGCCGAAATTGCCCATGAACCCCGCGAAGCGCCCCTTGTCGCGGAACGCCGCGGCGAAGCCGAACCCGGCCAGGTGCGGGGCGAAGGCGCGCGCCACACCGCCCGAGAGGTAGATGCCGCCGAAGGGCAGGTGGATGAGCGCGAGGTCGCCGGCCACGCGCCCGAGAAAGGTCACGAAGATCCGCGCGGCATCCGCGGCACGGGCGTCGCCGCCCCCGGCGACGGCCTCCATGATCTCGGCGGCGCGCGCTTCGCGCGGGTCGTGCACCTCGGTCCCGAGCCAGGCGTAGAGATGCTCGATCCCGCGTCCCGACAGCACGTCCTCGACCGAGGGGAAGCCATGCGCCGTGGCCAGGAAATGGCAGAGCCGCATATCGGCGGCGGTGCGGATCGGCAGATCGGCATGGCCGGCCTCGGACGGGGTGACGTAGCGGCCCGCCGCGGTGTCGTAGACGGGGGCGACGTTGAACCCGGTGCCCACGCCGATCACCAGCTTGGCCGCGTTCGGGCCCGCCGCGACGCCGTCCAGCACGGGCGCCAGGGCATCCGGCGCGATATGGCCGAGCGCGTGCCCCTGCGCCTGCAGGTCGTTCAGCAGGGCCACGCGATCGGTGCCCGCCGCGCGGCTGAGCGTGTCGCGCTCGATCGTCCAGTCGAGATTGGTCATGCTGGCGACGCCCTCGCGCACGGGGCCGGCGACCGCCGCGCAGGCCCCGGCGCAGTCCGGGCGGCCGGCCTCGGCGAGGTAGCGCCGCAGCAGGCTTTCCAGCCCGGGATAGTCGGCATTGCGGTACCGCCGCGTGCTGTCGGACAGGATCTCGGTGCCGCGAGCCAGCGCGACGCGGGTGTTGGTGCCGCCGATATCGGCGACCAGCACCGGACGGTCGTCGGCGCGGTCGTCCGGGTCGTCGCCGGCGGCGACATCGGGCAGGGAGGGCGCCATGGTGAGCCTCGTTCAGTTGTCGCGGCGGAGCGCCGCCTTGAGCGCGTGGTAGGAGTCCTTGGGCGTGCGTCGCAGGCTGTCGAAATCCACGTGGACCAGTCCGAAGCGCTTGTCGTAGCCGAGCGCCCATTCGTAATTGTCGAGCAGCGACCAGACGAAATATCCCGCGACCGGGACCCCGTCGGCGCGGGCTTGGCGGACCTGCGCGAGATGCGCGTCCAGATAGGCGATGCGCGCGAGATCGGCCACCCGCCCGTCCTGCACGCTGTCGGCATTGGCCATGCCGTTCTCGGTGACGTAGATCGGCAGGTCGCCGGTGTAGTCGCGATGGGCCCGGTCGAGGAAGAACCGCAGCCCCTCGGGGTAGATCTCCCAGCCCATCTGGGTCTTGGGCAGCGGGCCCGGGACCTCGGCCGTGCCGGGCCAGGGACCGGGATCGGCGGCGATGCGCTTGCGGGTGTAGTAGTTGATGCCGAGCCAGTCGACGGGCTGGGTGATGGTCGGGAAATCGTCCTGCCAGCCCGCCGGCAAATGCGGCGCCAGCCCCTCGAGCGCTTCCGCGGGATAGGCGCCGCGGAACATGCCGCCCAGGAAGAAGCGGTTGTAGATCGCGTCGTAGCGCGTGGCCGCCGCGACGGCCTCGGGGCTGCCGTCGGCGGGGGCGGCGTATTCGTGGTTCACCACCGCGCCGAGATTGCCCATGCCAAGCCCGCGCATCCGCGCGATGGCAGTGCCGTGGGCCAGCAGGACGTGATGCATCGCCCGCGCCGCGGCGCGGATGTCGCGCAGGCCCGGCGCGTGCTGGCCCAGGAAATGGCTGAGCCAGGCGACGCACCAGGGTTCGTTGATCGGCGCGGCCGAGAAGACGCGGTCGCCGATCCGGCGCATGATGACCTCGGTGAAATCGCCGAACCAGCCGGCGATGTCGCGGTTGCGCCAGCCCCCGAGGTCGGCGAGCGGCGCGGGCAGCTCCCAGTGGTAGAGCGTCGCGCAGGGCTTGAGCCCGCGCGCTAGCATCGCGTCGACCAGCCGGTCATAGAAATCGAGGCCCTCGGGATTGGGCGTGCCCCGGCCCTCGGGCAACACCCGCGCCCAGGAGGTCGAGAACCGGTAGGCGTCGAGCCCCGCCGCCGCGGCAAGGTCGAGATCCTCGGCGTAGCGGGTGTAATGATCGCAGGCCAGCGCGCCGGTCTCGGCGCGGACCACGTTGCCCGGCGTGGCGGCGAAGGTGTCCCAGTGGGTCACCCCGGCGCCGCCGAGCGCGTGGCCCTCGATCTGGTAGGCCGAGGTGGCGGCGCCGAAGACGAAACCGTCGGGGAAGTTGGCACGGGCGTGGCTGAGGCGCATGTCGGTCCTTTCGGGGCCGGTGTGGATCAGGCCGGGGCGGGGCCGGTGGATTGGCCGAGGACCAGCTCGGCCTCCCATATTTCCTGGATCGGCGCATGGTCCGGATCGGTGACGATGTCCAGAAGCATCTCGGCGCAGCGCCGCCCCGCCGCGCGGACCGAGGATCGCACCGCGGTATAGAGCGGCACGTCGCCCTCGTTGGCGAGGTAGGACAGCACGTCGTCATGGGTCAGGATCGAGACGTCGCGCCCGGGTTTCAACCCGCGATCCTCCAACGCGCGGCGCACCCCCATCGCGGCGAGGAAGGACGAGGTCAGGAACGCGGTCGGTGGACGGTCAAGCTCGAGCATCTCGCGGGCGGCGGCATGGCCGTAGGGTTCGGTCATCTCGCCGGCGCGCATCAGCGCCGGGTCGGGGCCGATGCCGGCCGCGGAAAGGGCGTCCTCGTGGCCGAGGCGGCGGCGATGCGCGAAGCTCATGGTCTCGATCCCGTTGACCAGCCCAATCCGCCGGTGGCCGAGATCGAGCAGGAACCGCGTCGCCCGGGCGAAGGCCCGGCGGTTGTTGACGTCCAGCCAGGAATAGCCGGCGCCCGTTTCCGAGGCCCGCCCATGCACCACGAACGGCAGGCCAAGCTCCTGCAGCAGGCCGATCCGCGGGTCGTCGACGCGGGGGCCGTGCACGATGATGCCGTCGACCGAGCGGTTCTGGGCCAGTTCGCGGTAGACGCGCGCCTCGTCCTCGTCGCGGACGACGGAGAGCGACATGTCGTAGCCGGCCCGCGAATAGGTCTCGCCCGCGCCGGCGATGAAGTCGGCGAAGATCGGGTTGACCATCTCGTGCTTGGTGGACAGCGGAATGACATGGCCGATCGACATGGTGCGCCCGGTCGCAAGGCTCTTGGCCCGCGTGTTCGGCCGGTAGTGATAGCGCCGCGCGGCGTCTAGGACCCGACGGCGGGTGGCATCGCTCACCTCGGGGTAGCCGTTCAGCGCGCGGCTGACGGTGGTCGGCGAGAGGCCGAGCTTTTCTGAGAGCGCTTTCAGGTTCATCCCCGCCGTTTTAAAGCGCTTTGGAAGGTCCCGCCAAGTGAAAACCCGGCGAAGATCGCAGAAACCGTCGCCGGTCCGCGCCTTGACAGGCTACCGGCTTTTCTCCAACGTCGATCTATCCAAAGCGCTTTGGGCGTGATTCCGGGCGCTGGGGATTGCGTTCAGTGGCGCCGTTTTGCGCCAGACCGGGAGGAAATCAATGAAACATTCGCTGTACCTTGGTGCGGCCGCGCTGGCGCTATCCGCCGGTGGCGCGCTGGCCGACGACCATCTCATGTTCGCGCCGGGCGAGGGCGCCTTCAGCTGGGAAAGCTACGAGGCGTTTTCCGCCGCGCACGACCTGGCCGACCAGACGCTGAGCATCACCGGCCCCTGGACCGGCGCCGACGCCGCGCTGGTGGAGTCCGTGCTGGCCTATTTCGAGGCCGCCACCGGCGCGACGGTGGAATATTCCGGCTCGGACAGCTTCGAGCAGGACATCGTGATCGCCACCCAGGCCGACAGCCCGCCCAACATCGCGGTCTTCCCGCAGCCGGGCCTGATGGGTGACCTGGCCGCGCGCGGAGAACTGGCCGAAATGGCGGCGGACACCGCCGACTGGGTCCGCGAGAACTACGCCGCGGGCGAGTCCTGGGTGTCGCTCGGCACCGCCGAGGGGCCGGACGGCGCCGAGAACCTCTACGGCTTCTTCTACAAGGTCGATGTGAAATCTCTCGTCTGGTATTCGCCCGAGCAGTTCGACGAGATGGGCTACGACATTCCCGAGACGATGGAAGAGCTTATCGCGCTCTCCGACCAGATCGTCGCGGATGGCGGCACGCCCTGGTGCATCGGGCTCGGCTCCGGCGCGGCGACCGGCTGGCCGGCCACCGACTGGGTCGAGGACATGATGCTGCGGACCCAGCCGCCCGCGGTCTATGACCAGTGGGTCGCAAACGAGATCTCCTTCGACGATCCGGCCGTGATCGGCGCGATCGAGGCCTACGGCACCTTCGCGCGGAACGACGCCTACGTCGCCGGGGGCAGCCAGGCCGTCGCGACGACCGATTTCCGCGACAGCCCGGCCGGGCTCTTCAGCTTTCCGCCGGAATGCTACATGCACCGCCAGGCATCCTTCATCCCGACCTTCTTCCCCGAGGACGCGGATGCGGACTTCTTCTACTTCCCGTCCTTCGAGAGCGAGGATCTCGGCAGCCCGGTCCTGGGCGCGGGGACGCTCTTCGCGATCACCGAGGATTCGGACGCGGCGCGGTCCTTCATCGACTTCCTTAAGACCCCCATCGCGCACGAGGTCTGGATGGCGCAGTCGGGCTTCCTGACGCCCCATACCGGCGTGAACAGCGATCTCTTCGCCTCGGCGACGCTGCGGCAGATGAATGACATCCTGCTTGGGGCCACGACCTTCCGCTTCGACGCCTCGGACCTGATGCCGGCCGAGATCGGCGCGGGCGCCTTCTGGACGGGCATGGTGGATTACACCACCGGCGCCGATGCGGCCGACGTCGCCGCGGGGATCCAGGAACGCTGGGACCAGATCGACTGATCCGGCCCGGCCGAGGTGATGGAACCTGCACCGGCCCGGGCATCCGCCCGGGCCGGATGCCAAGACGGAACGGCCCGCGAAAAGCGGCACGGGGAAGGGAGGACGCGCGATGAACCCGATCATCCAGGGCATCGTCACGATCGTGGTCGGCGTGGGCGGCTGCGTGGGGTATTTCTACCTTGCCAACACGGTGCTCGACCGGGTGATCTTCCCGGCCCGGGGCAAGGATGCCGGGCGCAACATCAACCGCGCGAATGCGGTCCGGCCGTGGCTGTTTCTCTTCCCGGCGATGTTCGCGCTGGGGCTCTACCTCGTCTATCCGGTCTTCGGCTCCTTCGTGCGGTCGCTCTACAACCGGGCGGGCGACGAGTTCATCGGCCTCGGCAACTACGCCAGCCTGTTCGCCGACGAGACCTTCCGCTCGGCCTTTTTCAACAATTTCCTCTGGGTGCTCGTGGTGCCCGCCATGGCGACCTTTCTCGGCCTGCTCGTCGCCCAGCTGACGGATCGGCTGAAATGGGGCAACGTCGCGAAATCGCTGATCTTCATGCCGATGGCGATCAGCTTCGTCGGGGCCTCGCTGATCTGGAAATTCGTCTACGCCAATGACCCGGATATCGGCATCATCAACGCGGTGCGCGACGCTTTCGGGCTCAACCCGCTCGACCCGCTGCAGGTGCCGTTCTGGAACAACTTCTTCCTGATGGTGATCCTCATCTGGATCCAGACCGGGTTCGCCATGGTGATCCTGTCGGCCGCGCTGCGCGGCATCCCCGAGGAGACCGTCGAGGCCGCGATCATCGACGGGGCGAACCCGTTCCAGATCTTCTTCAAGATCAAGGTGCCGCAGATCATGGGCACGATCGTCGTGGTCTGGACGACGATCACCATCCTGGTGCTGAAGGTCTTCGACATCGTCTACACGATGACGGGAGGCAATTTCGATACCGAGATCCTGCCATCCTACATGATGGATTTCATGTTCCGCGACGACGGGCGCGCCACGGCGGTCGCCTTCGTGATCATGATCGTGGTCCTGCCGGTGATGATCTGGAACATCCGGCAGGCCCGCAAGGAAATGCGCTGAGGGGGAGGCGGGACGATGGACAATATCGCTGGACGGAAATCCTCGCTCAGCTGGGCGGTCAACATCACGGTCTTCCTGCTGGTGGTCATCTGGCTGATCCCGACCGTCGGTCTTTTCGTGTCGTCCTTCCGCGACCGTGACCAGATCGCGGTCTCGGCCTGGTGGGAGGCCCCCTTCCCGGTGGAACAGGCCTACCGCGCCCGGGCCGAGGGCACGGTCACGGGCGGGGACGGGATGTGGACGATCACCGGCAACATCTTCGAGGTGCCGGGCGTCGCCGAGGATTTCGGCACCGACCGGCGCCCGCCGATCGTCGCTTTCGGCCTGCGCGGCATCAACCCGGGCGAATTCGCGGCCGGCGCCGAGGTCGAGAACCGCGACAACGGCACCACGACCGTCCGTGCGGACGGCAGCTTCGTCTTCACCACCGACGAGAACCCGGAGGAAGAGGGCTTTCCGCGAGTCTATTTCGTGGCCGAGACGCCGCCGGACTTCACAATGGCGAACTACGATACCGTGATGACCGGCGACGGGATGCTGCAGGCCTTCGTCAACACGCTGACGGTGACGATTCCCGCCACGGTGATCCCGATCCTGATCGCCGCCTTCGCGGCCTATGCGCTGGCCTGGATGGATTTCCCGGGGCGCGGACTGCTGATCGCGGCGGTGGTCGGACTCTTGGTGGTGCCGCTGCAACTGGCGCTCGTGCCGCTCCTGAAGCTGCACCAGCAGGTCGGCATCGGCCAGAGCTTCGTCGGCATATGGCTGGCCCATACCGGCTTCGGGCTGCCGCTCGCGATCTATCTCCTGCGCAACTACATGGTCGGCCTGCCGCGCGACATCATCGATTCCGCCAAGGTCGACGGCGCCACGGATTTCCAGATCTTCGTGCGGATCATCCTGCCGCTGAGCTTCCCGGCGCTGGCCAGTTTCGCGATATTCCAGTTCCTCTGGACCTGGAACGACCTGCTGGTGGCCAAGGTCTTCCTGCCGTCCAACGACGAGAGCTGGGTGATGACGGTGCGGATCGCCGACGACCTTCTGGGCTCGCGCGGGGGAGACTGGGGCATTCTCGCGGCCGCCGCCTTCGTCTCGATCGCGGTGCCGCTCGTGGTGTTCTTCACCATGCAACGCTACCTCGTGCGCGGTCTGCTCGCCGGTTCGGTGAAATGACGCGCGGGATCCCAAACCGAACAGACGGACGCCCATGACCCTCATGACTGACATCGAGCACAACGGTATCGCGGTCCGCGACAAGGACTGGTGGCGCGGCGGCGTCATCTACCAGATCTATCCGCGATCCTTCCAGGACACCAACGGCGACGGGGTGGGCGACCTGAAGGGGATCGTCGAGCGGCTGCCGCATGTCGCCTCGCTCGGGGTGGACGCGGTCTGGATCTCGCCCTTCTTCACCTCGCCGATGAAGGATTTCGGCTACGACGTCTCGGATTACCGCGACGTCGACCCGATGTTCGGCACCCTGGCCGATTTCGACGAGCTGATCCGCACGTCGCACGGGCTGGGGCTCAGGGTGATGATCGACCTCGTGCTCAGCCACACCTCCGACGAGCATCCCTGGTTCAAGGAGAGCCGGTCGAGCCGCGACAACCCGCGGGCCGACTGGTATGTCTGGGCCGATCCCAGGCCCGACGGCACGCCGCCCAACAACTGGCTCTCGATCTTCGGCGGCTCGGCCTGGGCCTGGGACAGCCGCCGCTGCCAGTATTACCTGCACAACTTCCTGGCCTCGCAGCCCGACCTGAACTTCCACACCCCCGCCGTGCAGGAGGCGCTGCTCGACGTGGCGCGGTTCTGGCTCGAGCGTGGCGTGGACGGGTTCCGGCTCGATACGATCAACTTCTACATCCATGACCGGCAGCTGCGCGACAACCCGCCGCTGCCCGAGACGCTGCGCAACGATTCCATCGCGCCGAGCGTGAACCCCTACAACTTCCAGGATCACAAATACGACAAGAACCAGCCCGAGAACCTGGCCTTCCTGAACCGCCTGCGCCGCCTGATGGAGGAATACCCCGCCGTCGCCGCCGTGGGCGAGGTGGGCGACGCGCAGTATGGGCTGGAAATCCTCGGCCAGTACACGGCGGGCGAGGACTACATGCACATGTGCTACGCCTTCGAGTTCCTGGCCAAGGAAAAGCTCACCGCCCGGCGCGTGGCGGAGGTGTTCGACCGGGTGGAGCGTGTCGCCCCGGACGGCTGGGCCTGCTGGGCCTTCTCGAACCACGACGTTATGCGTCATGCCAGCCGCTGGAACCTGCAGCCCGCGGCGGTCCCCCTCTTTGCGACGCTGCTGATGACGCTGCGCGGCTCGGTCTGCCTCTACCAGGGCGAGGAGCTGGGCCTGCCGGAGGCCGAGGTGCCGTTCGAGGCGCTGCAGGATCCCTACGGCATCCAGTTCTGGCCGGAGTTCAAGGGCCGCGACGGGGCCCGCACCCCGATGGCCTGGACGCCGGACGTGCCCGGCGGCGGTTTCTCCGAGGTGACGTCCTGGCTGCCGGTCGCGGCCGCGCATCTTCCGCTGGCGGTCAGCCTCCAGGACGGGGATCCGGGCTCGGTGCTGAACCATTACCGTCGCATGATCGCGCTTCGCCATGCGCATCCGGCGCTGCTCAAGGGCGACATGACCGACATTCATGTCGCGGGCGACCTGCTGAGTTTCCGCCGCAGCGCCGCCGGAGAGACGCTCTACTGCGCCTTCAATCTCGGCGACGCGCCGCTGGAGGCGGACCTGCCGCCGGGGGAGTGGCAGGCGCTGCACGGGCCGGCGCCCGAGGGCGACACCATCACGCTGAAGCCGTGGCAGGCGCTCGTCGCCCGCCTCGACGAGGGGAGGAACTGAACGCAATGGCCGAGCTGAACCTGACCGGCGTCGCGAAGTCCTACGGGGCCGTCGACGTGCTGTCCGATATCGACCTCGAGATAGAGAAGGGCGAGTTCATCGTCTTCGTCGGCCCCTCGGGCTGCGGGAAATCCACGCTCCTGCGGATGATCGCGGGGCTCGAGAAGATCACCGGCGGCACGCTGGAGATCGACGGCGAGGTGATGAACGACGTGCCGCCCGCGCAGCGCGGCGTGGCGATGGTGTTCCAGACCTACGCGCTCTATCCCCACATGACGGTGCGCGACAACATGGCCTTCGCGCTCAAGATCGCCGGCAAGCCGGCCGCCGAGATCGATGCGGCCGTGGCGAACGCCGCGCGCATCCTGCAGCTCGATTCCTATCTCGACCGCCTGCCCAAGGCGCTTTCGGGCGGGCAGCGCCAGCGCGTCGCCATCGGCCGGGCGATCGTGCGCGACCCCAAGGTGTTCCTCTTCGACGAGCCGCTCTCGAACCTCGACGCCGCGCTGCGCGTCGCCACGCGGATCGAGATCGCCCAGCTCAACGAGAAGATGCCCGACACCACGATGATCTACGTCACCCACGACCAGGTCGAGGCGATGACCCTGGCCAGCCGCATCGTCGTGCTCGCCGGTGGCGGGATCGCCCAGGTGGGCGCACCGCTCGAGCTCTACGAGCGGCCGAGAAACGAGTTCGTGGCCCAGTTCATCGGCTCGCCCGCGATGAACCTCTTCGCCGGAGAGATCGCCGGGACCGGCGCGGAAACCGTGATCCGGCTCGATGCGGGCGGGGTCGCGCGCTCCACCGTGCCGACCCGGCCCGAGGACGAGGGGCGCAGGGTCAATATCGGCGTGCGGCCCGAGGATCTGGAGGTAACCGGCGGCGAGGGGATCTATACCGGGGCCGTCGAGATCGTCGAGGCGCTCGGCGAGGTGACGCTGCTCTATTTCGAGACCGATTGCGGCGAGGCCTCGGTGATCGCGAAGCTGCCGGGCATCCATACCGGCCAGCGCGGGCGCAGCGTGACGCTGACCGCCGCGCCGGACAAGGTGCATGTCTTCGCCGACGGCGTCTCGCTGCTCTACCGCGACGCCTAGAGCGCGGCCGCGTCCCGCGCCGCCGCCTCGATGCCGGCCCAGTCCCGCGCGGCGACCCGGTCCGCCGGCGCGACCCAGGAGCCGCCGGCGCAGACGACGTTGCCCAGCGCAAGGTAGTCCGCGGCGTTCCGCGGCGTCACGCCCCCCGTCGGGCAGAAGCTGACCTGCGGGATCGGCGCGCCGATCGCCTTCAGCGCGCGCACGCCGCCGGCGGCCTCGGCGGGGAAGAATTTCAGCATGTCGTAGCCCCGCTCGAGCAGCCGCATCGCCTCCGTCGCGGTGGCCGCGCCGGGCAGGAGCGGCAGATCCGCCGCCTCGGCGGCGTCGAGCAGGCGGTCGGTCGCACCCGGCGATACCCCGAAGCGGGCGCCCGCCGCCTTCGCCGCCGCCACGTCCGCGGGCGTGAGCAGCGTGCCCGCGCCGACGACGCCCCCCGGCACCTCGGCCATCGCCCGGATCGCCTCCAGCGCCGCCGGTGTCCGGAGCGTCACCTCGAGTGCCGGCAGACCGCCCGCGACCAGCGCCTCGGCCAGCGGCCGGGCGGTGTCCGCGTCCTCGATCACCAGCACCGGCACGATGGGCGCCAGGGCGCATATCTCGCGGGTCCGCCGCGCGGCCTCGCATCCGTCGATCATGGGCTCGCTCCCTTCGTCCAAGTGGCGGAAATATCCCCGCCGGAGGCATGAAATCTCAGACCACGACGCCGGCCCCGGCGGTGGCCGGCCCGACGCTCTGGCGGAAGACCGAGAACAGCTCGCGCCCGAGGCCCGCCTGGTTGCCCGTAAGATCCGGCGCCGCCGGGTCGCGTGCGGCGACCTCCTCGGCGAGAACCTCCAGTACCCCGGCCCTGGCGTCGACCCGCATCGGGTCGCCATCCGCGATCTTGGCGATCAGCCCGCCATCGGCCGCCTCGGGGGCGACGTGGATCGCGGCCGGCACCTTGCCGCTCGCGCCCGACATGCGCCCGTCGGTCACCAGCGCGACCTTGTGGCCGCGGTCCTGCAGCACCGACAGCACCGGCGTCAGGGCGTGCAGCTCCGGCATGCCGTTGGCCTTCGGCCCCTGGTAGCGGACCACCACCACCACGTCGCGGTCAAGTTCGCCGGCCTTGAAGGCGGCCTTCACGTCCGCCTGGTCGTGGAACACCCGCGCCGGGGCCTCGATCACCTGCCGCTCCGGCGCGACGGCCGAGACCTTCATCACCGCGCGGCCCAGGTTGCCCGAGAGCTGCCTGGTTCCGCCGGTGGGCTGGAACGGGTCGGCGGCCGGGCGCAGGATCTTCTCGTTGCGGCTTTCGCGCGCGCCGTCCACCCAGCGCAGCGCGCCGTCGATCAGCCTGGGTTCCTTGGTGTAATGGGCCAGCCCGTCGCCGGCCACGGTGCGCGCATCCGGATGCATCAGCCCGGCGTCCAGCAATTCGCCGATCATGTAGCCCAGCCCGCCCGCGGCGTGGAAATGGTTCACGTCGGCCAGCCCGTTCGGGTAGACCCGTGCCATCAGCGGCACCGCGTCGGAGATGTCGGCGAAATCCTCGATATCGAGCTGGATGCCCGCGGCGCGGGCCATCGCGACCAGGTGAATGAGCAGGTTCGTGGAGCCGCCCGTGGCCATCAGCCCGGCGATGCCGTTGACGAAGGCCCGCGCGTCGAGGATCTCGCCCACCGGGCGATAGTCGTTGCCGAGCGCCGTGATCTCCAGCGCGCGCCGGGTCGCGGCGGTCGTCAGCGCGTCGCGCAGCGGCGTGTTCGGGTTGACGAAGCTCGCGCCGGGCAGGTGCAGCCCCATGAACTCCATCAGCATCTGGTTGGAATTGGCCGTGCCGTAGAAGGTGCAGGTGCCGGGGCCGTGGTAGCTGTCCATCTCGGCCTTCATCAATTCGTCGCGGCCGATCTCGCCCGCGGCGAAGCGCTGGCGCACCCTGGCCTTCTCGTCGTTGGGCAGGCCGCTGGTCATGGGGCCGGCGGGCATGAAGACGGCAGGCACATGCCCGAAGCTGGCCGCCGCGATGACCAGGCCCGGCACGATCTTGTCGCAGACGCCCAGATAGGCGGCCGCGTCGAAGGTGTTGTGGCTGAGCGCCACGCCCGCGGCGAGCGCGATCACGTCGCGCGAGAACAGGCTCAGTTCCATCCCGGTCTGGCCCTGGGTGACCCCGTCGCACATGGCCGGCACGCCGCCCGCGACCTGCGCGGTGCCACCGGCCGCGCGCGCGGCCGCGCGGATCAGGTCGGGAAACCGCTCGAAAGGCTGGTGCGCCGAGAGCATGTCGTTATAGGCGGTCACGATGCCGAGGTTCGGGGCGCGCCCGCCGACGAGGCTGTCCTTGTCCGGTCCCATGGCGGCATAGGCATGGGCCTGGTTGCCACAGGAGAGATGCGCGCGCGCCGGGCCCTCCTCGCCGGCCTGGCGAATGCGGTCGAGATAGGCCGCGCGGCTGTCGCGCGAGCGCTCGACGATACGGGCGGTGACGTCGGTGATGGTCGGGTGCAGGGCCATGGGGGCGGTCCCTTTCGATTCCTGTTGGTAGCTCGGATCGCATGTTAGCGCTAACAAGCGTGGATTTCCAGAGGCTCCGGCCAGGCGGCTCGGCAGGGTGCCGCAAAGGGCGCTGGAAACCGGGGCCGGATGGAACGGAACGCGCGGGCGGCCGTTCCTGCCCTGCGGCGGGGCGCCCCGCCCGATGAGGGGCGCCGTCCCGCCCGAGGCAGACATTCAAAGGAGGCAAGAAGAATGCGTATCCTCATGACATCGACCGCCGCGCTGGTCGCGGCAGCGACCGGTCCCGCCCTTGCCGGCAACCCGGTGCCCGCAACCGAGGAACCGGCCGTGATCGTGACCGCGCCCGCGCCGGCGCCGACCCCGGACTGGACCGGCTTCTACGCCGGCGGCCAGCTCGGCTATGGCGATTACGACTGGTCGAACGGATCGGACCTGTCCCTCGACGGGGCAACGGGCGGGCTTCATGCCGGCTACAACCACGATTTCGGCGGCTTCATCCTGGGCGGCGAGGCGCAGATCGACGCCGCCAATCTCGAGGACGCGGCCGGGACGACCGCCGTAGACCGCATGATGCGGGTGAAACTGCGCGCCGGGCCGGACCTGGGCGACACCTTCCTTTACGGGACCGTCGGCATCGCGCATGCCAGCCTGGACGACGCAGGCACCGATCGCGACGATACCGGCTACACCGTCGGGGCCGGGATCGATTATCGCCTGACCCGGCGCTGGAGCGTGGGCGGCGAGGTGCTCTTCGACCGCTTCGACGATTTCGACGACACGGGCAACGACCTCGAAGGCACGTCGCTGCGCGCCCGGGTGTCCTACAACTTCTGATCCCGGCCGCCGGGGACCGGGCAGGGCGGCGCGGCGGCGCCGCCCTGTCTCATGCCTGGCCGGTCAGCTCGGCGAGCACGTCGCGCACCGTCATGACGTCGGCGCGGGTCGTGGCGAAGCTGCCCGCGGTCATGCGGATCACGAAACGTCCCTCGTGCAGGGTCTGCGTCAGGTAGACCCGGCCATCGTCATTAATGCGGGTCAGCAGGTCCCGCGTCGCGGCGTCCGCGTCCCGGCCGTCCGGGGCGTAGCGGAAGGTGAACAGCGCCAGCGGGCAGTCGGTCACCACCTCGAAGTCGGGCAGGGTGGCCACGGCGTCGCGAAGCTCATGGACCCAGGCGACGTGGTCGCGAATGCGCCGCCGCAGAGCTTCCAGCCCCTCGGCGCGCAGCAGGAACCAGAGCTTCAGCGCCCGGAACCGCCGGCCCAGCGGAACGGTCCACTCGTTGAAATTGGTGACCGCGTCCTGGTCGAGCGTCTGCAGGTAATCGGGGCGCAGCCCCATCGTGTTCACCTGCGGTGCCGGATCGGCCAGGAACTGCACCGCGCAGTCGAACTGCGCGCCCAGCCATTTATGCGGGTTGAAGACGACCGAGTCGGCCGCGTCCACGCCCTGCCAGAGCCAGCGGAATTCCGGGCAGATCATCGCCGAGCCGGCCCAGGCGGCGTCCACATGGGTGTAGAGATCCGCGGATTTTGCAACCGCGAGAACATCTGCCACGCGGTCCGAGGCGCCGATCGACGTGCCGCCGACGCAGGCGATCACCCCGGCGGGCCGATAGCCCGCGGCGCGGTCGGCCGCGATGGCCCGTTCCAGCGCGGCCGGGTCCATCGCGTGGGTCCTGTCGGTGGGGATCTTCACCAGGTTGTCCTGCCCGATACCGGCCATCCGCACGGCCTTGTCGATGGAGGAATGGGTCTGCGCCGACGCGTAGATCCGGACGGGGCTCTGCCCGGACAGCCCCTCCGTCAGCCCGGCCCAGCCGAGCGCACGCTCGCGCATCGTCAGCACCGCGCAGAAGGTGGCGGTGGTCGCCGTGTCGTGGATCGTGCCGCTGAAATGGGGGGCGAGCCCCAGCGCGCCGCGCAGCCATGCGATCATGACCTGTTCGATCTCGGTGGCCGCCGGCGAGGTCTGCCATAGCATGCATTGCGCGGCCATGGCGTTGGCCAGCTGTTCGGCCAGCATCGAGGCGGGCGCGGCATTGGCGGGAAAATAGGCGAAGAAGCGCGGATGCTGCCAGTGGGTCATCGCTTCGGGGACGATCGCCTTGAAGTCGGCGAAGATCGTCTCGAGGTCCTCGGCCTGCTCGGGGGCGGCATCGGGCAGCCTGGCGGCAGTGGTCCCGGGCGTCGTGCCGGCCCGGACCGGGCGGTCGCCCAGCGTCGCGTGATACTCTGCCGCCCAGTCGGCGGCGCGTTTCGACCAGTGGCGCAGCGCGTCGTGATCCATGCTATCTCCCGCTTTTGCCGGGGCCGCCCCGGCAGGCGGCCGGGCGGAGATTGCCCGTATACCTTGTCATGCGCAAGCAGGTGCAATCGCCCCGGACATGGTGTAGATTTCGCTAACGCGCCGCCATGTGCCCGGCGCGGAGTGCCAGTATGGAGGGTATCCGATGTTCTTTCGCCGCAGTGTTAGCGGACTGCTTCTGGCGGTCCTTGTCGTCCTCGCCGGATGCGGCGCGTTCCGGACCGATTATCCGGCGGCGCTTCCGGCCGCGGTGAGCAAGGGATGGACGGTCTCGACGATCGACGTGATCGTTCCCGACACGCTGACCGTGAGCGAAGCCCCCGTGATCGCGCCGGAGGCGGACATCGTCTGGCGAGAGGAGCCCGCCGGCGACCGGCGTGCCCAGGTTGCGCGCATCTTCCGCGAGGGCGCGGAAAAGGCGACCGCCACGCTCGACGGGCCGCGGCCGGTTCGGCTCGAGATCACGCTGGTGCGCTTTCACGCGCTGACGCTCCAGGCCGAGGCGCTGCCCTATAACGAGGGGGTCCACGCGATCACCTTCACCGCGCGCATTCTCGATGCCCAGACCGGTGCCGAGCTCGTCCCGGCCACGCGCATCGACGCCGACATGCCGGCCATCATGGGATCGGCCGCCCGCCTGGCCCGCAGCGTCGGCCTGACCCAGCGCGTCCAGATCGTGCGCCACCTGGAGACCGTCTTCGCTGGGTGGCTGGGCATCGGCCCCGATCCGCGCCAGAGCTTCACCCGCATCGGCGTCTAGCCGGCGACGGCATCGGGCTGCAGCGCGAAATCGACGATCCGTCGCAGCGCGGCCTCGAAGGAGGCGTCCGCGACGGTCAGGGCCACGCGCACATGGCCGGCCGCGGCCGTGCCGAAGCTTTCGCCCGGCATCACGGCGATGCCGGTCGCGTCGAGCAGACGGTTCGCGAAGGCCATGCCCGAGAGCCCGGTCGCCCGGATGTCGAGCATGATGTACATCGCGCCCGAGGACGGCACCGCGCGCAGGCGATCCTGCCCGGCCAGCACGCGCTGCGCGATCGCGCGGCGGCGGCGGAAAGGGGCGGCGATCTCCGCTTCCAGGGCGGGCCCTTCGCCGAGCGCGAAGACGGCGGCGTCCTGGATGTAGCCGGGCACGCCGTAGGTGGTGACCGTGGCGAGATCGATCAGCTTCTCGATCATCGGCTCCGGCGCCACGATCCAGCCGATGCGCGAGCCTGTCATCGCGTGGCTCTTCGACATGGACCCGATCACCATCGTGCGCTCGGCCATGCCGGGCAGCGCGCGCGGCGAGAGATGCGCGCCTTCCCAGACCTGGGTGTCGTAGACTTCGTCGGAGATCATCCAGAGATCGTGCTCGCGCGCCGCACCGGCGATGCCGTCGAGCGTCGGGCGGTCATAGACCACGCCGGTCGGATTGTTGGGCGTGTTCACCAGCAGGCTGCGCGCGCCCGAGGCCCGCGCGGAAATCTCCGCGCCGCGGGGCTGGAAAGCATCGCGCGCATGGGTCGCCATCGCGACCGGCACGGCCCCGGCGGCCCGGATCGTTCCGGGATAGGTGGCGTAATAGGGGTCGCAGTAAAGCGCCCTGTCGCCGGGGTCGCAGGCGGCCATGTGCGCGGCGAAGAGCCCGGCCTGGCCGCCGGCCGTCACGATCACGTTGCGCCAGCTGGTCGCCACGCCGGTCCGGTCCGCGACGCGGGCCGCGACCGCCGCGCGCAGCGCCATCTCGCCGGGTACGGACGCGTAGCCGGTATTGCCTGCGGCGGCGCTCTCGTGCATCGCGGACAGGATCGCGGGGTGGGTCGGGATGTCGTGCTCGCCGATGGTCAGCTCGATCACCTGTGCACCCGCCTCGGCCATCTCCCGGGCGCGGTAGAACACGTCCCAGCCGTCGGACCCGCCGCCGTTGATGCCCCCGATCCGGTCAGATGCGCGCATGAATGCCTCCGTCTCAGACTGCGGGAACGCCATCATGCCGGGACCCGGTTGGCAAGCCGATAGTTCTTGCCAAGCCCGGCAAGCCCCGGCATAACCGGGCGCATGAGAACGGCGATCTGCATTTGCGGGATTTGCATTACCGGCTGAGAGATCCGGCGGGCCGTTCATCTGTTTCCAAGCATGACCGAAGCTGATAGGCCCGCCGCCGGAGAGGCGCGCGAGGAATCTGGGCATGACCGACATCAGGCTCTGGAACACGAGAACCCGGCAAAAGGAGCGTTTCGAGCCGCTCGATCCCGGCAACGTGCGGATGTATGTCTGCGGCCCGACGGTCTATGACCGCGCGCATCTGGGCAATGCGCGCCCCGTGGTGGTCTTCGACGTGCTCTACCGGCTGCTGCGCCATGTCTACGGCCCCGGCCAGGTGACCTATGTGCGCAACATCACCGATGTCGAGGACAAGATCATCGCCCGCGCGCGCGAGAACGGCGAGGAGATCGACGCGCTGACCCGCCGCACCACGGCCTGGTTCCACGAGGACATGGCCGAGCTGGGCGTCGATTATGCCGGCGACCCGCAGTTCCGCGAGCCGCACGCCACCGATTACATTCCCCAGATGGTCGAGATGATCGCGGCGCTGATCGATCGCGGCCACGCCTACGAGGCGGAGGGCCATGTGCTCTTCGCGGTCGAGAGCTACGGCGAATACGGCGCGCTCTCGGGCCGGTCGGTCGAGGACATGATCGCCGGCGCGCGGGTCGAGGTCGCGCCCTACAAGAAGAACCCGATGGATTTCGTGCTCTGGAAGCCCTCGGCCGCCGACGAGCCCGGCTGGGAGAGTCCCTGGGGCCGTGGGCGCCCCGGCTGGCATATCGAGTGCTCGGCGATGAGCCACGCGCTGCTGGGGGAAAGCTTCGACATCCATGGCGGCGGCATCGACCTGCAGTTTCCCCACCACGAGAACGAGATCGCCCAGTCCTGCTGCGCCCATCCCGAGGGGCGCTTCGCGCGCTACTGGCTGCACAACGAGATGCTGCAGGTCGAGGGCCGGAAGATGTCGAAATCGCTCGGTAATTTCTTCACCGTGCGCGACCTTCTGGACCGCGGCGTGCCGGGCGAGGTGATCCGGTTCGTCTTTCTCGGGACGCATTACCGCAAGCCGATGGACTGGACCGAGGAGAAGGCCCGCGAGGCCGAGGCGGTGCTGCGAAAGTGGCGCGCGCAGACTGCGGCGGTCGATGCCGGCGCCCCGGACCCGGAGCTGACCGCGGCGCTGGCCGACGACCTGAACACGGCCGGGGCGATCGCGGTGCTGCACAGGCTGTCCAGTGCGGGCGATGCCGTCGCGCTCAAGGGATCCGCGGCGCTTCTCGGGCTGCTCGAGAGCGGCATGGGCGCCTGGACCGAGACCGGGCGCGACCGGCTCGACGTCCTGGCCGCGAAACTGTCGGCGGCCCGCGCCCGCGCGGTGGACGCCAAGGATTTTTCCGAGGTCGACCGGCTGAAGGCGGCGCTGGTCGCCGCGGGCGTCGAGGTCCGCATGAGCAAGGCCGGGGTCGAGCTGGTGCCCGGCGCCGGGTTCGACCCGGCGCAGCTGGAGGCGCTGGAATGAGCGTCCGCGATCGCTGCGCATCGCCGCGGGGGGGGGGGGGGGGGGGGGGGGGGGGGGGGGGGGGGGGGGGGGGGGGGGGGGGGGGGGGGGGGGGGGGGGGG
>NZ_JBOCEG010000006.1:281177-296434 GCF_050586465.1 Rhodovulum sp. YNF3179 | reverse complement strand
TTGCGGGTATTGTGTCTGTGGCTCTGGTCGGAGAGGGTGTTCGAAAGCTCAAAGAATTAATAGAAGGCTGGGGGGGGGGGGGGGGCCCCCCCCCCCCCCCCCCCGGTACTGATTCAAGGGGATGACACGGGCATGAAAGCGGGCGAACCGGCCGGACCCGGCCTCGTCAACTGGGCGTTGATCTCGTGCCTCGGGCTGCTCTGGGGCGCCTCGTTCATGGGGGTGACGCTGGCGCTCGACGGGTTCGGGCCGCTCTCCGTCGCGGCCTACCGCATCGCGCTGGCGGCGATGGTTCTGCTCGCCGTGACCCGCGTGATGGGGATCGCCCTGCCCATGCCGGCCACGGCCGAGGGCCGCGCCGTGCTGCCCTTCGCCATCGGCATGGGCCTCTTTTCCAACGCCTTCCCCTTCTTCCTGCTCAGCTGGGGGCAGCAGCACGTCGCCTCTGGCTTCGCCGGGATCACCATGTCGGCGATCCCGCTCCTCGTGCTGCCGCTGGCGCATCTGTTCGTGCCTGGCGAACAGCTGACCGCGCGCAAGGGGCTGGGCTTCGCCATCGGTTTCGTCGGCGTCGTCATCCTGATCGGCCCCGGCGCCTTCCGCTCGGCCGGCGGCGATCTCGAGGGGCTGGCGCGGCTGGCCTGCCTGGCCGCGGCGGCCTGCTATGCCATCGGCGCGATCCTGACGCGGCGCTGCCCGCCGGTGCACCCGATCGCCTTCGGCGCGGTGGCGCTGTCGGTCGCCACGGCGCTGCTGCTGCCGGTCGCGCTCTGGCGCGAGGGGCTGGCGACCGCGCCGGGAACGGTGCCGCTGCTGGCGATCCTTTACCTCGGGCTGGGCCCGACGGCGCTGGCGACGCTGATCCTGGTGCGGGTGATCCGCAGCGCGGGGCCGAGCTTCCTCAGCCTGACCAATTACAAGGTGCCGGTCTGGTCGGTGATCTTCGGCGCGGTCTTCCTGGGCGAACGCCTGCCGCCGCAGTTCCTTGCCGCCCTCGCCGTGATCCTGGCCGGGCTGGCGATCAGCCAGCTCCGGATGTGGAAGCGCGGGTTCCGGGCCCCGGCGCCGGGCGGACGCTGAGGCCTCAGGCCGCGGTCTCGACCGCCGCGACGACCCCGTCGACGACATCGGCCAGCAGGGCCTCGTCCTCGCATTCGGCCATGACGCGGATCAGCGGCTCGGTGCCGGATTTCCGGATCAAAAGCCGCCCCTGCCCGTTCAGCCGGGTCTCGGCCGCGGTGATGGCCGATTTCACTTCCGGCAGGCCCAGCGGGTCGCTGCCCGCCGCGTAGCGCACGTTCTTCAGAAGTTGCGGGCAGGGTTCGAACCGGTGGATCAGACGGCTGGCCGGCTGGCCGGTGCGCACGATCTCCGACAGGAACTGCAGGCCCGCGACGAGACCGTCACCGGTGGTCGAGTAATCGCCCATGACGATATGGCCGGACTGCTCGCCGCCAAGGTTGAAGCCCCCCGCGCGCATCGCCTCGACCACGTAGCGGTCGCCCACCGGTGTCCGGTGCAGCGCGATGCCCCGATCCGAGAGATAGCGTTCCAGCCCGAGATTGGACATGACCGTCGCGACCAGCGTGTTCCCGGCCAGCCGGCCCTTCTCGGCCCAGCGCGCGGCCAGCAGCGCCATGACCTGGTCGCCATCGGCCACGGCGCCGGTCTCGTCGAGGATCATGACCCGGTCGGCGTCCCCGTCGAGGCTGAGTCCGACATCGGCGCCGCTCTCGCGGATGGCGCGCGCCGCGCGCTCCGTATGGGTCGAGCCGCAGCCGTCATTGATGTTGACGCCGTTGGGGCTGACGCCCACGGCCACGACCTCGGCCCCCAGTTCCCAGAGCGCCTCGGGCGCGGCCCGCCAGGCCGCGCCGTTGGCGCAATCGACCACGACCTTGAGCCCGTCGAGCCGGACATGGCGCGGAAGGGTGGTCTTGGCGTATTCCACGTAGCGCCCGCGCCCGTCATCGATGCGGGTCGCGTGGCCGATGTTCCGCGGCTGGCTGAGCTGGATCTCGCCGTTGACGATGGCCTCGATCTCGGCCTCCGCCTCGTCGGACAGCTTGTAGCCATCGGGACCGAAGAACTTGATCCCGTTATCCTCGTGCGGGTTGTGCGAGGCCGAGATCATCACGCCGAGATCGGCACGCATCGACCGGGTGAGATACCCCACCGCCGGGGTCGGCACGGGGCCGAGCAGGAACACGTTCATCCCGGTCGAGGTCAGCCCGGCCGTCAGAGCGTTCTCCAGCATGTAGCCGGAGCGCCGCGTGTCCTTGCCGATCACCACGCGGTGCTCGTTGCCGTCGCGGCGGAAATAGCGCCCCGCCGCCGCGCCGAGGCGCAGCGCGACCTCCGCCGTCATCGGGTGGCTGTTGGCGCGCCCGCGCACGCCGTCGGTTCCGAAAAGCTTACGCATCAACTCCACCTGTCATCGAGACCATGCACCGCCCGCCAGAGCGCCACCGCCTGGCAGGTCTCTGCAATATCATGAACGCGCAGGACGTGAACGCCCTGCCGCAAGCCTTCCAGCGCCACGGCGACCGAGCCCGGCCCCCGATTGGCGGCGATCTCCTCGCCAGAGACCGTGCCGATGAAGCGCTTGCGCGACACCCCCAGCAGCACCGCGCAGCCCAGCCCGTGAAACAGGCTGAGCCCGCGGATCAGCGCCAGGTTATGCGCCACGGTCTTGCCGAAGCCGATGCCGGGATCCACGAGGATCCGGTCGCGCGGGATGCCGGCGGCCTCGGCCGCGGCCACGCGGTCGGCCAGGAAATCATAGACGTCCAGCAGCACGTCGTCGTAACGCGGGTCTTCCTGCATCGTGGCTGGATCGCCCTGCGCATGCATCAGGCAGACGGGCACCGCGGCCCGCGCGGCAAGATCGGCCATGCCCGGATCGAAGGTAAAGGCCGCCACGTCGTTCAGCATCGCCGCCCCGGCCTCGAGCGCCGCCGCGCCCACCGGGGCCTTGCGCGTATCGATGGAAATCACGGCCGCCGGGTGGGCCGCGGTGATCGCGCCGATCAGGGGCACGGTGCGCTGCATCTCTTCCTCGACCGGCACCTCGGCCGCGCCGGGGCGGGTCGATTCCCCGCCGATATCGAGGATGTCGGCGCCCTCCGCCAGGATCGCACCGGCGCGGTCCGCCGCCTTGCCGGGGTCGTGATACCATCCCCCGTCGGAGAAACTGTCCGGCGTGACGTTGAGCACCCCCATGATCCGCGCCCGGTCGAGCGTCAGCCCGGCCAGCGGCGCCCGGACGCCCGTCAGCCGCGCGCGCGCCGGCTCCGGCAGGTCGGCCGCCGCGATCACCTTGCCCGGCGCCCCGCGATACAGCACCTCCACATGGTCGAACCAGGCCGGCGTCCCGGCCAGCGGCAGCGCTCCGTCGGGACGGTCGGGGCCGATCCAGGCGATCGGGCGGTAATAGGCGATCTGCGACGTCACGGGGTACCCCCTCGATCCAAGGATGTCCGTTTCTCGCAAATGGCCCGCGGACGCAAGCCGCGGCGGCGGATTGCCGCCGCCGCGCGCTCAGAGCCGATCCGCCCCCGCGACAGGCAGGCGGTCGATCGACAGGTCGCTGTCATCCGTCGCGCCGTCGGTGCCCACATAGACCAGCCGGGCCGCGTCGAAGCCATGCGCGAACCAGAGCGCGAGCGCCTCCGGATCGGCCCCGGCAGGCGCGTCATGGGCGTCGAGCACGACCTTGGACGGTGCCCAGACGCTCATCTGCCCGTGACCCATGCCCCATTCGAGTTCCGTCCTGCTTTCGACCACGACGCAGCGCCGGTCGCGGGCGGCCAGCATCCAGGCGTTCTGCTCGATCGCCAGCAGATCGATCCGCCGCTGCGCCGCCGGGACGCTGGTCCGGGGGGCCGGGATCGCGGCCGCCCCGACACAAAGGATCACCGGCAGCGCCTGGGCCGCCAGCGCGTCGATCCAGGCGGGCAGCGCGTCGCTCGCGACGGTTTCGGGCGAGAGATAGGCCACCAGCGGATGCAACCGCTCGTCGGCCTCGGCCTGGGTGGCGGGCACGGCGCGTAGCCCGGCCCGGTGGGCCTGGCGCTGGCTGCGGACGATCTCGACGCCGAGCGCGCCCGGCTCGCGGTCGAGCTTCTCGATCCGCACGAAGACCCGTTCGGCACGGCGGTCATGCAGAACGCGTTCCGCCGTGCGCTCGGCCAGGGTTTCCAGCAGGTTCAGACGTTCCGCGGCCAGCTCGTGGCGGATCGCCTCGGTGATGGTGTCGTAGGACAGCACCCGGTCCACGTCGTCGTCGAGCGGCTTGGTCGAGGGGCGCACCTCCACCACGACGTTGAAGCGGATGCGCTGCCGGGTGCCGCGCTCGGCCTGGAAGGCCCCGATCTCGACCTCTTCCACGTAGTCGCGCAGCGAAATCCGGTCGAGCGTGTCGCGGCCCGCGGTCGCCTCGGAGCGTTCGAGGGGATGCGCGAAGGCAAGGCGCAGGTCGTTGGTCATGGCTCGCTCCGGTCCGGCTGGCGTTGCGGCCTAGTATAGGGATTTGGCCGACGCCTCAAGCATCGGGCGCGGCAGGACCGGGCCGGGATGCGACGCGTCTCAGCGCATCGAGAGGCGCGTGGGATCGGTGTAGAAATGATGCACGCCGATGGTCGTGGTCCGGTCGAAGCGGCGTGCCCAGCGCGGGTTCACGGCCTTGGTGTGGTAGTAGGTGGCGCCGTCGGTCAGCTCGCGCGGGGCACCGTCGAGCATGATGCGCGCGACCTTGCCCACGCGGTCATGCGCACGCGGCTCGTGGATGACCTCGGCCGCGCCGTCGCAGGTATAGGTGAACTGGCACTGGTAGCGCGCGCCCGTGCCCTGGTTCACGACACCGCAGACGGTGTCGGGAAAGGCCGGCGAGTCGACGCGGTTCAGGATCACCTCCGCCACGGCGAACTGCCCTTCGACGGTTTCGCCGCGGGCTTCGAAATAAAGCGCCTCGGCCAGGCATTCCCACTCGGCATCGCCGCGCGCGGTGGGCAGGGCGTCGATGGCCTCGATCGTGCGGGCCGGCATCTCTTGCTTCTCGGCCTCGCGCCCGGCGAAGAGCGCGGCCAGCACGCTGCGGCGCTGGCGCGCCTTTTCCTCGCGCATCGGCTGCGAGAGCCGCGCAAGGCGATCCGACGACACCCGCTCCATCGCGGCCTTCTCGGCCCCGAGCATGGAAGATATTTCGGCGTCGACCCCGGATGTGGGGTCGGTGGCGCTGCTGGCGGTGACGTCGGCGGTCCCGGTTTGCGACCACGCAAGTATCCCCGCCGCGGCAGCGGCAATGGCCAGTCCGTGTCTCATCTCGAGTGCCCCAGGTTACCCAGCTTCGCGAAATGCTGAAAAAGCAGTCAACTTCAGACCGGCCATATAGAGCATCGGGCCCGGGACGTCCAGCAATGTGGCAAAAATACGACAAACGCGCCGCAGCCTGCCATGGCCAGCGGCGGTCCCAGGTCCCGCATCGATGCCGCGCCGGGGCGCTAAAACCCCGTTACTCGGCGATTTTCCTGTCTTCCACCCGGTCGGTCAAGGCCAGCTGCGCCGCGGCGAGCCGCGCCACCGGCACCCGGAACGGGGAACACGAGACGTAGTCAAACCCGGCCCTGCGACAAAATGCAATCGATTCGGGCGAGCCGCCATGCTCGCCGCAGATCGACAGCGTCAGGTCGGGCCGCGCGTCGCGGCCGCGCTCGGCCGCGATGAGCAGCAACTCCCCCACCCCGTCGGGATCGAGCGTGTGGAACGGATCCTCGGGATAGACGCCGAGCGAGACATAGGTGCTCATGAACCGCCCGGCATCGTCGCGCGACAGGCCATAGGTCATCTGCGTAAGGTCGTTGGTCCCGAAACTCAGGAAATCCGAGGTCGTCGCGATGTCGCCGGCCCGCAGCGCGGCGCGCGGCGTCTCGACCATCACGCCGAGCGTATAGTTGAAATCCGCGCCCTTCTCGGTGCGCACGGCCGCCGCGATGGCATCGACCCTCGTCTTGACCAGCTCCACCTCGCGGCGGGCCGAGACAAGCGGGATCATGATCTCGGGCACGACCGGGTCGCCGTTGCGGCTGGCCTCGATCGTGGCCTCGAAGATGGCCCGCGCCTGCATCTCGTAGATCTCGGGCACGGTGATGCCCAGCCGGACGCCGCGCATGCCCAGCATCGGGTTGAATTCCTGCAGCGCCTCGATCCGCGACACGACACGGCTGACCGGCAGGTCCAGCGCCTCGGCCAGGTCCAGCATCGCCTCGCGGCCGCTGGGCAGGAACTCGTGCAGCGGCGGGTCGAACAGCCGGATGCAGACCGGCTGGCCCTGCATCGTCTCGAAGAGCGCCGCGAAATCGTCGCGCTGCATCGGCAACAGCACCTCGAGCGCGGCGCGCCGGTCCTCCGGCGTGTCGGCGAAAATCATCTCGCGCATGACCGTCAGCCGGTCTTCCTCGAAGAACATGTGCTCGGTGCGGCAAAGCCCGATTCCCTCGGCGTTGAAGGATCGCGCGAGCTGCGCATCGGCCGGCGTGTCGGCATTGGCGCGCACGCCGATGTCGCGCACCGCGTCGGCCCACTCCATCAGGCTGACGAAGGCGTCGTCGAGCGCGGCCTCCACCGTGGGCACCGCGCCGGCCAGGACCTCGCCAGACGAGCCGTCGAGCGTGATCAGGTCACCCTCGCGGAACACGCGCCCGTCGCGGGCGGTCAGGGTCTTCTCGCGCGGGTTCAGGTTCAGATCCGAGGCGCCCACGACGCAGGGCACGCCGATCCCGCGCGCGATCACCGCGGCGTGGCTGGTCACCCCGCCGCGTTCGGTCAGCACGCCGCTGGCCGCGTGCATGCCGCGCACATCCTCGGTCGAGGTCTCGAACCGCACGAGGATGCAGGGCTCGTCCTGCGCGGCCGAAGCCTGTGCGGCGTTGGAATTGAAGACGATCCGCCCGGTCGCGGCGCCGGGGCTGGCCGCGATCCCGTGGGCGAAGACGTCACGCTGTGTCCGCGGGTCGATCTGGGGGTGCAGCATCTCGGTCAGGGCGCGCGGCTCGATCCGGGCCAGCGCCTCTTCGCGCGGGATGATCCCGTCCTCGGCCAGGTCCACGGCGATCCGCACCGCCGCACGGGCCGAGCGCTGAACCGCGGCCGCGTCGAGGATCCGGGCCTCGCCGCCCTCGATCGTGAACTCGATCTGCACCTCGTCGCGCAGGCCGCGGCGCGCCTCGCGCGCATAGGCTTCGAGATCGGCGAAGGCCGCCGGGCAGATATCCTGCAGCGACGGGCCGCGCGCATCGCGGGTCAGGTAGGCGACGCCGTTCTCGCCGTCGAGCGCCTCGCGGCCCTGCGCCTGGGACTGGTAGCGCCCCGTGATCTGCGGCGCCCCCGTCGCCGAGGAGACCAGCTGCATCACGCCCGCGCCGCATTCACCGGGGCCGAGCCCCAGCGCCATGCGCTGCACGATCAGCCCCAGCGCCGCGTCGGCCGGGGCGCCCTTTGCCTGGCGCAGCAGCCGCGCGGTGGTGCCCTCCCAGGCGCGGGCCATCGACCGCAACACATGGCCGAGCTGCACCGCCGGATCCTGCGGAAACGGCTCTTCCATCTCGAGCTCGTAGGTGCGGAGCGCCAGGTCACGGGACTCGGCGGCCGGAATGCCCGGCTGGAAACAGGCGGCGAATTCCTCGGCGTCGAGCCGCGCGACATGCACGGAATAGGACTGCACGAAGCGGGCATAGATCTCCGCCGCCGCATCATCGCCCAGATGCTCGGCCAGCCGGGCGCAGACCTTCTCGTTCAGCCCGATGTTCAGCACCGTGCCCGGCCCGCCCCAGGCCGGGTTCTCGGGGCTCGACCGGACCGAGACGACCGGGTCGGCGCCGAAGACCGCGAGGATCGACGCGACATCCGGCATCTGGCCCGCGGCGATGGCGCGGACCGCGGCCACCGACAGGGCCACCGCGTCGGGCACCGGCATGCCGAGCCGCATCAGCCGCACAAGGCAGCGCGCCCGGTTCCCGTAATCGGGGATCGGCACGTGGGCCTCGGCATGAAGCCTCTGAAAACCGGGCTGTTTTTCCAACCGCGCACCCTCTGTTTGCGCGCGCAGCATAGCAGCCGCGGCGCCCGAGGCAAGCGGCGCGATCAGCCCTCGATCCGGCGCAGATCGGCCACTTTCAGGCAGATCTCGCGGATGCGGTGCAGAAGGTTCAGACGGTTGCGGCGCAGGATCTGGTTTTCGGCGTTCACCACCACCGCTTCGAAGAAGGCGTCGATCGGCTGGCGAAGATCGGCCATGGCCGACATGGCAGCCGCGAAATCCTCGGCCGCCAGCGCGGGCGCGATCCTGGCCTCCGCCGCGTCAAGCGCGCCGAAGAGCGCCTTTTCCTCCGCCGCCTCGGCCAGCTTGGCGTCGGGCCCGAAGGAATACTCGACCCCGTCCTTGCGTTCCTCGTCGGTTAGGATGTTGTTGGCCCGCTTGAAGCCCTGGGTCAGGTTCTCGCCGTCATCGGTCTCGAGGAAGGTCGCCAGCGCCTCGGCGCGCTTGACCAGCAGCACGAGATCGTCATTGCCCGGCATGCCGATACAAGCGTCGATCACGTCGTGGCGAATGCCCTCGTCGCGCAGGTGCACCTTGAGGCGATCGTGGAAGAAGGCGAGGAGGTCGTCGGCATCCGCGCCCGCATAGCCCTTGACGAAAACCTCCGAGAGATGCGCGCGCACCGCGTTCTCCAGCATCAGCCGGATCACGCCCAGCGCCGCGCGGCGCAGCGCGAAGGGATCCTTGGATCCTGTCGGCTTCTCATCGATGGCCCAGAACCCCGTCAGCATGTCGATCTTGTCGGCCAGCGCCACGGTCACGCTGACCGGCCCGGTCGGCACGTCGTCGCCGGGGCCGAGCGGCTTGTAATGCTCTTCGCAGGCCTCGGGCACGCCGTCGTCATGTCCGGCGGCCTCGGCGTAATAGCGGCCCATGATGCCCTGCAGCTCGGGGAACTCGTCCACCATCTCGGATTGCAGGTCGGCCTTGACGACGCGGGCGGCCTCGGCGGCGAGATCGGGTTTCGCGCCGACCAGCGGCGCGATCTCGCGCGCGAGCGTGGAAATTCGTTTTATCCTGTCGGCTTGGCTGCCAAGCTTCGAGTGGAACGTGACCGTCTCTAGACCGGCGGCCATGCCTTCGAGCCCAATCTCGCGAACGGTCCGCAAGTCGTTCTCCCAGAAGAATTTCGCGTCCGAAAGCCGGGCCGCCAGAACCTTGTGATTGCCGGCGAGGATCGTGGCGCCGTCATCGGCGGTTTCGCGGTTGGCGACGGTGACGAATTTCTCGATCTGCCCGGTCTTGGGATTGCGGACGGAAAAGAACTTCTGATGTTCCTTCATCGAGGTCTGCAGCACCTCGGGGGGCAGGTCGAGGAATGCCGCGCCGATATCACCCATCAGCACCACCGGCCATTCGACCAGCCCCGCGACCTCGGCCAGCAGCGCCTTGTCCTCGACCACCTCGAGCCCCTGGGCGAAGGCCATGTTATGGGCCTCGACCCAGATGTGATCGGCGCGTTCCTCGGCGCTCAGGATCACCTTGGCGCGCTTCAGCTTTGCCTCGTAATCATCGAAACCAGTTACGGAAAAATGCGATGGTGCCATGAATCTATGGCCGGCGGTGACGTCGCCTGCACGGAGGCCGTCGATCTCGAGATCGACCGTCTCGGCGCCGGCGTCGTCCGTCAGGATGCAGAGGATCGAATGGAGCGGGCGCACCCAGCGCAGGCTGCCCGCGCCCCAGCGCATCGATTTCGGCCAGGGGAAGTGGCGCACCACCTGCTCGACGACCTCGGCCACGATCTCGGCGGCGGGGCGGCCCGGCTTCTCGAGGGTGGCGAAATAGACCTGCCCCTTCTTGTCGTCGCGGATCTCCAGCTGATCCCTGGTCAGGCCGGTCGCCCGCAGGAAGCCCTCCAGCGCCTTTTCCGGCGCATCCACGCGCGGACCCTTGCGATCCTCGCGCACGGTCGGGCTGTCGGCCAGCAGCCCCTGCACGCTCAGCGCCAGGCGGCGCGGCGTCGAATGGGCCACGGCGCCGGCATAGGTCAGGCCCGCTTCCACCAGCCCGTCGGTGACGCGCGCCTTCAGGTCCGCCGCCGCGCGGGCCTGCATCCGCGCGGGGATTTCCTCGGAAAAGAGTTCCAGCAGAAGATCGGGCATCGCTTACTGCTCCGCGTATTTTTCGTTGAGCTGGTGCCAGGCATAGGCCCGGCCGTCGGCATAGACGGCGATCACCCGGTCGGCGCCCTCGGCGATCTCGCGCTGGCCCATGAAGGCCACGGCGCGGCCGGCCGCGAGATCGCGCGCGATCGCCTCGGCGTCGAAACAGTCGAACCAGTAGGGCGCGGTCAGCGGCTCGGCCGCGTCGTAGATCTCGTAGGTCTCGGTCAGCATGGCCAGATCCATCGAGGTGGTGAAGCAGGCCCGGAACTTGAGCGGGCTGGTCCCCGCATCGGTGGCGACGATGTCGTCGGCCGTCATCGGCTGGGTCTCGCCCCCGCCGACGCGGGTCAGGCGCAGCTCCACCGCTTCGGCGGGCACGTCCTCGTAATAGGCGAGCGTCTGGAAATACCAGAGCGCCGCGCCGAAGGCGACCGCGAGACCCAGCAGGGTGATGACGATGATGCGCCCGTTCACGCCGCCCGCCCCCCGGCATCGGTCTGGACGAAGGCGTCGGCGCACATCTTCGCCAGCGCCCGCACCCGGCCGATATAGGCCTGCCGCTCGGTCACCGAGATCACGCCGCGCGCATCCAGAAGGTTGAAGATGTGGCTGGCCTTGATGCACTGGTCATAGGCGGGGTGCGCCATGACGATGCGCTTTCCGGTCTTGGGATCCTCGGCCGGCGCGGCCAGAATGCGGGCGCATTCGGCCTCGGCATCCTCGAAATGGCGCAGCAGCGTCCCGGTCTCGGCCACGTCGAAATTCCAGCGCGAGTATTCTTCCTCGGGCTGGCGGAACACGTCGCCATAGGAGAGCGCGATCGGCGCGTCGGGATCGTTGTAGGGCATCTCCATCACGTGATCGATGCCGAGGACGTACATCGCCAGCCGTTCCAGCCCGTAGGTCAGCTCGCCCGAGACCGGGTGGCAGTCATGCCCGCCGACCTGCTGGAAATAGGTGAACTGGCTCACCTCCATCCCGTCGCACCAGACCTCCCAGCCAAGGCCCCAGGCCCCCAGCGTGGGGCTTTCCCAGTCATCCTCGACGAACCGGATGTCGTGCAGCCCCATGTCGATGCCGATGGCTTCGAGCGAGCCGAGATAGAGCGCCTGAAAATCCGGCGGCGAGGGTTTGATCAGCACCTGGTACTGGTAATAATGCTGCAGCCGGTTCGGGTTCTCGCCATAGCGCCCGTCGGTCGGGCGCCGGGAGGGCTGCACATAGGCCGCCGCCCAGGGCAGGCTGCCCAGCGAGCGCAGCGTGGTGGCCGGGTGGAAGGTGCCCGCGCCCACCTCCATGTCGTAGGGCTGCATCACGGCACAGCCCTGGCGACCCCAGTACTCCTGAAGCCGCAGGATCACTTCCTGGAAACTGCGGGGTTTCGCGCGCGTCTCGCTGCCCATGCCGTACCTGTCCGTGCCGGTGAAATGCGCGTTCTCAATAGGCAACACGGACCGGGGGGTCAATTGCGCCGCGGCAAAACTTGGGGGTGCAATGATCCGGACCTCTGCTACCTTCTGTTCTTGAATCGTCGATCACGCCCGCATTGCCTGTTGAGGGAAATTCATGAAGCAGCTGTTCCTGTCCGTTTTCCTGGCCGTCCTGGCAAGTCTCGCAACCCTTCCGGGCGCCGCCCGGGCCCAGGATGCCGCCTGGATCCAGATCGAGGCGCACCCCGATCTGCGGACCGCGCGCGAACGCGCCAGGATCTTCGCGCTGACGCTCGACCAGGTGCACGCGTTCCGGATGGACACCGGCTGGTACGCCATCGCGGTCGGGCCGCTGTCGCGCGGCGCGGCGCTGGCCGAGGCCCGGCGGCTGCGGCTGAGCGGCCTGGTGCCCGGCGACAGCTACGTGGTGGACGGCGACAGCTATGCCCGGCAGTTCTGGCCCATCGACTCCAACGCCGGCACGACCGCCGCCGACCAGGCCGAGCGCGTGACCGGCACCGCCCCGGCGCCCAGCCTCGCCGAGCCGGCCCGCGAGACGCCGGCCGAGGCGCGGGCCCGCGAACGTGCGCTCACCGGGGCCGAACGGCGCGACCTGCAGCGCGCGCTGCAGTGGTTCGGCTTTTACGACGCGGGGATCGACGGCGCCTTCGGGCGTGGCACGCGCGCCGCGATGTCCGACTGGCAGGCAGCCCGCGGCTACGAGCCCACGGGCGTCCTGACAACCCGCCAGCGCGCCCGGCTGATGGACGAATACCGCACCATCCAGGACCGGCTCGGCATGCGCCTCGTGACGGACGAGACCGCCGGCATCCGCCTGCTCATGCCCACGGCGCTGGTCGCCTTCGACCGCTACGAGCCGCCGTTCGCCCATTACGAGGCCGAGACCCAGGATGGCGTGCGGCTGCTGCTCATCAGCCAGGCGGGCGACCGGGCGACCCTGCACGGGCTTTACGACGTGATGCAGACGCTCGAGATCGTGCCTCTGGACGGCACCCGCCGCAAGGAGGCCGACTCCTTCCTTCTGACCGGGCGCGACGACGAGATCGTGTCCTACACCCATGCGCGTCTCGAGGACGGCTTCGTCAAGGGCTTCACCCTGATCTGGCCGCCCGAGATGGACGCGACCATGTCCAAGATCACCCGGGCGATGCAGGCAAGCCTGGCCTCGGTCGGCGACACGGCGCTCGACGAGTCGGCCGCCCCGCCCCTGCCCGAAAGCCAGCGCCGCGACCTGCTCTCGGGGCTGGAGATCCGCAAGCCCGCGATGAGCCGCTCGGGCTTCTACGTTGACGACCGCGGCACGGTGCTCACCGCGGCCGAGGTGGTCGCGGACTGCACGCGGATCACCATCGAGGGCGACTACGAGGCCCGCGTCGCGCTGACCGACGCGGCGCTCGGCCTGGCCGTGCTGCGCCCGACCGCCGCCCTCGCACCGATCGGCTATGCCGCCTTCCGCGAGACCGCGCCGCGGCTCCGCTCTGAGATCGCGGTCGCGGGGTATTCCTTCGGCGGCGCCCTCGGGGCGCCGACGCTGAGCTATGGCGAACTGGCAGAGCTGTCGGGCCTGCAGGGCGAGGCCGAGCTCAATCGGCTGAGCCTGCGGGCCGAAGAGGGCGACACCGGCGGCCCGGTCTTCGCACCCGATGGGCGCGTGCTCGGCATGCTGGTCGCGGCCGGGCCCGACGGCAAGCGCCTGCCCGAGGACGTGCGTTTCGCCGCCGAGGCCGGCGCGCTGGTCGCGCGGCTCCGCGAGGCCGGGGTCGACATCCGGGCCGGCGGTGACGCCACGCGCGTCGCCGCCGAGGACCTGACCGGCCTCGCCCGCGACATCACCGTGCTGGTCTCCTGCTGGAAATGAGACACGGCGCCGGCCGCCGTCCCCGGGGCGCCATGCTTCCGCGCATCGCGCGGTCCGGGACGGCGGTCGGCACGCCCGCGCTGCGCGCGACGGGACCGGACGATCCTGTCAGCTTCTCCAGAATTGCAGCGTCAGGATGACGTAGACCGCCATCAGTTCCAGCCGGCCGATCAGCATGCCCGCCGACAGCAGCCATTTCGCCGTGTCCGAAAGCCCGCCGAAATTGCCGGCCGGCCCGATCTCGGGCCCAAGCCCCGGCCCCACATTCGCCAGGGCCGTCGCGGCACCCGAGACCGCAGTGATGAAATCCAGCCCGGTCATCCCGAGCAGCAGCGCCAGCACCGCCAGCGTGACGAAGAACAGCATGAAGAAAGCCATGACCGAGGACAGCACGTCCTCGCCGACGGGCCGGCCGGCATAGCGCGGGGTGAACACCCCGTGCGGCGAGTGGATGCGCCGGATCTGGGCGTTGATCGAGGCCAGCAGCAGCTGGTAGCGGAAGATCTTCACCGAACACGAGGTCGAGCCCGCACAGCCCCCGATCAGCCCGGCGAGGAAGAACAGCACCACCGGGAAGCTGCCCCAGAGCTGGTAGTCGGTGCTGGCATAGCCGGTGCCGGTCAGGATCGAGGTGATGTTGAACACCGCCTCGCGGAAGGCGGGTTCGGCGGGATCGAGCTTGACGATCGTGCGGTAGAGCGCCAGCACCAGGACGAGCGCCACGATCACCGCGAAGAAGCCCCGCACCTGGGAATCCTTCAGGATCGGCCGCCCCTGCCCGTCGAGCATCTGCACGTAGCGCACGAAGGGCAGGCTTGCCAGGATCATGAACGCCGCCGCGATGTATTCCGCCGCCCCCCTGAAATCGCCGAAGGATCCGTCGCGGGTCGAGAAGCCCCCCGTCGCAAGCGTGGTCATCGCATGGTTCACGGCGTCGAACCCGCCCATGCCGACCACGGCATAGGCGGCGGTACAGGCGAGGGTCAGGCCGATATAGATCGCCGAGATCCGCAGCGCGATCTGCGCGGCCCGCGGCAGGATCTTGCCCATGGTGTCAAAGGCTTCCGAGCGGAAGATCTGCATGCCGCCCACGCGCAGTTCGGGCAGGAACACCATCGCCACGACGATGATCCCGATACCGCCGAACCATTGCAGCATGCTGCGCCACAGCAAAAGGCCCCGCGGCAGGTCGTCGAGCCCCGAGAACACCGTCGACCCGGTGGTGGTCAGGCCCGACATCGCCTCGAAGAACGCATCCACGTAGCGCGCCTCGGTCGCGCCGAGCGAAAAGGGCAGCGCCGCGAAGACCGGCAGCGCCAGCCAGACGCCGGTGGTCAGCAGGAAGGTCTGCTGCATGCCCAGCCCGGCGCGCACGCCGTTTGCACAGGACAGCGCCAGCAGGCCGCCCACCAGGCAGGTCAGCACCATGGATTCGAGAAAGGCCGCCCAGTGCCCGCTGCCGTCATAGAGATCGAGCGCCAGCGGCAATGCCATCGTCGCGCCCAGCGCGGCGACGAGCAGGCCGATCACGTAGCCGACTGGACGCAGGTCAAACATGGATGGCAGGCTTGGCCCGGCCCGCGGCGCCTGTCAAGCGCGCCCGGCACTGGCCCTTCACCGTTCCGGAAATATCCCCGCCGGAGGCACCGCGCCCGCCGGGGGGGGGTGCAAAAAGATGGATTTGTGGGGGGGGGGAGCGCGCCCCTCTCACCCCCACGTGCACAAAGCCCGGAGAGACCTGTGGT
>NZ_JBOCEG010000006.1:54696-281167 GCF_050586465.1 Rhodovulum sp. YNF3179 | reverse complement strand
GTCTCTTTCATTTTGAGAAGAACCCTCAAGGGGGGGACAACGCGCTGGGGGGGGGGGGGCAAAAAGCGTGGTGTGGTCTTGGGGGGCCCTCCCCCCGCGTCAGCCGACGTGGAACAGCGTCGTGAAGAGCCGTGGATCGAGGCTCTCGGCCGCGAAGGTCTCGCCCTCGGTCAGGATCGAGACGGCGTCATGGCTGTGCAGGCTTTCCTGGTGGCTCGCGACGACGCGGAAATCGCCCACGCGCGGATCGTCCTTGAGCCCCGCGCAGAAGAGCCGCGCGGCATCCTCCACGAAAATCGGGTTGGCGGCGTTGAGCTCGGCGAAGGCCTGCTCGTCCTCGCGCTTGACCATCACCTGGGTCTCGGTCGGCACCGCCTGGCGGCACATGTCGATCAGGTCCTCGAACCAGAGGCATTCGCCCTCGACCACCTCGGCCGAGATCCGCGCGACCGAGCGCTGCGAATGCGGGGTGGCCAGCTGGCCCCGCGCCCGGCGCGCGTGTTCGCTGAGTTCCAGCGAACAGGGGCAGGTCGAGGAGTAGACATAGTCGAGATGGATGATCTTCTTGCGCACGCCGGCGCGTTCGACCAGTTCCAGCGCGATGTCGTAATACTGGTAGCCCTCGAGCCCCGAACGCAGCGAGCCGATCTTGACCGGGAAGGAAAAACGCATCTGGATCCGGGCGTCCATGCTCTCGAGATCGGCCTTGTAGCCGTCCAGCGCGGCCTCGATGACGCCGAAGCTGAAGGTTCGCTCGGCATGGGCATAGAAGCTGCGCATGATGCGCGACATGTTGATGCCCTTCTTCTCGGCCTCCAGGCTGACCGTGCCGGTGACGGAGGTCTCGAGCGTCACGTCGCCGTTGTCGCGGGTGTGAAAGCGGATCGGCAGGCGGAAATTCGAGATGCCGACATGCTGCAGTTCCTGCCGCGCGCCGCGGATCAGGCTCGCCGGGCCGTTCTGCAGGTCGGGCAGCGTCGCGCGGTAGCCGTCATCGGCCTCGAAATCCTGCGGGTAGGCGCGGCTGAGCTCGGGGTAGGCGGCGCTGCCGGCCAGCCGGGCCAGGGCGGGTTCCAGCGCATCGCGCGCGGCGCCGTCGGCCTGGGACATCCAGGCGCGCAGCGTTTCCAGCGCGTCGCGAGCCTCGCCCTCGCTGACCGGGGCCTCCGCGTTCTCGGGGTTCGGCGTGTGAATGTTCATCGGTCTTGTCCGTCCCGCTTGATGTCCGACCACCCAAATCTGGCCCAGACTGGGGGCATTTCCAGTCTTTTACAAATTTTTTGCATGCGTCGGGGCGACGCTCAGACGGCCGCGAGCGCCTTTTCGAGATCCGCGATCAGGTCTCCCGCGTCCTCCAGCCCGACGGAAAGGCGCACCAGCCCGTCGCCGATCCCGAGCGCGGCGCGCACCTCTGCGCCGAGGCGCTGGTGGGTCGTGGTGGCGGGGTGCGTGACGAGGCTTTTCGCATCCCCGAGATTGTTCGAAATCCCCACGATTTCAAGCCCGTCGAGGAAACGGAACGCGGCTTCCTTGCCGCCCGCGATCTCCAGCGACAGCACCGTGCCCCCGGCCGTCATCTGCGCCCGGGCGAGGTCATGCTGGGGGTGGGAGGGATGGAAGGGGTAGAGCACCCGCGCCAGTTTGTCATGGCCGGCCAGAGCCTCGGCGAGGCACCGCGCGGTTTCGGCCTGCGCGGCGAGGCGCAGCTCCAGCGTTTCCAGCCCCTTGAGCATCACCCAGGCGTTGAAGGGGCTGAGCGCGCCGCCGGTATGCTTGAGGTAAGGCTCCAGGGTCTTGCGGATGTAGTCGCGGCGCCCCAGCACCACACCGCCGAGGCACCGGCCCTGCCCGTCGATATGCTTGGTCGCGGAGTAGATCACGACATCCGCGCCCAGCTCGAGCGAGCGCTGGAAGACGGGCGTGGCGAAAACGTTGTCGGCGATCACCGTCGCGCCCACCGCGTGGGCCATCTCGGCCACCGCGGGCAGGTCGATCACTTCGAGCGTGGGGTTCGAGATCGACTCGAGGAACACCGCCCGCGTGTCGGGCCTTATCGCGGCGCGCCACTGGTCCAGATCAGTGCCGTCGACGAAACTCACCTCGACGCCGTAGCGGGTCAGGATCTCCTCGAGGATATAAAGACACGATCCGAAGAGCGCGCGCGCGGACACGACATGATCGCCCGCCTTCAGCAGCGACATCAGCGCGCCGTTGACCGCGGCCATGCCGCTGGCCGTGGCGAAGGCGTCCTCGGCGCCTTCCAGCGCGGCGATGCGGTCCTCGAACATGGCCACGGTCGGATTGCCGTAACGGGCATAGACGAACTCGTCCGCGCCCGCCTCGACGAAGCGGGCCTCGGCCGCCTCGGCGCTGTCATAGACGAAGCCCTGCGTGAGGAAGATCGCCTCGGAGGTTTCGCCGTACTGGCTCCGCCGCGTGCCGGCATGCACCGCGCGGGTGCGTGCTTTCCAGTCCTGGCTCATATCCGTCTCCCCGCGCGGGGTGCCCGCGCAAAATAAAGCCCCCGGACCACAGAGGATCGGGGGCGTCAGGGGCCTCGACCTCTTTAGCGGCATATTTAACGTGGCCCGCAATCCGGTGAACAAATCGCCACGACAGCGGCATTAGCCGAGTGGCGGCGTTGCGTCAAGCGCCGGGCATCGTCACGCAGCTGTCACCGGCCGGTAACCGGGCCGTTGCAGTCTGGCTGTACTCAGGCGCCAAAGAGAACGGCGGGGCACGGGCAGATGGCACTGCTTCAGGTGAACGCGCGTCGGGGCGGGCTCGAGCATCCCTCCCCTTGCGGACGGCCTCTGGACGTCGAGCTGGCGGAGACGCTGGCACGGATCCGGGCCGACGCGCCGATCGTGGTGCTGATCCACGGCTTCAAGTTCTCACCCTTCGAACGCCGTGCCGATCCGCATCGCCACATCTTCTCGCTCGCCCCCGAAACCGATTGCTGGAAGGCGCTGTCCTGGCCGGGCCAGCTGGGGTTCACGGAATACGGGCGGGAGGACGGGCTCTGCATCGCCTTCGGCTGGCATGCCACGGCACTGTTGCCGGAACCGGGCGTCCGCCGCGTCTATGGCCGCACTGCCGGCGCGGCGGAGGCGCTGCAGACGCTGCTGCAGATGATCGCGGCGCTGGCACCGGGGCGGCGCGTCGATATCCTGGCCCACTCCCTGGGCGCGCGGGTCGCGCTCGGTGCCATGGCGGCGGTGACGGCGCCGGTACTGGGCCGGGCGATCCTGATGGCGGCGGCCGACTACCGCGGCAATGCCGAGCGCGCGCTGGCCAACCCCGCCGCCCGCGGCGCCCAGGTCTACAACGTGGTCAGCGCCGAAAACGATTTTTACGACGCGCTCTTCGAGACAGTCGTGCCAGCGCCGCGCCCGGGCGACCGGGCGCTCGGGCGCGGGTTGCCGCAGGCGCCGGGGCGCTGGCTCGATCTTGGCATCCACTGCCCCGACACGCTCGGCGCTCTCGCCGACAGGGGCACGCGGATCGCGCCCCGCGACCGCCGCGTCAGCCACTGGAGCTTCTATCTCCGTCCCGGGGTCTTCGCGCTTTACGCGGCCATCCTGCGCGACCGCGACAACTGGTCCCCCGAGGCGCTGCGCGCGGCCCTGCCCGGCCGGGCGGCCGCGCCGGCGCGCACCGCGCGACGCCTGCCGGTCGGCATGGACCTGCCCGGTCGCGCCGGATACGGGGGCGCGCACAGCGCCTGAGGGGTTGTCTCGGGCGCGGGCGCGGCCAAGTAGTGGGGCAAATCGAAAAAGGAGTTCCCCATGACGCAGCCCATCGATCTCTACTACTGGCCAACGCCGAACGGGTGGAAGATTTCCATCGCGCTGGAAGAGATGGGCCTGCCCTGGAGCCTGCAACTGGTCAATATCGGCGCGGGCGAACAGTTCGAGCCGCCTTTCCTGTCGATCGCGCCCAACAACCGCATGCCGGCGATCGTCGACCCCGACGGCCCCGACGGCAAGCCGGTCTCGGTCTTCGAATCCGGCGCGATCCTGCAATACCTGGCCCGCAAGACCGGCCGGTTCTACGGCGACACCGACCGCGAGCGCATCGAGGTCGAGCAGTGGCTCATGTGGCAGATGGGCGGGCTCGGCCCGATGGCCGGCCAGGCGCACCACTTCCTGAAATACGCGCCCGCCATGGACCCGCCGCAGGACCTGCCCTATGCCAAGGATCGCTACCGCAACGAGACCGCGCGTCTTTACGGCGTGCTCGACCGGCGGCTGGCAGACCGCGATTTCGTCGCCGGCCCCTATTCCATCGCGGATATGGCGATCTGGCCCTGGGCCTCGCTCTGGGAGGGCCAGCAGCAGACGCTGGACGACAAGCCCAACCTCAAGGCCTGGCTGGACCGCGTGGGCGCGCGCCCGGCGGTGCAGGCCGGCCGCGCCGTCGCGTCCGACCTGCGCGCCAACCTTCAGACGGATCGCAAGGCGCAGGAGGTGCTTTTCGGCAAGCGGGCCTGAGCGGTCAGTCGCCCCGGCCCGACAGGGTCTCGGAGCCGTATTTCTGGAACAGCTTGCCCTGGGTCATGAAGAAGACGAAGACGGCGATCGTCAGCCCGAAAGTCTTGAAATTGACCCAGGCATCCGTGGACATGGTCCGCCAGACAAGCTCGTTGGCGACCGCCAGCCCGAAGAACAGCGCGGTGACGCGGCGGGTCAGGATCATCCAGCCCTCGCGCTGCATCGGCATCACCTCGGACATGACGAGTTCCAGGTAGGAGCGCTTGCGCAGCAGCCCGATCCCGAGGATCACGGCGAAGAGCAGGTAGATGGCCGTCGGCTTCATTTTGAAGAAGCGCTCGTCGTTGAGCCAGACCGACAGCCCGCCGAAGAGCACGACCAGCACCGCGGTCATGATCTGCATCCGCGACAGCGTTCCCGTCAGCCGCCAGAGCGCGGCCGTCGAGGCGAGGATCAGCGGGATGAAGGCCGCCGTGACCACGATGAAGCCGTCATAGGCTGTCCCCGCGATCGTGAAGCTTTCGTCCTTCAGCCACAGGTAGCCGGCGAAGAACACCAGGATCGGGCCCAGTTCGAGCGCCATTTTCAGCATCGGGTTGATCGGTTTCTCGGCCATCGCACGCGCCTCTCTCATCCGCCCATTTCGACTATCACGGCGCCGGCCGCGATCAAAGCCATCAGGCCCAGCCGGCGGGGACCCACGGTTTCCTTCAGCACGACCCAGCCGATCACCGCGGCGAAGACCGTCGAGGTCTCGCGCAGCACCGCCGCCTCGCCCACCTTGTCGAGCCGGGTCGCCAGCATGATCGACCCGAAACTGAAATAGGCGATGAAGGCGCCGATGACACCCCGCTGGATCAGCGGCACCGCCTCGGCGGCGGTCAGCCCGCACCAGCGCCGCCATGTGAAGGCCGGCATGAAGATCCCGTCGATGAAGAAGAACCAGGCAAGGAAGGTAAAGGGATCGGCCGCGGCACGGATGCCGTAGGCGTCGTAGGTGGTGTAGAGCGCCACGAAGACGCCGGTCAGAAACGCCAGGCCCAGCGCGACGTAGAGCGTTTGCCGATCCACGGAGGCGTGCAGGATGTTGTAGACGGCCAGCCCGAAGATGCCCGCCAGCAGCACCCCCACGCCGAGCCACTGGGTCGCGGTGAAGGCCTCGCCGAAGACCGCGCCGGCGGCCAGCACGGTCACCAGCGGCCCGGTTCCGCGCACAACCGGGTAGACAACGGTGTAGGCGCCGCGCTGGTAGGTCATCGCCTGAAGCACCTTGTAGCCGACATGGATCACGAAGACCCAGGCGAAGATCGGCCACATATGCGGCCCCGGCCAGGGCACGAGGAACAGCGCCACGGGCGCCGCGATCACGCCGTAGCTCGCGTCGATGGCGGCCCGGCTCAGCCAGGGATCGAAGCGCCCCTTTTGCAGCGCGCCGAAAACCGCGTGCAGCAAGGCCGCCAGCAGCGCCAGCGCCATCGCCAGGCGATGCCCCGCCTCGGTGCCTTCGAGCGCGAGAAGGAACTCGCTCATTCCGTCCCCGCGTTGGGGACGTATGACAGCGCAGGAGGCCCGGTGATGTTCGAGACGCTTTGGTCGGAATTCAGCACCCCGTTCCGCGCCACGCCGGTGGAGGTGGCGGCGCTGCGCCTCGCCGCGGCGATGGTGCTCGGCGGGATCATAGGCTTCGAGCGCGAGATGCACGACAAGCCGGCAGGCCTGCGCACCCACATGATGATCGCGCTGGCCGCGTGCCTTTTCACGCTGGCCAGCTTCGAGCTGATGGAGGTCGCCGCCGCCCGCGAAGACGACAATGTCCGGCTCGACCCGCTGCGCCTGACCGAGGCGATCACCGCGGGCGTGGCCTTTCTCGCGGCGGGGACGATCATCACCGGGGGCGACAAGGTGCGCGGCCTCACGACGGGCGCCGGCATGTGGTTCGCGGGCGCCGTCGGGCTGTCCTGCGGGATCGGCAACCTGACGCTGGCCGGGCTGGCGACGGGGGTCGGGCTGGTCGTGCTCTGGCTGCTGCGCCGGGTGACACGGGCGCTCGGCCCCGACCGCCCGGCCGACGACTGATGGCTCACGCGGCGGCCCCGGTCAGGGCACGCGCGAATTCCTCGGGGTCGAAGGGGGCGAGATCGTCGATCTGCTCGCCCACGCCGATGGCATGGATCGGCAGGCCGAAGCGATCCGCAAGCGCGACCAGCACGCCGCCCTTGGCGGTCCCGTCGAGCTTGGTCATCACCAGGCCCGAGACATCCGCCATCTTCTGGAAGGTCTCGACCTGGCGCAGCGCGTTCTGCCCGGTCGTGGCGTCCAGCACCAAGAGCGTGTTGTGCGGCGCATCCGGGTCGCGCTTGCGCAGCACGCGCACGATCTTGGCCAGTTCTTCCATCAGGTCGGCGCGGTTCTGAAGCCGCCCGGCGGTGTCGATCATCAGCAGATCCGTTCCCTCGGCCTCGGCCCGGGCCAGCGCGTCGAAGGCCAGGCTCGCCGGGTCCGAGCCCTCGGGCGCCGTCATCACCGGCACGCCCGCACGCTCGCCCCAGACCTGGAGCTGCTCGACCGCCGCGGCGCGGAAGGTGTCGCCCGCGGCGATGATGACGGACTTGCCGGCCGCGCGGAACTGCGCGGCGAGCTTGCCGATGGTCGTGGTCTTGCCCGAGCCGTTGACGCCCACCACCAGCACCACCTGCGGGGTCTTCTGGTAGAGCGGCATCGGTTTCGCCACCGGATCCATGATCCGTGCGATCTCCCCGGCGAGAAGCCCCTTGATCTCTTCGGCCGAGAGCTTCTTGCCCATGCGTCCCTCGGCCATGTTGGCGGTGACCCGCAGCGCGGTCTCGACCCCCATGTCGGCGGAGATCAGCAACTCCTCGAGGCTTTCCAGCATGTCGTCGTCGAGCGTGCGCCGCAGGACCGGCCGCGCGGACTCGCCGCGCCCGAGAAGCCGCCCGAAAAGGCCGGCCTTGCGGGCCGGGGCGTCTGCCACGGCCTCCTCCACCCCGGCGACGCCGGTCTCCACCGGGATCTCGGCGGGTGCGGGCCCGGGGATTTCAGCGGGTGGCGCGTCGGGCGCCTCGACGGGGCCACGCACGGGCTCGGGCGCCGGTTCGGGCTCGGGGGCGGGATCCGGGCGGACCGGCTCCTCGGGCGCGTCGGGGGCGGGCCCCGGCGGTGCCGGATCTTCTTGCGGCGTGGGCTCCGGCTCCTCGGGCACGGGTGCCGGCGCGGGGTCCGGCGCGGGCTCCGGTTCCTCTGGGACCGGCCCCGGCACGGGGTCCGGCGCCGGCGCGGGTTCCTCCGGGGGCGTTTCCGGTTCGCGCTCGGGCGGCTCGGCCGCGCCGCCCTCTTCCACGATGGCGTCCAGGCCTTCCTCGAGCTTGGAGGAGGACTTGAACAACCGTTCCTTGAGTTTTCCGAAAAACGACATCTCTGAACCCGGCTGGTGGTGTTCCACTCACCTAGTCGGTTCGGCGCGGCAATGGAAGGGGCTCGGCCGGGCTCAGACCTCTTCGGGGAAATGCTTCATCGTCAGCCGGATCGGGTTCGGAGCGGCCTGGCCGAGCCCGCAGATCGAGGCGTCGGCCATCGCCTGGCAGAGATCCTCGAGCAGCTCCTGGTCCCAGCGATCGGCCTGCATCAGCTTCACCGCCTTCTCGCAGCCCGCGCGGCAGGGCGTGCACTGTCCGCAGCTCTCGTCCTCGAAGAAGCGTAGCATGTTGAGCGCCGCGGCGCGGGCCGAGTCGTGATCCGACAGCACGACCACCGCCGCCGAGCCGATGAAGCTGCCATGCGGCTGAAGCGTGTCGAAATCGAGCGGCACGTCGTCGAGCGTCGCGGGCAGAAGGCCCGAGGAGGGCCCGCCCGGCTGGTAGGCCTTGAAACTGTGCCCCTCCAGCATGCCCCCGGCGGCCGCGATGATGTCGCGGATCGTGGAGCCGGCCGGCAGAACGTGGACGCCCGGGCGCTTGACCCGGCCCGAGACGGAATAGCTCCGCAGCCCCTTGCGGCCATTCTTCTCGACGCGGTTCAGGATCCCGGGCCCCTCGCGGCAGACGCGCGCCACCCAGTAAAGCGTCTCGACGTTGTTGACGAGCGTCGGGCGGCCGAAGACGCCCACCTGCGCGACGAAGGGCGGGCGATGGCGCGGCAGGCCGCGCTTGCCCTCGATCGACTCGATCATCGCCGATTCCTCGCCGCAGATATAGGCGCCCGCGCCGCGGCGCAGGTCGATATAGCCCGGCGCGACCAGCCCGGCTTCCTCGAGCGCGGCGATCTCGCGGCGCAGGATTTCCAGCACGGCCGGATACTCGTCACGCATGTAGATGAAGCAGGTCTCGGCCGCGACGGCCCAGGCCGCGATCAGCATCCCCTCGAGGAAGACATGCGGTTCCCGCTCGAGATACCAGCGATCCTTGAAGGTGCCGGGTTCGCCCTCGTCGCCGTTGACCGCCAGGTAGCGCGGCCCGGCCTCGGCCCGGACGAAGCCCCATTTCCGCCCCGCCGGGAAGCCCGCGCCGCCCAGGCCCCGAATGCCCGCGTCCAGCAGTGTCTGCTGCACCGCCTCGAAGCTCTCGGCGCCGGCGCGCAGCGCCTCGAGCCGGGTGTAGCCGCCGTCGAGACGGTAGGCGTCGAAGCCCTGGTAGGTCGGCACGTGCACATGGGTGTCGCCCTGCGCGATCGCGGCCTCGACCTTGCGCAGGCTCGCCCGGTCGATGTGGTTGTGCCCGATCTCCAGCACCGGCGCGGTATCGCAGCGCCCCATGCAGGGCGCACGCAGCACGCGGACCTCTGCCGGGTCGAGCCCCTCTTCCAGCGCGCGCTTCAGCTCCTGCGCGCCGGCCATCTCGCAGGCCAGCGAATCGCAGACCCGGATCGTCAGCGCCGGCGGCGGCGTCTCGTCCTCTTTCACGACGTCGAAATGGGCGTAGAAGGTGGCGACCTCGTAGACCTCGGCCTGGGGCAGCTTCATTTCCTCGGCCAGGGCGCGCAGATGCGCGGCCGAGAGATGGCCATGGGCGTCCTGGATCAGGTGCAGATGCTCGATCAGCAGGTCGCGCCGGCGCGGCCGGTCCCCCAGAAGGCGCTGCACCTCGGCAAGCGCGGCGTCGTCCAGCTGGCGGCCCTTCGGCGTGCGCCGACCCTTGCCGCGGCCCGACTTCCAGACCCCCTTGTTCTCGTCCAGCGCCATGATCCCCGGCCCTCCTTTCGGTTGTGGCCCTGTCTAACGCCCCGGACCGCCGCCGGGCCACGCCAAAAGCGACATGCGCGGGTCCGGATGCGGGGTTACCGGCGGCAAACCACTTGCGGTGTAGGACATGCCCGAAGGGAGACGCCATGCAACGCGGTATCCGACATTTCGCGACGGCGACGCTTCTGCCCCTGCCGGCCCTCGCCGCCGGGGCGGTAATCGATGCGCGCTGGGGCCTCGGCGCCCTGGCGGCGCTGACCCTGGGGGTCGCGGGCCTCGACGCGGTGATGCCCCGCGACCGCGCGCAGGGCGCCGGCACCGCGGCGGACGGGGCGCTGCTGATCCTTCTCGCGCTGATGCCCCTGCCCCTGCTGGCGCTGGCGGCCTGCGCGGCGGGCCTGCCCGTGGCCGGCGGGGCGCCCGCACGGGCCGGCGCACTGGCTGCCATCGGGGTCTGGCTCGGCACCACCGGCAGCGCGGCGGCGCTGGCGCTTCTGCATGCACGGGCGCCGGGGGCGCGCGCGGTCGGGCGGTTCGCGCTGCGGCTCCTGGCGCTGGGGCCGTTGGCCGTGACCGATCCGGCCGTGCATCACCGATTCGCCGCGACATCCCGGGATCCGACCACCGCCCGGCGGGGCGAGAGCCTCTATGCCTATCTGCCGCGCGCCTGGGGCGGCGCCTTCCGGCTGGCCCGGCACGGCGCCCGCACCCGGCGCCGGGCGGCGGGCCATGGCGGGGGCCGGGTCACCGGCCCCGTGCTGGCCGATCTCGCCCTGGCCGCCTGCCCGCCCGCGCTCGGCGTCGCGCTTGGCGGCCCGGCCGCGGGCGCCGCGATCTGCGGCGTCGTGGGGCTGGCGCTGCTGCTGACGCTGACCCGCGCCTATATGCAGCATTACGGGCTCCGGCGCGAGACGCGCCCCGATGGCCGCATGGCGCCGCTGGCGGCCTGGCACGCGTGGAACGCTCCGCACTGGGCCAGCGGGCTGATGCTGCTCAACGCGACGCGCCATTCCGACCTGCACGCCCATCCGGGCGCCCCCTTCACCACGCTGCGCGACAGCGCGCCGGTGCTGCCGCGCGGCCCCTATGTCATGATCGCGCTGGCTTTCCTGCCGCCGGTCTGGCACCGGGTCATGGCACGCCGGCTCCCGTCGGAGGAAACGGGCTGACCGGGTCGCGGCGATCGGCTAGCATCCGGCCAGTCGCCGTTGCCGGAGCCGCCCATGCGCCACCTGTCGCTTCTGCTTGCCCTTGCCCTGGCCGGCCCTGCCTGGGCCGCCGATGAAGCGCCGTTATCGGCAGAGGCCTTCGCGCAGGCGGTCACCGGGAAGACGCTGTATTTCACGCGGCGCGGGGCGCCCTACGGCGCCGAGCAGTACCTGCCCGGCCGCGAGGTCATCTGGACGTTTCTCGACGGGCACTGCGTGCGCGGGCGCTGGTACGAGGCGCGCGAGCATATCTGTTTCGTCTACGAAAACGAGCCCGAGCCGCAATGCTGGGACTTCCTCGAGACGGACCGGGGCCTCGCCGCGCGGGGCGAGGGGGCCGACCCGGTCAACGACCTGGTCGTGGCTGGCGAAAGCCGCGCACCGCTGGACTGCGACGGGCCGGTCCCGGGGGTCTGAGGCTCAGAACAGGCTGCCCTGCTCGGGCGGGCCGCCGGGTTTCCGGGGCGCCTTGCGCGGCGCGCCGCCGCCGGGTGCGCCGCCCGCGGACCCGCCGCCGGCCGCGCCCACGGGCAAGCGGCCATCCTGGAACTCGATCTCCAGCGCCCCGGCCTTCTCGGCCGCCGCGCGGGTGGTGACGACGGCCGTGCCGGCGCGCACCACGGCATAGCCCCGTTTCAGCGTCTCGGTATAGCCGAGCGTCTGGCGGAGCCGTTCCAGCCCGTCGAGCCTGGCGCGCCAGTCTGCGGTCTGGCGGTCGGCGGCCCGTGCGAAGCGCCGGGTCAGCTGGTCGAGATCGCGCCGGCGCTGGTCGGCCGCACGGCGCAGCAGCGCGGGCCTCAGGCCCGCGGCCGCGCCGTCCAGCCCAGCCCGCTTGCGCCCCGCGGCCAGCGACAGCGCCGCCGGAAGACGTGCCGCCAGCCCGTCGAGCCGCCGCCCACCCTGCGCTACCAGGTCCGACGGTTTCAACCGGGCCCCGACCCGGGCGAGCGCGATCTGGCGGGCCTGGACCAGCCCGCGGATCGCGCCGGGCAACCGGCCCGCGAAGTGATCGAGCCGCTGCGCGGGATACTGCACCAGCTCCGCCGGGCGGGGCAGCGCGCGCGCCATGTCCCGCAGGCGCTGGCCGCGCAGCGCCAGCCCCTGGGCCCAGGCCCGCCGGCGGCGCTCCTCGAGGCCGGCCAGCGCGGCCGAGAGCTCGGCGCGCACCGGCACCGCCAGTTCCGCCGCCGCCGTCGGCGTCGGCGCGCGCTGGTCGGCGGCATGGTCGATCAGCGTCGTGTCGGTCTCGTGGCCCACCGCCGAGATCAGCGGGATCTCCGATTCGGCGGCGGCGCGGACGACGCTTTCCTCGTTGAACCCCCAGAGATCCTCGATCGAGCCGCCGCCGCGGGCGACGATCAGCAGGTCGGGCCGCGGCACCGGCCCGCCCGGCGCAAGCCGGTTGAAGCCGCGGATCGCCGCGGCGACCTCGGGGGCGCATTTCTCGCCCTGCACGGCGACGGGCCAGATCAGCACCCGGCGCGGGAAGCGGTCGCGCAGGCGATGCAGGATATCGCGGATCACCGCGCCCGAGGGCGAGGTCACGACCCCGATCACCTCTGGCAGGTAGGGGATGGGGCGCTTGCGCTCGGCGGCGAAGAGCCCCTCGGCGGCCAGCGCCTTCCTGCGTTTCTCGAGCATCGCCATCAGCGCGCCCATTCCCGCCGGCGCGATATCCTCGACGATCAACTGGTATTTCGACTGCCCGGCGAAGGTGGTCAGCCGCCCGGTCGCGACGACCTCCATGCCCTCCTCGGGCATGACGCGCAGCTTGCGCGCCTGGCCTTTCCAGATCACGCCGGCCAGCACGTTCCGCTCGTCCTTCAGGTCGAGATAGACATGGCCCGAGCGCGCATGCATCACCCGGCCGACCTCGCCGCGGACGCGGACATGGCCGAATTCGCCCTCGATCATCCGCTTCACGGCGCCGGAGATCTCGGCAACGGTGAATTCCGGGGCGTTCATGCCGGGCTGGGCATCCTCGATCAGGTCGGACATCGTGCCTCGCTTGCGTCTCTCACGGGGGCACCTTAGAACGCGCCAACGGCGGGGCCAAGCGGGGGAGCGCGCGATGAACATCCTGGTACTGGGCGGCGGCGGACGCGAACATGCGCTGGCCTGGGCGATCCTGCAGAACCCGAAATGCGACCGGCTGATCTGCGCGCCGGGCAATGCCGGGATCGACGAGATCGCGGAATGCGCCGACATAGACATCGAGGACGGGGGCGTCGTCGCGGATTTCTGCGCCGAGAACGCGGTCGATTTCGTCGTCATCGGCCCCGAGGCGCCGCTGGCCGCCGGCGTGGCCGACACGCTCGACGCCGCCGGGATCGCGGTCTTCGGCCCCTCGGCGGCGGCGGCGCGGCTCGAGGCCTCGAAAAGCTTCACCAAGGAAATCTGCGATGCCTGCGGCGCGCCCACGGCAGCCTGGGCCCGGTTTGCCGCGGCAGGGCCCGCGAAGGATTACGTCCGCGCGCAGGGCGCGCCGATCGTGGTCAAGGCCGACGGGCTCGCCGCCGGCAAGGGCGTGGTCGTGGCCGAAACGGTCGACGCGGCCGAGGCCGCCATCGACGAGATGTTCGGCGGCGCTTTCGGGGGCGCCGGGGCCGAGGTGGTGATCGAGGAGTTCATGACCGGCGAGGAGGCGAGCTTCTTCGTGCTCTGCGACGGCGAGACCGTTTTGCCCATCGGCACCGCGCAGGACCACAAGCGCATCGGCGAGGGCGATACCGGACCCAACACGGGCGGCATGGGAGCCTATTCGCCGGCCCCGGTGATGACCCCCGAGGTCGCCGCGCGCGCGCTCGACGAGATCGTCAGGCCCACCGTGGCCGAGATGGCCCGGCGCGGCACGCCCTATCGCGGCGTGCTCTATGCCGGGCTGATGATCCGCGACGGGCGGCCGCGGCTGGTGGAATACAATGTCCGCTTCGGCGATCCCGAAGCCCAGGTCCTGATGATGCGGCTCGGCGCGCAGGCCTTCGACCTGATGCAGGCCTGCGCCGAGGGCCGGCTGGACGCGGCCCGGGTGCACTGGGCCGAGGATCACGCCATGACCGTGGTGATGGCGGCCGCGGGCTATCCCGGCGCCTACGAGAAAGGCAGCGAGATCCGTGGCCTCGAGGGGCTGCCGGAGACCAGCAGCGAGATGGTCTTCCATGCCGGGACGCGGCGCGAGGGCGGCAGGCTCGTCGCCAGCGGCGGGCGGGTGCTGAACGTCACCGCGCGCGGTGCGAGCCTCGCCGAGGCCCGCGACCGCGTCTACGCGATGGTCGATGCCATCGACTGGCCCGAAGGCTATGCCCGGCGCGACATCGGCTGGCGCGCGCTCGGCTGAGCGGGCCGCGGACCGGGGGCTGTCTGCCCCCGGACCCCCGAGGATATTTCGACCACCTGGAGAGGCTCAGCGGCAGGCGAGCGCCGCGGCGAACTCGGCCGCGCCCGCCGCCGGCGCGATGGCGCGGCTTTCGAGCACGCCCTTCCGGAGGCGCGTCGCCAGGAGGCCGGTCCAGGCGGGGGTCGCGGTCACGATCTCGGGCCCGGCGCCGCAATCGCGCAGGCCGCCCGAGATATGGCGCTCGCCGATCCGGTGGTTGGTGTGGCCGGGGGCCGCGGCCACCGCGCGCAGCGTGCCCTCCGCGAAGCGCCAGACGCGCAGCACCCGGGCCAGGTGCGGCCTGTCGACATAGGCAATTTCCATGGCGCCGTCGCCATCGAGATCGGCCACGCCCAGCGGCGCGAGCCAGCGGTTGCGCTGGCCGATGAAGGGGGTCGCGGCGACGAGGCCGTCCGCGTCGTAGACCGCGAGCCGGGCGCCCCGCGAGAGATCGCTCTCGACCACGATCACTTCCGGCCCGCCGTCGCCGTCGAGATCGGCGAGGCGCGGCGCGGTATCCTCGAAGACGCGGGTCTCGGGCAGGACGATGCGGCTGCGGCGCCCGTCGGTCAGGGTCAGCACCAGCGCGCCATGCTCGATCGCGTCGCCCAGCACGCCATGGGCATAGCGCGTGGTCGGGGCGTCGTAGGCCGCGGCCGCGATGTCCTGCGCCGCCGAGGCCAGGGCGCCTGCCAGCCACAGGCCGGCGGCCAGGCCCGCGCCGCGGGCCAGGCCGCGCAGGCGCGGACGCGGCGCCCGGCCGGCCATCAGATCTGTTTTTCGGGCATGCGCACAACGAGACCGTCCAGATCGTCGGTCACCTTGAGCTGGCAGGTCAGCCGCGAGGTCTCGGGATCGGGCTCGTAGGCGAAATCGAGCATGTCCTCTTCCATCGGGTCCTTTTGCGGCAGCTTCCCGACCCACGACGCGTCGACATAGACATGGCAGGTGGAACAGGCACAGGCGCCGCCGCAATCGGCCTCGATGCCGGGGATGTTGTTGTCGCGGGCGCCTTCCATCACGGTCAGCCCGTTGGGCACGTCCACCACATGCTCGGTGCCGTTGAACTCGATATAGGTGATCTTCGCCATGTCTTTCCTCTTGCGCTCTGTCCGGGCGCGCGCAGGTGCCTGAAGGCCCGGGTCGTCAGACCGCACATAATCGAGCCGGGCAACATTTGCCAGAGATAGACTCCGGACTTGCGCCGGCAACGCCATGTTCTATTTTCGTTCTCATGGACAGCCCGGTTTCCCCTGCCCCCGGCCGCTGGCCGCGCCCGCCCGCGGCGCTGCCCCATGCACGTCTCGACGAGCCGCCCGACGGCGCGCGCGTCACCGTCGCCGGGCTGGTCCTGGTGCGCCAGCGCCCGGGCACCGCCAAGGGCGTGGTCTTCGTCACGCTCGAGGACGAGACCGGCGTGGCCAACGTGATCGTCTGGGCCAAGACCTTCCAGCGGTTCCGCCGGGCGGTGATCGCCGGGCGGCTCCTGCGGGTGACGGGGCGGCTGCAGCGCGAGGCCGGCGTCGCCCATGTCATCGCCGAGACGGTCGAGGACATCTCGCCCCTGCTCGACCGGCTGACCGCGCCGGGCTGACGGCAAGGCTTCCGCCCGGGCGCGCCAGCGCGTAGCCTGCCCCCGACGCATCAGCGCGAGGGCCGCACGCCGTGATTCCGCCAAGATACATCGTCGGGATGGTCGCCGGGCTGCTGGCCGGCTGCCAGCCCGATGCCCAGCAACGGCCGGCGCCCCCGCCGGGCGCGCCCCGGATCGTCACGGCGGCCGAGGGCGGGCCGCCCGGCGCGCCGCCCGGCAGCTGCTGGGGGCGCGACACGGCCCCGGCGGTGGTCGAGACGGTGACCGAGCAGGTCCTGGTCCGTCCCCCCCAGACCGACGCCGCGGGGCGGCGCACCGCGCCGCCGGTCTATCGCAGCGAAACCCGCCAGGAGATCGTCGCGCCGCGCCGGACGCTCCGGTTCGAAACGCCCTGCCCGGCGGAGATGGACGCGGCCTTCGTCGCGGCGCTCCAGCGCGCGCTGGCCGCGCGCGGGCTCTACCCGGGGCCGATCGACGGCGCGATGGACGCCCGCACACGCGCGGCGGTGCGACGCTACCAGGCGCCGCGCGGGCTCGACTCGGGGCTGGTCTCTCTCGAGACCGCGCGGGCGCTCGGTCTCGTGGTCACGCCGGTTCCCGACTGACCCGGGCACAGAAAAGGGCGCCGGCGGGCGCCCTTTCCAAGATCCATTCAAGGCGACGGCCGGCCGGTCACCCGTCCGAGAGCGACAGCGCCACGAAACGCGGCTCGCCCTGCCGGCGTACCAGCAACAAGAGCGACTTGCGGCCGGCCTCGCGGGCGGCCTCGACGCGATCCTCGAAATCGGCGACCGTCGCGACCTTCTGCTGGCCGGCCTCGGCGATCAGGTCGCCGGCGCGCAGCCCCTTTTCATAGGCCTCGCTGGTCTCGTCCACATCGGTGACGACGAGGCCGGTGGCCTCCTCGCCAAGGCCGAGCTGCTCGCGCAGATCCGGCGTCAGGTCCGACAGGCTGAGCCCCATCATCTCCTTCTCGGTCGGCCCCTCGGGCTCGGGTTCTGCGCCGGGCGCCATGCCCTCGGCTTCCTCGCGGCGGCCCAGCGTGACATTCAGCGTCTCGGTGCCTCCGTCGCGGAACACCACGACACGGACGGTCTTGCCGACAGCGGCATCGCCCACCATCCGCACCAGCTCGCGGGTGTCGGCGACCTCCTCGCCGTCGAAGGACAGGATCACGTCGCCCGCCTCGACACCGGCCTCCATGGCCGGCCCCTCGGGGACATCGGTGACGAGCGCGCCGCGCGCGCCCTCGAGGCCCAGCGCCTCGGCCACGTCGTCGGTCACGTCCTGGATCCGCACGCCGAGCCAGCCGCGGCGGGTCTCGCCGTATTCCTTGAGCTGCGCGACCACCTTGGTGACCACGTTCGAGGCCATCGAGAAGCCGATGCCGATCGACCCGCCCGTCGGGCTGAGGATCGCGGTGTTCACGCCGACCACCTCGCCGTCCATGTTGAAGAGCGGCCCGCCCGAATTGCCGCGGTTGATCGCGGCGTCGGTCTGGATGAAATCGTCATAGGTGCCGCTGAGCTCGCGGTTGCGCGCCGAGACGATCCCGGCCGAGGCCGAGAAGCCCTGCCCGAGCGGGTTGCCGATGGCGATCACCCATTCGCCGACGCGCATGATGTCGCTGTCGCCGAAATCGACGAAGGGCAGCGGTTCGTCGCTCTGGACCTTCAGGAGGGCGATGTCGGTGTTCGGATCGGTTCCGACGACCTCGGCCTTCAGTTCGAGTCCCGACTGGAACTCGGCCAGGATCTCGTCGGCCTGCTCGATCACGTGGTTGTTCGTGACGATGTAGCCATCCTCGGAGATCACGAAACCGGAGCCCAGCGCCTGGCCGCGGCGGGGTCGCTGGCGATCCTGCTGGCGATCCATGAAATCGCGGAAGAAGTCCTCGAGCGGCGAACCCTCGGGGACGACCGGGCCGGGCTGATCGCTGGCCGCGATGGTCGTGGTGGTGGTGATGTTGACCACGGCGGGGCTGACGCGCTCCACCAGGTCGGCGAAACCGTCGGGCGCCGGCCGCGCGGTCGCGACAAGCGCCTGCGCCATGACGAGCGCGAGGCCCAGAAGCAGCGCCGCGGCGGCGCGTACCGGCATGCGCGTCGGCACTGCAACGCTAGTGGTACGGGGTTTCAATTGGTTGTCCTCCTTGATCGGTCTTCACCGGCGCACGCGCCGATGCCTGCTCACGCCCCAGATGTTTGGCTCGAAAGTCACAATTCAACGGTTTCCCGCAGCGAGCCGGTCAAATTGGCGTGACCGTCCCCACTATGTCTGCATGGCGGCGCCGGTTTCAACCAAAGGAATTGCGCGCCCGGACCGGCGCCGGATTTCAGAAGCGCAACGACAGCGCCGCGCCCAGAACCGGGGCCGGATCGTACTCGGAGGAGGAGAGCGTCGCGCCGGACGCGTCCTCCATCCGCAGCGCGCCGTTCAGCTTGACCCCGGCAAAGCCCGTGACCCGCAGCGCGGCGGTCGGGGCGTAGTTGACCGTGACCATCAGGGGCACCGCGGCGTCCTGGCCGACGCCGCCGCGCGCCGGCCCGTCCCCGTCCAGCCGGAAGCGGCGCTTCTCGTAGCGCCCCGAGAACGCGACCGCGAGGTCGTCGCGAGCCTGCCAGGTCAGGGTCAGCCCCGGCCCGCGGGACACGCCGTGCCCCGACCCCGTCGAAAGCGACAGCCGGTCGGTCACCGCCCAATCCAGGAAAACCACCGGGGTCAGGCTGTCCTCGTCCTCGAGTTCCGTCGACCATTGCAGCCCGGGCCCCACCGAGAGCCTGTCGCTGAGCCGCCACTCGAGACCGGCGAGCAGGCTCACCGTGGTCGCGTCCCCGGCCGCGACGCCCGTTTCGCCGGAATAGGCGATGCCCGGGATGACGCGGGCGGTCATCCGGTCGCCCTGCCGGATCTCCAGCGGCAGGCTGAGCCGGACATCGACGATATCGTCCCAGGCCGACCCGGCGCCCAGCGCGCCGCCTGCCCCGAAGGCGTAGTGGCTCATTCCAACCGAAAGCGGTGCGAAGACGTCCCCCGGCCCGTTGCCACGACCGAGCCGCGGCGCGAGGCTCCAGCGGGTGACGGAAATGCTGCCGCCGGTCGCCAGGTCGCTGTCGAATTGATGGGAAACCGCCGCGGCGGCGCCAATCCAAGGGTCTTGGCTGTCCGTCTGGTCGGCCGCGCGGGCCGGTCCGGACCAGGCGAGCGCCGCCAGAACGGCCGCCCCTGGAAGACTCACATGTCGCATACGCACTCCGATACCGCTTACGCCGTCGCAGCGCAGTCAAGCACCGTCTGCGAGCCGCTGCAAGGAGGTATGCGCCCCGGCCGCGGACCGGTCAGCCGATCTGCCCGGCCAGCGCGATCAGGAAGACGCCGAAGGAGATGGCGGCGAAGCCCATCAGGCGCCGGGTCTCGGGCGTGAGCGAGCGCAGGAACGCCAGCAGCTCTTCGAAACGCAGAGGGGCCAGTGCAAGCACCAGCCCCTCGATCACGGCCACGAGGCCGAGTGCGGTCACGAGATCGGAGATCATTGCGCGGCAGGCGCCCCGGCGGTCCCGGACTGCGACTTCAGGTACTTGAAGAACTCGCTTTCCGGGGAAATGACCATCGACGAGTTCTGTCCCTGCAGCGCTTTTTCATAGGCCGCGAGCGAGCGGTAGAACTCGAAGAACTCCTCGTCCTGGCCGAAGGCCTCGGCAAAGATCGCGTTGCGCCGGGCGTCGGCCTCACCGCGGACGATGTTGGCCTCTTTCTCGGCCTCCGAGACCAGCTCGACCTGGGTCCGGTCGGCCTGGGCGCGGATCCGCGTCGCGGCTTCCTTGCCGCGGGCGATCTCGTCGGCGGCCTCGCGTTCCCGCTCGGCGCGCATCCGGGCGAAGGTCGCCTCGAGGTTCTGTTCCGGCAGGTCGGTGCGCTTGAGCCGGACGTCGACGATTTCCAGCCCGAGGTTCTCGGACTCGTTCGACGCGCCCTCGCGGATGCGTTCCATCAGCGCGGCCCGGTCGACCGACAGGATCTCGTTGGAATTCACCGAACCCAGGACCTCGCGGGTCATGGCGTTCAGGATCTGCTCCAGCCGGCTCTCGGCGCTGCGCACGCCGCCCACGCCGACGGCCTGGCGGAAGCGGATCACGTCCTCGATCCGGTAGCGCGCGAAGGCGTCCACGACGAGCCGGCGATCGTCCAGCGGCGTCACCTCGAGCGGGCGCGTGTCGATCGACAGGATCCGGTCGTCGTAGCGCACGACCTGCTGGATCACCGGAACCTTGAAGCCCAGACCGGGGTCTTCCTTGACGTCCTTGATCTGGCCGAACTGGAGCACGAGCACCTTCTGGCGTTCGTCCACGATGAAGATCGCCGAGAGGGCCGCCGCAACCAGCAGGACCACGACCGGCAGGATGAATGTGGTGCGTGACATCAGTTCGAGCCTCCGTCGTTGGTATTCCGCCGCAGCTCGTTGAGCGGCAGGTAGGGCACGACGCCGCTGCCGCCTTCGCCGCCGAGACCCTGCTCCAGCAGGATCTTGTCGACGTCGCCGAGCACGCGCTCCATCGTTTCGATGTAAAGACGCCGGCGGGTCACCTGGGGTGCCTTCTCGTATTCCTCGAGAACGGCGGTGAAGCGGCTCGCCTCACCTTCCGCCTCGTTGACGACACGGGCGCGGTAGGCTTCGGCCTGTTCGAGGGTCTGCGCGGCTTCACCGCGCGCGGCCCCCAGCACCGTGTTGGCGTAGGCGTCGGCCTCGTTCTGGAGACGGTCGCGCTCCTGCTCGGCCGCCTGCACCTCGCGGAAGGCGTCGATGACCTCGCTCGGCGGGTCGGCCTTGTCGAAGTTCACGCGGACCACGTTGATGCCCGCGTCGTAGCCGTTCAGGGTCGACTGGATCATTTCGCGCAGGCGCACGGCGATCGGACCACGATCCCGGTTCAGGATCGGGGCCAGCTGCGACTGCGCGATGATCTCGCGCATGGCCGATTCCGACACCGCGTTGATGGTGTCCTGCGGGTCGCGCAGGTTGAACAGGAACCGCGCCGGATCGTTGATGTTCCAGACCACCTGGAAGTCGATGTCGACGATGTTCTCGTCGCCGGTCAGCATCAGCCCCTGCGACATGCGGCCCGAGCCGCCCGCGCCGATCGTCTCGACGCGCTCGCTGGTCACGTTGACGATCTCGTGGGTGACGATCGGCCAGGGCGCGAAGTTGAGGCCCGGCTGGCCCACCGACGAGAACTCGCCGAGGAACAGCTCGACCGACTGCTCTTCGGGCCGGACGGTGTAGACGGAGGCGAAGAGCCAGAGCCCCACCGCCACGATCCCGGCGAGCGTCAGGGTGCTCTTGGAAAAGAGCGGCCCGCCGCCGCCACCGCCGGGCCCGCCCGGCCGGTTGCCGCCGCCGCCGCCCATCAGGACGCGGAGCTGCTCCTGCCCTTTTTTCACGATCTGGTCGATCTCGGGGATCTGGGGCTGGTCGCCGTCGCCGGGTCGCCGTCCGCCGCCGCCGGGCCGGCGATCGTCGCCGTTGCCGCCGCCGCGGCCACCGCCGCCGCCGCCCCAGGGTCCGCCACTGTTACTGGCCATATTGCCCTTCCTCTCCTCTGCCTGAGGTTCTTGTGTTCCAAACTGTTCACTCGCGCCGAAAAATCAAGCGCTCCGGGTCGGTGCCTTCATTGTCACCAGTTCTTCGGCCATCGTGGGATGCACCGCGACCGTGCGGTCGAAGTCTTCCTTGGTGGCGCCCATGGTCACGGCGATGCCCGCCATCTGGATCAGCTCGCCCGCGCCCGGGCCGACGATATGCACGCCCAGGACCTTGCGGTCCGCGGCAGCGACGACGAGCTTCATGAAGACCCGCTCGTTGCGACCGGCCAGGATGTTCTGCATCGGCCGGAAGGCTGCCACGTAGACGTCTACGGGCTGCTGGTCGCGCGCCTCCTCCTCGGTCTGGCCGATGGTGCCGAGCTCGGGCTGGGCAAAAACGGCCTTGGCGATCAGGCTGTGATCGACGGCGGTCGGGTTGCCGTTGAAGACCGTCTCGACGAAGGCCGCGCCCTCGCGGATGGCCACCGGCGTCAGGTTCACGCGATCGGTCGCGTCACCGACGGCGTAGATCGACGGCACGCTGGTCTGCGACCACTTGTCCACCTCGATCGCGCCGTTCCGGCCCAGCGACACGCCCGCCTCTTCCAGCCCGAGCCCGGCCGTGTTCGGCCGCCGCCCGGTGGCGAAGAGCACCGCGTCGGTCTCGCATTCGCGGCCGTCGGTGCACTTGACGCGGAAGCCGTCGCCCTCTTTCTCGATCCACTCGATATCGGTGCCGACATGCAGGTCGACGCCGCGCGCGCGCATCGCCTCGGCGAGATGGCCGCGCATCTCGTCGTCGAAGCCGCGCAGGATCTGCGCGCCGCGGTAGAACTGCTGCACCGCGACGCCCATGCCGTTCAGGATGCAGGCGAATTCGCAGGCGATGTAGCCGCCGCCCACCACGATGGCGCGGCGCGGCAGGTCGTCCATCTCGAAGATCTCGTTCGAGGTCATCGCGTGCTCGGCGCCGGGAAGCTCGGGCTTGAAGGGATGCCCCCCCACCGCCACGAGGATGTGCCGCGCGCTGAAGCTCTCGCCGCTGGACAGCGTCACCCGGTGCGGGTCCGCGACGGTGGCGCGGGCGTCGTGCATCTCGACCCCGGCCTTGCCGAGGTTCTGGCGGTAGATGCCCTCGAGCCGGGCGATCTCGGCATCCTTCTTGGCCTTGAAGGCCGGCCAGTCGAACCGGCATCCGCTGCCGGTGTCCCAGCCGAACCCGGCCGCATCCTCGAGCGCGACCGAGAAGGACGAGGCGAAGACCATCAGTTTCTTGGGAACGCAGCCGCGGATCACGCAGGTGCCGCCCATCCGGTATTCCTCGGCCAGCCCCACCCGGGCGCCGCCCTCCGCCGCGAGACGCGCCGCGCGCACGCCGCCCGATCCGCCACCGATGACAAAGAGATCGTAATCGAAATCCATCGCTGCTCAGTCCGCTATGTCGGTGAAAAGGTTCTCGTGATCCTCGGCCTCGACCTGTTCCTGCACCACGGTGCCGGCTTGGATGTCCCGCAGCTCGACCATGCCGTCGCCATGGCCGATCACCACCGCATCGCAGATGTCGATGAAGAGCCCGTTTTCCACCACGCCGGGGATCTGGTTCAGCGCCAGCGACAGCTGGCGCGGATCGCCGATCCGCTTGAGATGCAGATCTAGGATACGGTTGCCCTCGTCGGTGACGAAGGGCGCGTCGCCGGCCATGCGCAGCACGACGTCGCGGCCGTCCACGTCGACGGTACCCAGCGTCTCCTCGATGAGCGCACGGGTCGTCTCCCAGCCGAAGGGAATGACCTCCACCGGCAGCGGGAAGGCGCCGAGCGTCTCGACCTCTTTGGAGGTATCGGTGATCACCACCATCCGGTCCGATGCGGCGGCGACGATCTTCTCCTGCAGCAGCGCCCCGCCGCCCCCCTTGATCAGGTTGAGCTTCGGGTCGAACTCGTCGGCGCCGTCGATGGTCAGGTCGAGCCATTTCAGCTCTTCGAGGGTCGCGATCGGCACGCCCTGCTCGCGTGCCAGCGCCGCGGTGCGCGACGAGGTCGGCACGCCGGTGATCTGCAGCCCTTCGCCGCGCACCTTCTCGCCGAGGATCTTTACCAGCCAGGCGGCGGTCGATCCGGTGCCGAGTCCGAGCCGCATCCCCGGCTCGACGAATTCCGCGGCGCGTTTCGCGGCCACGTATTTGGCCATGTCGACGGGGGACAGCTCTGCGGTCATGGGGCGACTCCGTTCCTGTTCCGCGCCGCTTATAGGAAAGTTGCGCGGCGGGCGCGAGGGGGAACTGGCCCGGACGGCGCGCGCGGTGCCGGAGCGGGCGTTTCGGCGCGGCAAGGGTCGCATTTGGAAAAGCCCCGTGGCATCACCTCCCCCAGAGAGAACCCGAGCGGCAAGAGGGGCCACGCCCATGTTTCTGAGCGTCTTCGACATGTTCAAGGTCGGCATCGGGCCGTCGTCCTCGCACACGATGGGGCCGATGGTGGCGGCGGCGCGATTTCTCGACCTGCTGCGCGCCAGCCCCTTCAACCCGGCCGGGCTGGGCTGTTCGCTGCACGGATCGCTGGCCTTCACCGGCCACGGGCATGCGACCGACCGCGCCGTGATCCTCGGGCTAGCGGGCTTTCGTCCGGCCGATTACGACGCCGACGCCGCCGAGGAGATGCTGGTGCGGGTCCACGCCGAAAAGCGGGTCGAGAATGACGGCCTGCCGGCGCTGGCCTTCGATCCGGAGACCGATCTCGTCTTCGATTACGACCGCGCGCTGCCCGGCCATGCCAACGGCATGATCCTCTGGGCGACCGACGCGCAGGGCGACACGCTCCTGTCCGAGACCTATTACTCGGTGGGCGGCGGCTTCGTGCTGACCGAGGCCGAGCTGGCCGCCGGCAAGGACAGCGACGAAGGACCGCCGGTGCCCTACCCCTTCAAGACGGCCGACGAGATGCTGGCGATGGCCGCCGACAGCGGCAAGACCATCGCCGAGATGAAGCGCGCCAACGAGCTCGCACGCGGCGGCGCGGCCGATCTCGACCGCGGGCTGGCGCGGATCTGGGCGGTGATGGAGGCCTGCATCGCGCGCGGGCTCGAGGGCACGGGCACGCTGCCCGGGGGCCTGGGCGTGCGGCGCCGGGCGGGCGCGATCCACGACCAGCTCGAGGCCGAGCACGGGCTCAACGTCACACCGCCCCATGTCGTCAACGACTGGATCAGCGTCTACGCCATGGCCGTGAACGAGGAGAACGCCGCCGGCGGCCAGGTCGTCACCGCCCCCACCAACGGCGCGGCCGGCGTGGTGCCGGCGGTGATCCGCTACTGGCTGTCGCATGTACCGGGCGCGCATTCCTCGCGGGTGCCGGAATTCCTGCTGACCGCCGCGGCGATCGGCGGGCTGGTGAAGTACAACGCCTCGATCTCGGGCGCCGAGGCCGGCTGCCAGGCCGAGGTCGGCTCGGCCAGCGCGATGGCGGCGGCGGGGCTGGCCGCGGTCCTCGGCGGCACGCCCGCGCAGGTGGAGAACGCCGCCGAGATCGCGCTGGAGCATCATCTCGGCATGACCTGCGACCCGGTGAAGGGGCTCGTCCAGGTTCCCTGCATCGAACGCAACGGGCTCGGCGCGATCAAGGCGGTCTCGGCCGCGTCGCTGGCGCTGCGGGGCGACGGACATCATTTCGTCTCGCTCGACGCCTGCATCGAGACGATGCGCCAGACCGGCGCCGACATGAGCGAGAAATACAAGGAGACCTCGCTCGGCGGGCTCGCCGTCAACGTGCCCAACTGCTGAGGCTCAGGGCGCCGTCAGCGCGCGGATCGCGGCGGGCAGCGCCGCGCGCGGCAGCATGACCAGCATGCCGGGGGCGTCCATCTCCAGCAGGACCGTTTCCGCCACCGTCGCGTTCGAGGTGCCGACCCGCCCGTCGGGGCGAAACGCCAGCCCCGCGATGGGCCAGCGCAGCCCGACGCTGCGCCCCGTGACCGGCGCCATCGGGAAGAGCGACACGCGGGTGCCGACCGGCAGGTCCAGAGCCAGGCTGGCCGGGCAGTGAAAGCAGATGTCGTCCGCGCCCAGGACGATGCAGCGCTGCCCGGGCTGGCGCACCAGCGTGTTGAACATCGCCATCTGGTGATCGAGACGGTCGCCGGTGAATCCCACGCCCAGGATGAACGGTGCCGCGATATGGCGCAGGCACTTGTCGAAATCCGTCGTTTCCTGCTCGGGGATGCGGTGCACGATCGACGGGTCGAGCCGGGTCGTGCTAAGCTCGTCGAGGGAGTCCATGTCGCCGATCACGGCGACCGGGGGGAAGCCGAGATCGAGCGCCGACAGCGCTCCGCTGTCGGCCGCCGCGACCACGGGCGCCAGGGCCACCGCCGATTCTACCTGGTCGCGGTCGGTGCGGGCGCCGCCGATCAGGGTCACGCCCCGGCGGGTCTGAACAATAGGGCTGAACATGGCTGTATTGATGTCCGATGCGGAAACAAATCTCAACGAATCGCTGCAAGACTCGGGCCTAGTATTCGGATTTCATTTGGCGATTGGAAATCCCCGATGGTAGATTGCTTGGGCTGGGTCGGGGAGAAAGCGAGCATGTAATGGCTGGTGCGAGCAAGATTCTCACCGTCTCTTACGGAACCTTCTCCTGCACACTGGAAGGTTTCGACGATCCCTTCACCACAATGCGCCACATCGCGGAGTATTTCCGCGACCTGTCGGCGGATGACCGGTATTTCGGCGCGGAACCCCCGCAGCCCGATACCGAGATGCTGCACGAAATCGCCGAGCGGTCGATTCGCCATCGCGTGGCCGCCGAGCTGCGCGAGAACGGCGTCGTCCTGCGCCAGGAGCGTGACGAAACGCCGGAACCGACGCTGTCGCGCGCCGGTCTCGCCGCGGCGACCGCCCCCGAGGTCGATGACGACACGGTCGCCGGCAAGATCGAGCGTATGCGCCGCGCGGCCGCCGAGGACCGCGCCACGACGCCGGCCGCGGCCTTCGAGAGCGACACCGAGGCCGCCGCGGCGGCGCCGGAGCCCGCTCCCGAACCCGACATCATGGCCGCCCCGTCGGACGATGACGATACGGTCACCCCGGGCGGCGACGCCCCGATCTTCGCGGATGCTGACGCGGATGCGGATGCGGACGACGCCGCCGACTGGCCTGACCTCGCCGCGGAGGCAGAGCCGGACACCACCGCACCCGCGGCCGATGCCGACACCCCCGAGGCCGCAGAGGATGCCGAGGATACCGAGGCAGAGGATGCCGACGCCCTGCTTCTGACCACCCTCGCCCGGGTCCGGGCCGCGGACGCGGATACCGCGCCGGATGCGACGGAGCCGACGGCCGAGGATAGCGCGCCCGATACGCGGGACGCGGCGCCCGACGCCGCGCCCGAAACCGGTGCCGACACGGCGGCCGGGGACGAGCATCAGGGCATTTCCGAACGCGCCCGTGCCGCCGCCGAGCGCGCCCGCGCGCGGCTCAGCCAGTTCGCCCATCCCGCACCGGAGCATGACTCGGAACCGGAGCCGGAGCCGACCGACAGCACGGCCAGCGAAGAGGCACAACCCCTGGCCGAGGCCGACGCGCGGCAGACCGAGGACCTGGCCGCGGAACCGATGACCGAGCCGGCGATGGCCAAGGACACGGAGGATGACGCCGAAGAGGTTTCTGCGGACGCGGACCTGTCCGAAACGGACGCCGAGGGCTCCACGCCCGCGGCGCTGGACGCCGCCGAAGCCGGCGATCGCCCGGACGAGGACGCAGACGCGGATGCCGCGGCGCCCGTGGCCCGGTCCGCCTTCGACGCCGACGGGCTGGAGGAGGAAGAAGCCGCGCTCGACCGGCTGCTGGAGACCACGAACAGCAAGCTCAGCGGACCCGAGACGGCGCGCAAGCAGAACGCCTTCGCCCAGCTCAAGGCCGCCGTGGCCGCGACCTGGGCGGACCGCCAGCTCAAGCACGAGGGCACGCCGGGTCTCAGCGAAACGCCGGACGAGACGGCCGATCTCGACGCCTATCGCGAGGACCTGGAACGTGCGACGGGCGCCCGTGCCACGGGCCGCGACCGCCCCGCGCCGCTGGTGCTGGTCTCGGAGCAGCGGATCGACGAGAGCGAGGCCGAACCCGAGGCACGCACCGGCGGCCCGATCCGCCCGCGCCGCGTCACCGCCGAGCTCGAGGACGTCGCCGCGGAGGATGCCGCGCTCGAGGACAGCGGCAGCTTCCAGGAGTTCGCCGACCGGATCGGCGCCAGCTCGCTGCCCGAACTGCTCGAGGCCGCGGCCGCCTATACAGCCCATGTCGAGGGCCGTGCCCGGTTCTCACGTGCGCAGGTCATGTCGAAGATCGCGCATATGAAGAGCGGGGATTTCACCCGCGAGGCGGGCCTGCGATCCTTCGGCAAGCTGCTGCGCGAAGGCCGCATCCGCCGGGTCCAGGACGGTCAGTTCGTCATCACCGAGGATTCGCGCTTCGTGCAGGAGGCGCGGACAGGCACCCGCTGAGCGGGTGCCGCCCATTCCCAACGTTCGCTTTCGTTCCGGGAAGACGGAGTGGCCCGCGCGGTCACTCCGTTCCCGTTTCGTCGTCCGGGTCCGGCTGGCCCACCCCGCGGAAGATCGCGCGGAACGGCAGCGCCCAGAGGAACCCCAGCCCGACATAGACCAGAAGCTCCACCGCGATCGGCGGGCGGCCCAGCCAGTTCATGATGGTGACGGCGGCCACGATATAGGCGGGCAGCCAGACCACCAGCAGCAGCAGCGACAAGCGCTTTCGGGTCTTGTGACGCAAGGCCATTGGGCTCCGTCAGTCGGCGAAGGGGTCGGTGACGAGGATCGTGTCGTCCCGCTCGGGTGACGTGGAGAGTAGCGCGACCGGGCACTGGATCAATTCCTCGATCCGGCGGACATACTTGATCGCCTCGGCCGGCAGCTCCGCCCAGCTGCGCGCGCCCGCGGTGCTTTCCGACCAGCCGGGCATGTCCTCGTAGACGGGCACGACGCGCGCCTGCTCGTCCGCCGCCGTCGGCAGGTAGTCGAGCCGCTGGCCATCGAGGTCGTAGCCCACGCAGATCCGGAGCCGCTCGAACCCGTCCAGAACGTCGAGCTTGGTCAGCGAGATGCCGTTGACGCCCGAGACCGCGCAGGTCTGGCGCACGAGCACGGCGTCGAACCAGCCGCAGCGGCGCTTGCGGCCCGTGGTGGTGCCGAACTCGTGGCCGCGTTCGCCCAGGCGCTGGCCGTCGTCATCGTTCAGCTCGGTCGGAAACGGCCCCTCGCCCACGCGGGTGGTGTAGGCCTTCACGATGCCCAGCACGTAGTCGATCGCACCGGGCCCGATCCCGGTGCCGGTCGCCGCCTGCCCCGCGATCACGTTGGAGGAGGTGACGAAGGGATAGGTGCCGAAATCTATGTCCAGGAGCGCGCCCTGCGCGCCCTCGAAGAGGATCCGCTTGCCGGCCTTGCGCTTCTCGGTCATCGCCTTCCAGACCGGCCCGGCGTATTGCAGGATTTCCGGCGCGATCTCGGTCAGGCCCGCGATCAGCCCGGCGCGGTCCACGGGATCGATGCCCAGCCCCTTGCGCAAGGCGTTGTGATGGGTGAGCGCGCGGTCGACCCGCGCCTCCAGCGTGGCGGCGTCGGCGAGGTCCGCGACCCGCACCGACCGGCGCCCCACCTTGTCCTCGTAGGCCGGGCCGATGCCGCGTCCAGTGGTGCCGATCTTGGCGCCCGGGCGCGCGGCTTCCTCGCGGGCCCGGTCAAGCTCGCCATGCAGGGGCAGGATGAGCGGCGTGTTCTCGGCGATCATCAGCGTATCGGGCGTGATGGTCACCCCCTGGTCCCGCAGGCCCGCGATTTCCCGCACCAGGTGCCAGGGATCCAGCACGACGCCGTTGCCGATCACGCTCAGCTTGCCGCCGCGCACCACGCCAGAGGGCAGCGCATGCAGCTTGAAGACATCCTCGCCGATCACCAGCGTATGCCCGGCATTGTGCCCGCCCTGGAAGCGCGCGATCACGTCGGCGCGTTCGCTCAGCCAGTCGACGATCTTGCCCTTGCCCTCGTCGCCCCACTGGGCGCCGACCACCACGACATTGGCCATCTGCGTTCTCTCCTGCGAAAAACCCGTGCCCGTATAGCCGTACGGCGCGCCCGCCGAAACCGGAAAATCCGGTCGGCCGCGGGGCATCGCCTGCCCCGCGCCCCCTTGCGGCCCCGGCCCGATCCGCCTAGATAGGCGCATCGACGCCGACACTTCGAACAACCGGGACGCCCGCGATGGAAAACGTCATCCTCGTCATCCACCTGATCCTCGCGCTCTGCCTGATCGGCGTGGTGCTGTTGCAGCGCTCGGAGGGTGGCGGTCTCGGCATCGGCGGCGGCGGCGGTGGCGGCGGCGTCATGACCGGCCGCGCCGCGGCCACGGCGCTCGGCAAGCTGACCTGGGCCTTCGCCATCGCCTTTCTCGCCACCTCGATCACGCTGACGGTCATCGCGGCGTCCGAGACGGCCGACGAGTCGGTGATCGACCGGATGGGCACCGAACAGCCCGCCGACGACGCCCCGGCCCCGACGCCGGTCACGCCGGACGGCGGCAGCCTGCTTCCGCCCACCACCGGCGATGCGCCCCTGCCGCCGCCGCGGGCCGACTGACAACCACAACTTGTTGATTTCACGCGCCGGTCGCTTACAGCATCTTGCGGCCGGCAGCTTGCACCCGCGGCCCGAATCCTCTATACCTTAACTCCCGTGATGTGTGGTGCGGGAACTGGAATCTCGCGGCCGCCGAGCAGTTCTATCACGGGGGAAGCCAGACAACATGGCGCGCTATATTTTCATTACCGGTGGCGTCGTCTCCAGCCTCGGCAAGGGGCTCGCCTCTGCCGCGCTCGGGGCGCTGCTTCAGGCCCGCGGCTACTCGGTCCGGCTTCGGAAACTCGACCCCTATCTCAACGTCGATCCCGGCACGATGAGCCCGTTCGAGCATGGCGAGGTCTTCGTCACCGACGACGGCGCGGAAACCGATCTCGACCTCGGGCATTACGAACGGTTCACCGGCGTCGCGGCGCGGGCGACCGATTCCGTCTCCTCGGGACGAATCTATTCCAACGTGCTCGAGAAGGAGCGCCGCGGGGATTATCTCGGCAAGACGATCCAGGTCATTCCGCACGTCACCAACGAGATCAAAGATTTCCTGCATGTCGGCGAGGACGAGGTCGACTTCATGCTATGCGAGATCGGCGGGACCGTCGGCGACATCGAGGGCCTGCCCTTCTTCGAGGCGATCCGGCAATTCGCGCAGGAACAGCCCCGCGGGCAATGCATCTTCATGCATCTGACGCTGCTCCCGTTCATCGCCGCGAGCGGCGAACTCAAGACCAAGCCCACGCAACACTCGGTCAAGGAGCTGCGCTCGATCGGCATCGCGCCGGATCTCCTGGTCTGCCGGTCCGAACAGGAAATTCCGGTCAAGGAACGCGAGAAGCTGGCGCTTTTCTGCAATGTCCGCCCCGAGGCGGTGATCGCGGCGATGGATCTGAAATCGATCTACGAGGCGCCGCTGGCCTATCACCGCGAGGGGCTCGACCAGGCGGTGCTCGACGCCTTCCAGATCAGCCCCGCGCCGAAACCGGACCTGCGCCGCTGGGAAGACGTCTACGACCGCATCTTCCACGCCGAGGGCGAGGTCAACATCGCCATCGTCGGCAAGTACACGCAGCTCGAGGATGCCTATAAATCCATCGCCGAGGCACTGACCCATGGCGGCATGCACAACCGCGTGAAGGTCAAGGCGCAGTGGATCGACGCCGAGATCTTCGAGCGCGAGGACCCTGCCCCGCATCTCGAGAATTTCCAGGCGATCCTCGTGCCCGGGGGCTTCGGCGAACGCGGCACCGAGGGCAAGATCCGCGCCGCGCAGTTCGCGCGCGAGCGCGGCATCCCGTATCTCGGGATCTGCCTGGGCATGCAGATGGCGGTGATCGAGGCGGCCCGGAACCTCGCGTCGCTCGAGGATGCCGGCTCCGAGGAGTTCGACCACGAGGCCGGGCGCAAGCGTTTCACGCCGGTGGTCTATCACCTGAAGGAATGGGTGCAGGGCGACGTGAAGGTGGCGCGCAGGGTCGAGGACGACAAGGGCGGCACGATGCGGCTCGGCTCCTACACGGCGATCCTGGCCGAGGGCAGCCGCGTGGCCGGCATCTACGGCACGGGCGAGATTCACGAGCGTCACCGTCACCGTTACGAGGTGGACATCAAGTACCGCGAGAAGCTCGAGTCGGTGGGCCTGCGCTTTTCCGGGGTCTCTCCCGACGGGCGGTTGCCGGAAATCGTCGAATACGCCGATCATCCCTGGTTCATCGGCGTGCAATTCCACCCCGAGCTCAAGTCCAAGCCCTTCGCGCCGCATCCGCTTTTCGCGGATTTCATCCGTGCCGCGGTGGAACAGTCGCGGCTGGTCTGAGCCCGCCATGATGCGCTGCGGGGCGGTTCTGCTGACCCTGGCGCTGCTGGGGGTCTGCCTGCCGGCATCGGCGCAGGGCGTTGTCACCGCGGATTATGGTGATCTTGCGCGTCAACTCGACGGGCGGATCACCTTCGAGCGGCTGCCGCGGCGCCCGGAACCGGGTCTCAACCTGAACGCCCCGTACCGCACGGACGGCGCGACGCTGGGCGAGCGCCTCGCCGGGCAGCGCATCGCGGCCGGGGCGGAGGGTCACGACCGCGTCACGGGCACGCCCCGGCCACCGCTGGCGATCCGCGCGGGCGCGGCCGGGCGCAGCCTGGCGGTCGCCTTTCATCGCGGTTTCGGCTCGAACGCGTTGTTCCCGCTGGGCCGGGCGGGGTTTCCCGCGCTCGGGGCCCGCGGCGAAGGCGCCGTCGCGGTGCTCTTCGACGCCGACCAGGGCGCCGTGGGGCTGCGCATCCACAGCGATTATGCCGACCCGCTCGGCGGGCGCGGCAGGGTGCCGGCCGCCGTCACCATCCGGTTCTACGCCCGCGACGGGCGCGAGATCGGCCGCCACGCCCACGCGACGACCACGGGCATACGCGAGCTCGGCTATCGTCGGGATGGTCCCGGGCCGGGAATCGCGGCTATGGTGATCCAGAACCGCGATCCCGGCGGGATCGCCATCGACGACATCATTTACAGCAAGGCCGCGCTCTTGTTCTGAGCGGGCGGGGAGGACAGCCATGCCAAAGGGATACTGGATCGGGCACGTGACGGTCGACGATCCGCAGGTCTACGAGCAATACCGCCAGGCCAACGCGGTCGCCTTCGAGAAATACGGCGCGCGGTTCCTGGTGCGCGGCGGCGCGCAGGAACAGCTCGAGGGCGGGGGGCGCCCGCGCACCGTGGTGATCGAGTTCCCCAGCGTCGAGGCCGCCCGCGACTGCTATCATTCGCCGGAATACCAGGCCGCGAAGGCGCTCCGCGACCCGGTCTCGGTCGCCGATCTCGTGCTGGTCGAAGGCTGGGCGCCGCCCGCGGCCTGACCGGCCGCCATTGGCATCCGCCGAGCAAGGGACTATATGGCTCGCCATGTTCGCACAGCTTCTCAAACGCCTTTCGCACCCCGATACCGAAACGCTGCGGCCCGAGGATGCGCGCCTCGCGCTGGCCGCGCTGCTGGTGCGGATCGCGCGGTCGGACCACGATTATGCCCAGGCCGAGATCGAGCGGATCGACCGCATCCTTGCCGCGCGCTACGACCTGACGCCCTTCGAGGCGGCGAAACTGCGGGGCGAGGCGGAACGGCTGGAGGCCGAGGCCCCGGACACGGTTCGCTTCACCCGCGAAATCAAGGACGCCGTGCCCTACGAGGATCGCGCGGCGGTGGTCGAGGCGCTCTGGGACGTGGTGCTGGCCGACGGCATCCGCGACCACGAGGAAGACGGGCTGTTGCGGCTCGTGGCGAACCTGCTCGGCATCAATGACCGCGACAGCGCGCTGGCGCGCCAGCGCGTCATGGACCGCCAGTCGGACTGACCCCCGTGATCGCCGGGCTGCCCATGTATGACCGCCCCGAGACCCGGGCGGCCAATGACAGGCTCTGGGCGGCGATCCGCGACCGGCTGCGCGCCGCCGGCATCGATGCGCCCGACGGGCTCGACCGCGACACGGCGCCGTTCGACCTCTGGACCGACCCGGGACTGCTGCTGGCGCAGACCTGCGGCTTTCCCTTCCGCGCCGCCCTGCAGGACCGGGTCGCGCTGGTCGCCACGCCCGATCACGGGCTGCCAGGCTGCCCGCCGGGGTTCTATAACAGCGTCCTGGTGGCCCGCGCCGACGACCGGCGCGGCTTCCGGGCGTTCCGGGGCGCCAAGCTCGCCTATAACGAGCCGATGTCCCAATCTGGCTACGCGGCGCCGCAGTTCCACGCCGCGCTGCACGGGTTTCGCTTCGCGCGGATGCTGCGCAGCGGCAGCCACCGCGACTCCGCCCGGGCCGTGGCCGGCGGCGCGGCCGACATCGCCGCGCTCGACGCGGTGAGCTGGGCGCTGATCCGGCGCTTCGACGGGTTCGCGGCGGATCTGCGCGAGGTAGAGCGAACGCTGCCCACCCCCGCCCTGCCCTATATCACGCGGCCCGGCGGGCCCGTGGCCGTCCTGCAGGCAGCGCTTGCGGAGGGGATCGCATCGCTCGACCCGGGCTCGCGGGCGCTGCTGCAGCTGCGGGGCACGGTCGATATCCCCGCCGAGAGCTATCTGCGCGTTCCAAACCCGCCACCCCCCGGCAGCGGGCGGGGCTGACGTCGCGGGCGCCGCGATTCTCCGTTGCAATCGGGGGTCTTTTGCTCCCTACTACGGGGCCAGACACAAGGTGGAAGAGTGCCGGCCAAACGCGTGCAGGACAGGACAGAAGACACACCCGTCATCGAGATCCGCGAGCTCCACAAGGCCTATGGCCAACTGGAGGTGCTCAAGGGTGTCGACGTCGTCGCGCATCGCGGCGACGTGGTGTCGCTGATCGGCTCCTCGGGATCCGGGAAATCCACGCTCCTGCGCTGCGCCAACCTGCTGGAAGATAGCCAGTCCGGCGAGATCCTCTTCGACGGCGAACCGGTGAAATGGCGCGGGACGGGCCATGACCGCCACCCGGCCGACGGCAAGCAGGTGCTGCGCATCCGCACCAATCTCAGCATGGTCTTCCAGCAGTTCAACCTGTGGTCCCACATGACCATCCTGCAGAACGTGATGGAGGCCCCGGTCACCGTCCTCGGCCGCGACAAGGCCGAGGTGGCGCAGGCGGCACGCGGCTACCTCGAAAAGGTCGGCATCGGCGACAAGGCCGATGCCTTCCCGGCACAGCTCTCGGGCGGGCAGCAGCAGCGCGCGGCGATCGCGCGCGCGCTGGCGATGGAGCCCGCGGCGCTTCTGTTCGACGAACCCACCTCGGCGCTCGACCCCGAGCTGGAACAGGAAGTGGTCCGCGTCATCAAGGACCTGGCCGCAGAGGGCCGCACCATGATGATCGTCACCCACGACATGCGCATGGCGCGTGATGTGTCCGACTACGTCGTGTTCCTCCACCAGGGACTGATCGAGGAAGAGGGACCGCCCGAGACCCTCTTCGGGTCGCCGAAATCGGAGCGGCTGCGCCAGTTTCTCAGTTCGACAATGGCCCACTGACGGCCAGCCCGATCTTCAAGCAAAAAGGGAGATATCCAATGAAGACACTCATCCTATCCACCACCGTGCTGGCATTGTCGGCCGGCACGGCACTGGCCCAGGACGTGGTGCGCCTTGGCACCGAGGGCGCCTATGCCCCCTGGAACTTCATCAACGACGACGGCGAGATCGACGGCTTCGAGCGCGACCTGGGCGACGAGCTCTGCGCGCGCGCCGCGCTGAACTGCGAGTGGGTCACCAATGACTGGGACTCGATCATCCCGAACCTGGTCTCGGGCAACTACGACGCCATCATCGCCGGCATGTCGATCACCGACGAGCGTGACGAGGTGATCGACTTCACCCAGGCCTACACCCCGCCCGATCCGTCGGCCTATCTCGGCATGTCCGAGGGCATCGACCTCTCCAACGGGGTGATCGCGGCGCAGACCGGCACGATCCAGGCCGGCTACGTGTCCGAGACGGGCGCCACGCTGGTGGAATACGCCACGCCCGAGGAAACCGTGGCCGCGGTCAAGAACGGCGAGGCCGACGCGGTGCTGGCCGACAAGTCCTACCTGTCCCCGATCGCCGCAGAGGAAGCCGAGCTGATGTTCGTCGGCCCGGACGTGCCGCTCGGCGGCGGCGTCGGCATGGGCATCCGCGAGAGCGACCAGGAGCTGCGCGCCACCTTCGACGCCGTGATCGAGGAAATGAAGTGCGACGGCAGCCTCAACACGCTGATCGAGAAGTGGGAAGTCAGCAGCACCTGGCCGGCTTGCTGATCCTGATTTCGCCGGGGCCCCGTCCGAACAGTCTGGACGGGACCCCGGCCCGCCCGCCTGCCGGGGAGTGACCCGCCATATTCAGCTTCTGCACAGATCCCGACACGCTCGACACGGTCCGCTGGTTCGCCTGCTACCTGACCACGGGCAAGCATGCGAACCTCTACGTGTCGGTCGTGATCGTGCTGGTGCTGCTGGCGCTCACCGCGCCGGCGGCGCTGATGTTCGGCTTCGGCGGCGCGATGGCGGCGCGCTCGCGCATCTGGCCGGTCAGCTGGATCGGCAAGGGCTATATCGCGGTGGTCCGGGGCGTGCCGGACATCGCGTTTTTCCTGTTCTTCGTCATCGCGCTCGACCAGGCCTTCGAGTGGATCCGCCACAAGATCAAGTGCCCCGACTGGGACGAGCCCATCCGGCAGGGCAACGATTTCGTGGTCTGCCAGGCGGCCAAGCTGCCGCTGGGCAACGCGCCGCAATGGATCCATGAAACCTACGGCTTCTTCCTGGCCGCGCTGACCTTCGCCATCGTCTTCGGCGCCTTCGCCGCCAATGTGCTCTTCGGCGCCATGCGCGCCGTGCCGCGCGCCCAGCTGGAAACCGCCGAGGCCTACGGCATGTCGCACCGCCAGACCTTCTGGCGCATCCTGGTCCCGCAGATGTGGGTCTACGCGCTGCCGGGCCTGTCGAACCTCTGGATGGTGCTGACGAAGGCCACGCCGCTGCTGTTCCTTCTCGGCGTGGAGGACATCGTCTACTGGGCCCGCGAACTGGGCGGCACCGCCAACCCGCGCTTCACCGACTACCCGCATGGCGACTGGCGCGCCTGGTACTTCCTGGCGCTGCTGGTGTTCTACCTCGGGCTCACGCGCATCTCGGAGATCCTGCTCGAGCGGCTGACGGTCCGGCTCAACCGCGGTCAGGCCACCACCGGGGGCGAGGCGCTGCGAAAGGCGGGCGCATGAGCTGCTGGGAGACGGTCCAGGACTACGGGCTGCGCTCGGTCGGGATCGGCGAGCGGCTGCTCCCGCGCGAGGGCTACACGCTCTGCGAGCATTTCACGCTGATCGGATCGGGACTGATCTGGAACGTCTATTTCGGCGCTCTGGCGCTGTTCTTCGGGTTCTTCCTCGCCATCGCGGTGGCGGTCGGCAAGGGGGCGCCGAACCGGCTGGTGCGCAAGAGCTCGGAATGGTTCATCTTCGTCTTCCGCGGCTCGCCGCTCTTCATCCAGTTCTTTTTCGCCTATGCGCTCTTCCTGACGCTCAAGTCGCAATTCGCGATCTTCGAATCCTTCACCGCGGCCTGGCTCGGCGCGCTGATCGTGCTCTTTCTCAACACCGCCGCCTATTCCGGCGAGATCTTCTACGGCGCGCTGCGCTCGATCCCCAAGGGCGACGTAGAGGCGGCGGACGCCTACGGGCTCTCGGGCTGGTCGAGGTTCCGCCGGATCGTCTGGCCGACCATGCTGCGGCTGGCCTGGCCGGCCTATACCAACGAGGCGATCTTCCTGTTCCACGCGACCACGCTGGTCTATTTCTCGAGCTTCCCGGCGCTGCAGCAGAAGGGCGACGCGCTCTACTATGCCAATTATTTCGCCGACAAGACCTTCAACCCCTTCGTCCCCTACCCGATCCTAGCGGGGTATTTCATCCTGTTGACGCTCTGCATCATCGCGCTTTTCGGGCTGATCAACCGGCGGCTCAACCGCCACCTGCCGCAGGCCGCGCGGCGGCGCCTGCGCATCCGCCCGCAATACATCCGCTGAGGTTCCATGGTCACCGAACAGGAAAACTGGCTGGACCGTCACCCCGAGATCAAGACGATCCGGGTCGTCGTGGCCGACGTCAACGGACAGTCGCGCGGCAAGCGCCTGCCGGTCGCGAACGGCCGCAAGGCGCTGCGCGACGGCGCACGGATGCCGCTCTCGGCGCTCAACGTGGATATCTGGGGCGACGATATCGAGGACAGCCCGCTTGTTTTCGCCTCGGGGGATGCCGACGGGGTGCTGCGGCCCACGGAACGCGGGCTGGTGCCCACGCCCTGGCTGGGCGCGCCCTCGGCGCTGCTGCCGATGTGGATGTTCGAAGAAGGCGGCGCCCCCTTCGCCGGCGACCCGCGCCGGGCGTTGCGGATGGTGCTGGACCGCTACGCCGCGCGCGGCTGGACACCCGTCGTGGCGACGGAGCTGGAATTCTACCTGGTCGATGACGGCTCCAGCCGGCCCGAGCCACCGATCAACCCCTATTCGGGCCGCCAGATGCAGGCACGCGAGGTGCTGTCGCTGAACGGGCTCGACGTCTTCGACGCCTTCTTCACCGAGCTTTACGAGGCCTGCGCGGCGATGGACATTCCCGCCGACTCGGCGATTTCCGAAAGCGGGCTCGGCCAGTTCGAGATCAACCTCTCCCACGAGGCCGACGCGATGAAGGCCGCCGACGATGCCTGGCTCTTCAAGCTCGCCGTGAAGGGGCTGGCGCGCAAGCACGAGATGGCCGCGACCTTCATGGCCAAGCCCTATACGGACCATGCGGGCAACGGGCTGCACATGCATTTCTCGGTGCTCGACAGCGACGGCAACAACATCTTCGACGACGGCACGCCGAAGGGCTCCGACACGCTGCGCCACGCGGTGTCGGGCTGCCTGGCGGCGATGCGCGACCAGACGCTGCTCTTCGCGCCGCACATGAACTCCTACCGCCGGGTGGAGCCGCATTCCCACGCGCCGACCCAGGTCTGCTGGGGCTACGAGAACCGCACGGCGGCGATCCGCATCCCCGGCGGCGCCAACGCCGCGCGCCGGATCGAGCACCGGGTCGCCGGCGGCGACACGAACCCCTATCTCGTGCTGGCCGGCGTGCTGGGCGCCGCGCTTGCCGGGATCGAGGACGCCACCGACCCGCCGCCCCCGATGACGGGCAACGCCTACGACCAGGATTTCGACCGGCTGCCCTTCAGCTGGCGCGAGGCGATCGAGCTTTTCGAGCAGAGCCCGCTGATCGCGCGGATCTTCCCGCAGACGCTGGTTTCCAACCTGGTGCGCTGCAAGCGCCAGGAGCTGCGCCGCTTCGAAGAGCGCTGGACCGATTTCGAGTTCGCCAGCTATCTCGACTCGGTCTGAGCGCCGGGTCTTGCGGGCGCTGTTCCGGGGCTGGTAGCATCCGGGCACACATACCTACGAGACATTCATGAAAATCGGAATCCTGCAGACCGGACACCTGCCGCCCGAGCTGCTCCCGACATATGGCGACTACCCGGAGCTCTACGAGAGGCTTCTCGACGGGTACGGCTTCGACTTCGCCGCCTGGGCCGTGGTCGACATGGAATTCCCCGACAGCGTCCACGACGCGGATGGCTGGCTGATCACCGGCTCCCGGCACGGCGCCTACGAGGATCTGCCGTGGATCGCGCCGCTCGAGGAATTCATCCGCGCCGCCTTCGAGACCGGCGTGCCGATGGTGGGTGTCTGCTTCGGCCACCAGATCATCGCCCAGGCGCTCGGCGGCCGGGTGGAGAAGTTCGACGGCGGCTGGGCCGTCGGCCATCACAGCTATCGCTTCGCCGATGACGGCACGTTGGCGCTCAATGCCTGGCACCAGGACCAGGTGGTGACCCGGCCGCCGGGCGCCACGCTGCTGGCGACCTCGGATTTCTGCGAGAACGCCGCGCTGGCCTGGGACGACCGGGCGCTGACGGTGCAGGCCCATCCCGAATTCACCGACGCCTTCCTCGACGGGCTGATCGCGCATCGCGGCCGCGGCCTGGTGCCCGACGACCGCCTCGACGCGGCGCGCGCGGCCCTAGGCCAGCCGACCGACGCCGCCGCGATCGCAGACCGTTTCGCCGAATTCTTCAAACGCCCCCGCAGCTGAGGCCGAAGCCATGTCCCTCGACGACCTGTACGAAAAACTGCCCGAGGCCGCTAAGGCCTATGTCGCCGGCCGGCGTGTCGACGAGATCGAATGCGTGGTCGCCGATCTCGCCGGGGTCGCGCGGGGCAAGGCGATGCCGGCTTCGAAATTCGCGAAATCCACGCGGTTCCACCTGCCGGATTCGATCTTCTACCAGACCATCACCGGCGACTGGGCGGAAGCCGCCGGCGAACAGGGCTTCACCGAGCCCGACATGACGCTGACGCCCGACTACACGACCGCCACCGCGGCGCCCTGGACCGCGGACATCACGCTGCAGATCATCCACGACATTTCCGACCGCGCCGGCAATCCGATCCCGGTGGCGCCGCGCAACGTGCTCAAGCGGGTGGTCGATCTCTATCGTCATCGCGGGTGGAAACCCGTGGTCGCGCCCGAGATGGAATTCTTCCTCGTGGCCAAGAACACCGATCCGGCCAAGGCGATCGAGCCGCCGATGGGGCGGTCGGGGCGCCGGGCCGCCGCGCGCCAGGCCTATTCGCTGAGCGCGGTGGACGAATACGGCCCCGTGATCGACGACATCTACGACTTCGCCGAGGCGCAGGGGCTCGAGATCGACGGCATCACCCAGGAAGGCGGCGCCGGGCAGGTGGAAATCAATCTTCGCCACGGCGATCCGGTGAAGCTCGCCGACGAGATCTTCTACTTCAAGCGGCTGATCCGCGAGGCGGCGCTGCGCCACGACTGCTATGCGACCTTCATGGCCAAGCCGATCCAGGACGAGCCGGGCTCGGCGATGCATGTTCACCATTCGGTCACCGAGATCGCCACGGGGCGCAACATCTTCAGCGACGAGGCCGGCGAAGAGACCCCGGCCTTCGCCCATTTCATCGGCGGGCTGCAGGCCCACCTGCCCTCGGTGATCGCGATCCTGGCGCCCTACGTGAATTCCTACCGCCGCTACGTCCCGGATTTCGCCGCGCCGATCAACCTGGAATGGGGGCGCGACAACCGCACCACGGGGATTCGCGTGCCGATCTCTGACCCCGACGGGCGCCGGGTCGAGAACCGCCTGGCCGGCATGGACTGCAATCCCTATCTCGGCATCGCGGCCAGCCTGGCCTGCGGCTATCTGGGCCTGGTCGAGGAACGCCCGCCCGAGGCCGAACTCCGGGGCGACGCCTATAGCGGCGACGAGAACATCCCGCGCGGGCTCGGCGATGCGCTCGCGCTCTTCTCCGAGGCCGAGGCGCTCCAGGGCGTTCTGGGCGAGGAGTTCTGCCGCGTCTACCGCATCGTCAAGGAAACCGAATACGCCGAGTTCCTGCAGGTCATCAGCCCCTGGGAACGCGAGCACCTGCTCCTCAACGTCTGAGCCGCGCGGGCAGCGCCCGCCCGGCGCCTATTTCTTGAGATCGGCAAGCTTGGACTGCAGTTCGGCCAGCTGCTTCTTGATCTCGTCGAGATCGTCGTCCTTGCGCTTGTCGCCGGCCGCGCTGTCCTCGGATGCGGGGCCGGTGCCGCCGGCGGTCGGGCCGAAGCCGCCCAGCATGTTCGACAGGAATTCCTGCTGGCGGCGCTGCATCTCTTCGAAACCGCCCATCGCCGAGGACATGGGATTCGGTATCGACTTGAAGTTCTCCATCATTTGTTCCTGGCTCTCGCGCAGCATGTCGAAAGAGCCGGCGAGGAACTGGGGCACGATGCTCTGGGCCTGGCTGGTGTAGGATCGGACGAGGTCCGTCAGCACGTTGACCGGCAGCACATGGTCGCCCCGGCTTTCATGTTCGGCGATGATCTGCAGCAGATACTGCCGGGTCAGGTCGTCCCCGGTCTTCAGATCGACGATCTGCACCTCGCGGCCGTCGCGGATGAACCGCGCGATATCCTCGAGGGTGACGTAATCGCTCGTCTCGGTGTTGTAGAGGCGGCGGCTGGCGTAACGCTTGATGAGCAGCGGCGACTCGGTATCGGTCATGACGGCCTCTGATGTTGCAGCGCAGCGATCCTAGGCCAGCCGATTGCAAAAAGAAAGGGCAGGCGCGCGGCCTGCCCCAGAGTGGATCGCCGGCTGGGAGGGGGCCGGCGATACCGTTGGAAATGCGCTTAGCTGGCCTTCTTGGTGGCCGCGCGGGTCGTTTTCTGCGCGGTGGCCGTCACCTCTTCGGTGGCGTCCTTGCCGGCGGCCAGCATCAGCTCGATGGTTTCCATCTGGACGCGCTTGGCGATCTCGGCGAAGGCGGCCATGTTCTCGGAAGCGGTTTCGACCGAGGAAGACGCGATGTCGGTCGCGACCTTGCTGTAGTCGGCCGGCTCTTCCTGGGCCTTGGTCACCTCGGACATCTTGGACAGGGTGTCCTTGGTCCACTTGTTCGAGATCTCGGCCGACTGCTCGGCGGCGGTGAGCGCGATCTTGGACATCTTCTCGCTGAACTGGGCGGTGTTGCGGAACATGTCGTTCATGGCGGTCATGTCGCCCGGGAAGGCGTCCATCATGTCGGTGAAGGTCTTGGTGAAGTCTTGCGTCTTGGTCATCTCTGTCTCTCCTGGGTCGTCTTCATGCCGGTGTCCCGGCGTCTGACCCCTAGATAAATGCTGCGCCGCAGCATTTCAAGTATTTTTTCTGCAGCGCAGCATTTTTCCCTGCAGGCACAAAAAAACGGGCCCTGCGGCCCGTTTTCCCGTCTGCCGACCGTGTGGGAGGACACGGGCGCAGTCCATGCAATGGCGCCTGGATCAGGCGGCCTTCGACGCGTTCGCCGCTTTCTTGGTGGCGGCGGTGACGTCGGCGGTGGCCTTCTTCATCGCTGCGGTGGCTTCTTCGGACGCTTCCTTGCCCGAGGCCATCATCAGCTCGACGCTTTCCATCTGAACCTTCTTGGCGACCTCGGCGAAGGCGGCCATGTTCTCGGCGGCCATCTCGACCGAAGCGGAGGCGAAGTCGGTCGCGGCCTTGCCGTAGCCGGCCGGATCTTCCTGCGCCTTGGTCAGGTCGGCCATCTTGGCGAGGCTGTCCTTGGTCCACTTGTTCGAGATGTCGGCCGACTGCTCGGCGGCGGTCAGCGCGACCTTCGACATCTTCTCGCCGAAGCTGGCGGCGTGCTTGAAGCTGTCGTTCATGGCCGAGAAGTCGGCCGGGAAAGCGCCCATCATGTCGGTGAAGGCTTTGGTGAAATCCGTGGTCTTGGCCATGGTCGTGTCTCCTGCGGGTGCGAATGCTTTTCTGCAACTGCAGGATACATAACTGCTGCAGCGCAGCGTTTCAAGAAAAATTTCTGCGCTGCAGCGATGGGGATCCGGGACGGTCCGGGACAGGAGCTCAGGCGTTCGGATCGGCCGTCACGTAGGTGCCGGGGGCCGGTGCCAGAACCGGATGGTCGGGACCGCCGGGCTGGCGTGCGGGCACCTGCGCGCCGGACCGCCGCGCGAGCCAGGCCTTCCAGCGGGGCCACCAGGACCCCTCGTGGAACTCCGCCCCGGCGCGCCACTCCTCCGGCACGAGCTCGGCCATCTTCGCCTCGCTGGTGTAATGGCCGTACTTGTTCTTCGTCGGCGGGTTCACGATGCCCGCGATATGGCCCGATTCCGAGAGGATGAAGAACTTGTTCCGGCTGCCCATCTGCTTGATGCCGTCGAAGGAGGCCCGCCATTCCGCGATGTGATCGGTCTCGCAGGCCACGGCGCAGAGCGGCAGTTTCACGTCCTTGAGGCTCAGGGTCTCGCCCAGAAGCTCCATCTTGCCCTCGGCGAACGCGTTGTCCTGGCAGAGCTTGCGCAGGTATTCGACCACGAACCGCCCCGGCAGGTTGGTCGAATCGCCGTTCCAGTACAGCAGGTCGAAGGCCGGCGGGGCCTCCCCCATCATGTAGGATCGGATCGCCGGGCCGTAGACCAGGTCGCTCGCCCGGAGATAGGAGAAGGTGCGCGACATGAAGAAGGAATGAAGATACCCCTTCTCGGAAACCTCGCGCTCGATCCCGTCCACGAAATCGTCGTCGAGGAACACGCCCATCTCGCCCGTGTCACTGAAATCCGTCAGCGTTGTGAAGAAGGTGGCCGAGCGCACGGACTTGATGCCCTTCTTCTGCATGTAGGCCAGCGCCAGCGCCAGGGTCGTGCCCCCGATGCAGTAGCCCACCACGTTGACCTGATCCTCGCCGGTGATCTTGCGGACCTCGTCGATCGCACTCAGGAACCCTTCCTGCACGTAGGTCTCCATGCCGACATCGCCGTAGGAGGCGTCCGGGTTCACCCAGCTAACGACGTAGAGCGTGAAGCCCTGCTCGACGATCCAGTTGATCAGGCTGTTCCGCTCCTTCAGATCGAGGATGTAGAACTTGTTGATCCAGGGCGGGAAGATGATCAGCGGCGTGCGGTGCACGGTTTCGGTCTTGGGCGCGTACTGGATCAGCTCGAACATGCGGTTGCGGAAGACGACCGAGCCTTCGCTGGTGGCGAGATTCGTGCCGACCTCGAAGGCTTCCGGATCCGAGAGCGTGACAAGCAGCTCGCCGTCATTCGCCTCGATGTCCCGCACCAGGTTCTCGAGCCCCCGGACGAGCGACTCGCCCTCGGTCTCGACCGCGCGCTTGAGCGCTTCGGGATTCGTGCCGAGATAGTTGGCCGGGGACATCATCTCGATGATCTGGCGCGAGAAGAACTCGACCCGGCGCTTGTCGCCCTCGTCCAGCCCGTCGATGTCGCGCACGGCGTTCTGGATCGCCTCGGACGACATCAGGTACTGCTGCTTGATGAAATTGAAGTAGGGGTGCGTTTCCCAGAGATCGCTCTTGAAGCGCCGGTCATGCGGGCCCGGATCCTCGGGCGCACGCAGATCGCCCGACTGCAGCGCCTGCTGTGCCTCGACCCAGTGCTTGAGCGACTTGCCCCAGAAAGAGACCTGGTGTTCCAGCATCTTGGCGGGGTTGGACATCATCTCGGCCATGTAGGCGGCGGCCGCCTTCATGTAGAGATCATGCCCCGGCCCATGCAGCCCCGGATCGTGCGGCTGGCGCCGCGACAGGGCCGCGACGAGTCGCTGGGTCAACTCTTCCATCTTGGCGATGTTCTCGTTCAGACGGTCGAGATTGGTCAGATCCTTTTCAGATTCACTTGTCATAATCGCCATTGACCCCAATTGCTGCACCTGCACTATAATGATGATAACCGGTCGGGGAAAGCGACGATACAAACACACCGCCCCGACGACGCTGCGGCGAGGGACAATGAAATACCTGGCGACCTACGACTTGATGGAGAGTGCGCGCATCACCAACCAGTGGCTCGGCGCGACCGCCAAGGCGCTCTGCTCCTACCCGAATATCGGCATGATCCCGAACCCCTGGTTCGCCACCGCCGCGGCCTGGGGCGAAGTCACCGAGCGCAGTTTCGCGCGCATGGTGGCCAAGCCCGACTGGGGAATCGACACGGTGGTCACCAACGGGCGCGAATATGTCGTGAACGTCGCCACCATCATGGAACGACCGTTCGGCGACCTGATCCATTTCCGCGTCAACGGCCGCAAGCAGATGAAACGGCGGGTGCTGCTTGTGGCGCCGATGTCGGGGCATTACGCCACGCTGCTCCGCAAGACCGTTCTCAGCCTGCTGCCGAATTGCGAAGTCTTCGTGACGGACTGGCACAACGCTCGCGATATACCTGTTTCGGCTGGAAAATTCGATATCGAGGACTACACGCTCTACCTCGTCGATTTCATGCGCGAACTGGGGTCCGACACCCATGTGATCGCGATCTGCCAGCCGGCGCCGCTGACGCTCGCCGCGACGGCCTACCTGGCCGAGCAGTATCCCGACGATCAGCCGCGCACCCTGACCCTCATCGGCGGGCCGATCGATCCCGACGCCAACGCGACGGAGGTCACGGATTTCGGCCGCCGCGTCACCATGGGCCAGCTCGAGCACATGGTTATCCAGCGGGTCGGCTTCAAATACGCGGGTGTCGGGCGGATGGTCTATCCCGGGCTTCTGCAACTCGCCTCCTTCATGTCGATGAACGCCGAGACCCACAGCCGAGCCTTCACCGACCAGATCCTGCGCGCCGCCAAGGGCGAGGCCGGGGATCACGACCGCCACAACACCTTCTACGACGAATACCTCGCCGTGATGGACATGCCGGCGGAATTCTACCTCTCGACGGTGGAGCGAATCTTCAAGGGACGCGAAATCGCGCAGAACGCCTTCACGGTCGCGGGAAAGCCGGTCGATATGGGCAAGGTCACGCGCACCGCCGTCAAGACGGTCGAGGGCGCGGAGGATGACATCTCGGCCCCCGGCCAGTGCGTCGCCGCGCTCGACCTGCTGACCGGTCTGCCCGACAGCATGAAGGCCAGCCATGTCGAACCCAAGGCCGGCCATTACGGCATTTTCGCGGGCAAGTCCTGGCGCAACAACATCCGGCCGCTGGTGCTGGACTTCATCGACGCCAATTCCGGCCGCAAGGCGGCCGTCGCGGCCGGCTAGGCCTGCCGCACGCCTGCCAGCGACCGCAGCCGCATCCATCGCGCCAGCGCCTCGGTGACGGCGCGCGGCTGTTCCAGGCTCGGCGCATGCCCCGCGCCGGCGATGACCTGCAGCTCCGCCCCCGGTACCAGCGCCGCCATCAGTTCGTGACGGACCACCGGGTAGAGGCTCTCCATCTCGCCGCAGAGGATCAGCACGGGCACCTTCGCACGGCGCAGCGTCGCCTGCTGGTCGGGGCGGCGCTGCATCGCCCGCGCCTGCCGGACGAAGACCTCCGGGCCCAGCCGCCGTGCCATGTCGCGCAACAGGTCCATGACCTCGGCCCGGCGCGCGCCCGGCGCCAGGCCTTCCGGGCCAATCGCCCCGCCCAGCGCCTCTTCGAGGTGGCCGGCCCGCGCCCGCGCGATCTGCGGCTCGCGCGCCGCGGCGGCGGCAGGGGTCTCGGCCAGCGGGCTGGTGTTCATCAGGGCCAGCCGCGAGACCCGCTCGGGTGCGCGGCGCAGCATCTCCATCGCGACCATCGCGCCCATGGAATGGCCGGCCAGCGCAAAGCGCGCCGGGGCCGCGGCCAAAGCCTGGGCGGCCATGTCCTCGATCGTCTCGCCCCGCGTGAAACGCCCCAGGTGCAAGGTCGTGGTCGCCGAAAGCGCGGCGATCTGCGGCCCGAAGAGCCGCGCGTCGCACATCATGCCGGGCAGCAGGACCAGCGGCTCATCCATGCGCCGCCCTGCCCGGTCCAAGCCTCTGTGCCCCTCTCACGCGCACCCGGCGCCCTCCTCTTGACGTGGCATGATGCTAGCGCGCGCCGCGCGGCCTGGCTACTCCCCGGACCGGGGCGGGTCGCCCAGCGCGGCGGCCAGGTCCGCCGCGGTCACCACGGGGCGCCGCGCACCGGGCTGGTGCGTCACGACAAGCGCCGCGCCCGACACCACCAACAGCCCCGCCGGCACCCCGAGGGCGAAGAGCTGGCCGCCGGGCAGCCCCGCCAGCACGGCCCCCCCGCCGAGCGCCAGCCCGCCCAGCATCGCCGCGCCGCCGGTCACCAGCAGCGCCACGCGGGTGCGCCGATCCTCGCCGAGGCGCACCGGGGTCTCCGGCGCCACCCTCCCGAGCACGGCGCGGGTCAGGTCGAGGAACCGGGCACGGTCGGGATCGGCAACCCGCGGCCCGGCGCCGCCCGCGACGGCGACCCGGCAGGTCGCGTCGCCCGCGGTCAGGGCCAGCCCCATGCGGCGGTTCCGCCCGAGCCGCTGGTCGGTGAAGCGCATCGCGTCGACCTCTGCCAGCGGCACCGTCCAGAGCGCGGCGCCGTCCGCCGTCTCGGCCGCGAGCCGCCCCTCCCCGAGCCGCAGGACGATCTCGTCGCCCCGGCCAGCCGGGCGGAACCGCCAGATGCCGCTCATGCGCCCTCCTCCAGGACGGCGCGGCCCATGCGCGCCAGGACCGGGATCGCCGCGCCGTAACGCCGCGCGGTCCCGGGATTGGAGGCGTTGCCGTCGGCGGCGCGCCGCACCACCCCCTCGAGGATCGCGGCCAGCCGGAAAAAGGCGAATCCCAGGTAGACCGGCCAGTCATCGATGCCGTCGATCCCGCGCCGGTCGCAGTAGCGCGCGACGTAGTCGGCCTCCGACGGCAGTCCGAGCGCCGCACGGTCCAGGCCGCCAAGCCCCTGCATTCCGCCGTCATGGGGCATCCGCCACTGCATGCACTGATAGGCCAGGTCGGCCAGCGGGTGCCCGAGCGTCGACAGCTCCCAGTCCAGCAGCGCCGCGACCCGCGGGGCGTCGGGGGCGAAGATCATGTTGTCGATCCGGAAATCGCCATGCACCAGGGCCACCTGCCCGTCATCCGGCGGCAGGCGGTCCGGCAGCCTGTCGGCCAGCCAGAGCATGTCCGCCAGCGGCGCCCGCGCCGCGGCGTGGTATTGCGCCACCCACCGCGCGGTCTGGCGCGCGAAGTAGTTGCCCGGCCTGCCGAAATCCGCCAGCCCCACCGCCGCGACGTCGACGGAGTGGAGCGCCGCGAGCGTTGCGTTCATCGCGTCGTAGACGCGGCCGCGCGCCTCGGGCGTCTGGGCCGGCAGCGCCGGGTCCCAGAAAATCCGCCCGGCGACGTCGTCCATCACGAAGAAGGCCCGGCCGATGGGCGACTCGGCGTCGGTGGCGAGGTGATGCACCCGCGGCACCGGCACGGCGCTGCCCGCCAGCGCCGCCATGACGCGGTATTCCCGCTCCACCTGGTGGGCCGATTTCAACAGCTTTCCCGGCGGCTTGGCACGCAGGACACAGGTGCCGCTCTCGGCGGTCAGCCGGTAGGTGGGGTTCGACTGGCCGGTGGCGAATTTCTCGATGTCGCGAAGCCCGCGGAAACCGGGTATCCGCGCCTCGAGATAGGGGCCGAGTAGGGTCGGGTCGAGCCGGTCCGCCGCGCTGGTCATGGCGCCATGCTAGCGGCCCGGTGCCGATTGACAAGCGGCGGGGGCGCTGCTTTCGTCCCCCCGAAGCGGAGGGAGGAGGCCGGGATGGACCTTGGCATGACGGAGCGGCTGCGCCCGCTCCATGCGCGCGTTGCGGCGATGGTGCGGGACGAAATCATGCCGCTGGACGCCGAATTCCTGGCCGAGGTGCCCAAGGGCGACCGGTGGGCCTATACCGACCGCCAGGCCGAGATCCTCGAGGGGCTCAAGGCCACGGCCCGCGACCGCGGGCTCTGGAACCTCTGGCTGACCGACCCCGCGCGCGGCCCCGGCCTGACCACGGTGGAATACGCCTACCTGGCCGAGGAGATGGGCAAGAGCCATCTCGCGCCCGAGGTCTTCAACTGCAACGCCCCGGATACCGGCAACATGGAGGTCTTCGCCCGCTACGGCACGCCCGACATGCAGGCACGCTGGCTCGCGCCGCTTCTGGCCGGCGAAATCCGGTCGGCCTACCTGATGACCGAACCGGACGTGGCCTCGTCGGACGCCACGAATATCGCCATGTCCTGCGTCCGGGACGGCGACGCCTACGTGCTCAACGGCGAGAAATGGTGGGCGACGGGCGCCGGCGATCCGCGCTGCGCGGTCTACATCGTCATGGTGCACACCGGCGACGCGGATACCCCGCGCCACCGGCGCCATTCCATGATCGTCGTGCCCGCCGACACGCCGGGCATCGAGAAGCTGCGCGCGATGGAGGTCTATGGCCATGACGACGCGCCGCACGGACACATGCATATCCGGTTCACCGACGTGCGCGTTCCGGCCGAGAACCTGCTGCTGGGCGAGGGGCGCGGCTTCGAGATCGCGCAGGGGCGGCTCGGGCCGGGGCGAATCCATCACTGCATGCGCGCCATCGGGCAGGCAGAGGCCGCGCTGGCACTGATGTGCCGCCGGTCGCTTGACCGCACGGCCTTCGGAGAGCCGCTTGCCCGGCTCGGCGCCAATTACGACATCATCGCGCAATCGAGAATGGAGATCGAACAGGCCCGCCTGCTCTGCCTCAAGGCCGCGTGGATGATGGACCAGGGCGATGCAAGGGCCGCCGCGCCCTGGATCCACCAGATCAAGGTCGTCGCCCCCGAGATGGCGCTGAAGGTCACGGACGCGGCCGTGCAGATGTTCGGCGGCGCCGGCGTCAGCCAGGACACGCCGCTCGCGCGGCAATGGGCGCATCTGCGGACGCTGCGCCTGGCGGACGGGCCGGACGCCGTGCACAGGCGACAGGTCGCCCGCGCGGAACTGCGCCCCTATCGTGACGGCTGAACCGCCGGATCAGAGCGGGACGTTGTCGAAGGGCACCTCGCCCTCCTCGTCCTCGAGGTATTTTTCAAGCTGAACGAGGTCTTCGGGCAGCGGCAGGCCAAGATCCCGCATCTCCGCCAGCTTCTCGCGCAGCTGCTCCTGCAGGATGTGGGCGTCGTCCGGTCGATTGACCATTTCCTGCATCAGCAGGCGCACACTTGCCTTGAGATTTTCGAATGACATGATCCCTCCCTCAGCGCGCACAATTGCGGCAGAACGGGGTATAGGGTATCAGATCGAGCCGCTCCTCGGAAATCGGATCACCGCATTTGGTGCAGGTTCCATAGCTACCGTCGTCAATTCGGGCAATGGCTGCCTGAATCATACGCAGTTCGCGAAGACCGGACAGCCCCATGCCTTCCAGCACCTCGTCGCCCTCGCGCTCGGTGGCGCGCTCCTCGGCATCGGCGTTGGGGGTCGCGTCCAGCTCTTCCTCGATCTCGTGGAGATGCTCGTCGAGCTCGGCCATGCGGGCGGCCAGCTGTTCGCGGCGGACATGCAGCGGGGTGGTCATGGGCGTGTCTCTCCTGTTGCCTGGCCCCCAGCTACGCAGGCAGGCGCGGCGCCCGCCTTGATGCAGGTCAACTCACTGCTGGGGACAGAAGGCCGCGTGCAGGCCCTCGAGCACCGGGCGCACACGCTCGTCGGCGATCGAGTAATAGATCGTCCGGCCGTCGCGGCGCGGGGCGACCAGCCCCTCGAGGCGCAGCCGTGCGAGCTGCTGCGAGACGTTCGGCTGCTTGGTGCCCAGGCGGTCGGCCAGTTCGGCCACGCTCTTCTCTCCCTCGATCAGCAGGCACAGGGTCATGAGACGGCCCGGGTTCGAGAGCGATTTCATCAGGGCGGCCGCCTCGTTGGCCTGTTCGAACATCTCGTCGGAGAAATTCGGATCTTGATCGAGCGGCATCGTCCGCCTCCTTCTCTGTTCACGCGCGTCAACATGCTATCATATGCGCCGAAGTCAATCGAATTGCAACACATCTCAATATTGCAATGTATAATCTGGATGCTATATCTGGGCTGCGAACGGGAAAAGGAGGCTGACCATGTCCCCTGAAGTGACACCATTTTTCGACGAGGCCACGAACACCGTATCCTATGTCGTCAAGGATCCGGCCGGCCGGAGCTGCGCGATCATAGACTCGGTTCTGGACTTCGACTACGCGTCCGGCCACACCGACACGCGCTCGGCCGACGCGGTCATCGACTTCGTGACCCGCGAGGGCCTCGAGGTCGAGTGGATCATCGAGACCCATGTCCATGCCGACCACCTGTCGGCCGCGCCCTACCTGCAGGAAAAGCTGGGCGGCAAGACGGGCATCGGCAAGAACATCACCATCGTACAGGACACCTTCGGCAAGGTCTTCAACGCCGGCACCGAGTTCCAGCGCGACGGCAGCCAGTTCGACGCGCTCTTCGAGGAAGGCGACAGTTTCCACATCGGGCAGATGCGCGGCGACGTGCTGCACACGCCGGGCCACACGCCCGCCTGCATGACCTATGTCATTGGCGACGCGGCCTTCGTGGGCGACACGATCTTCATGCCCGATTTCGGCACCGCGCGCTGCGACTTCCCCGGCGGCTCGGCCGAGCAGATGTACGACTCGGTGCAGAAAATCCTGTCGCTGCCCGACGAGACGCGCATCTTCGTCTGCCATGACTACAAGGCCCCCGGCCGCGACGAATATGCCTGGGAATCCACCGTGGGCGAGCAGAAGGCGCAGAACGTCCATGTCGGCGCGGGCAAGACCAAGGACGATTTCGTCCGCATGCGCACAGAACGCGACGCCACCCTCGGCATGCCGAAGCTCATCATCCCGTCGCTGCAGGTGAACATGCGCGCCGGCGATATGCCGCCGGCCGAGGACAATGGCGTCACCTACCTCAAGGTTCCGGTAAACAGGCTCTGACATGAACATTCTGGACTTCATTCAAACGGACTGGCTCTACGGCCTGGCCGGCGGGCTGGTCATTGGCCTTTCGGCCGCGATCTACCTGCTCGTCAACGGCCGGGTCATGGGCGCGAGCGGCATTCTCGGCGGGCTGGTGGACGGCTCGGGCTACGTGACCGCGATGGAACGGCTGAGCTTCATCGGCGGGCTCGTCTTCGTGCCCGCCCTCTTCGCCGTCTTCGTCGGCGCACCCGAGACCCATCTCACCGGCAACTGGATCGTGCTGATCGCGGCGGGGCTGCTGGTGGGTGTCGGCACGCGCATCGCCAATGGCTGCACCAGCGGCCACGGCGTCTGCGGAATCTCGCGCTTCTCGCTGCGCGGCATGGTCGCCACGGTCTTCTACATCGGGGCGGGCGGCGTGACCGTCATGCTCTTCAAGCACATCCTGGGGGTGATCTGATGCGGAATTTCTTCGCGGCTCTCGCGGGCGGCACCTTCGGCGTCGGGCTGATGCTGTCCGGCATGACCGACACCGCCAAGGTCCAGGGCTGGCTCGACGTGTTCGGCAACTGGGACCCGACGCTGGCCTTCGTGATGGGCGGCGCGATCCTGCCGATGCTGATCGCCTGGCAGATCGCCGAGCGGCGCCACCGCTCCGCCCTCGGCAACCTGATCCCCGAGCGGCCCGAGCCGCGGGTCGGGCGCAACCTCGTGCTCGGCTCGGTGATGTTCGGCGCCGGCTGGGGGCTGGCCGGGCTCTGCCCGGGGCCGTCGCTCGCGGCGCTGTCCTATAACGGGATCGACGGCTTCGTCTTCGTCGGCTCCATGATCGCGGGCATGCTGATCGCGGTCCCCGTCAAGGCCCGCATGACCGCGGCAAAACCCGCCTGAACCCCCTCAGTACCTGGCCGCCTCGGCGGCCAGGCGCCCGTCGAGACAGCTCTCGCCCGGCGCGGGACGCTCCCGGCCCGACAGCAGCATCCGCCTGAGCACCGTCTCGCGCCCCTTCGCGCTGTCGAGGAAGCGCGCCCGGGGGATCAGCACCGCCGCCGGCGTGCCGAGCTGGGCCAGCACCTCGTACCCGCCGAGACGCGCGAGCCCCGCGCGCGCACAGTCCGCCGCGGCATCGGGACAGATCCCGGCGCAGAGCGCCTCGAGCGGGGCCGCCAGCACGTGCCCGTCCGGCCAGGCGCCGGCATCCCAATCGAGCCCGGCGACGACCCGCTGCGGATCTCCCGGGGACAGCCGCGCCGCGTCATCGGCCACGCGGTCCCCCTGCCCGGCCGCGCGCCAGTCCTTCCAGACCAGGTAGCGCATCCCGGCCGGGTAGTCCGGATCGTCGGCGATCGCGTCGAAGCCACCGGCCTGGCGCGCGGCCGCGAAGACGAGCGCCTCGCGGGCGGCGCGCGCCTCGCCCGCCCGCGCGAACCCCAGCGCAAGCGACGCCGGGGCATCCGGCGACCAGAGCTGCACCCAGAGCCGGGCGAGCGGCGCCTCTGCCGCCGCGGCCCGCATCCAGCTCTTGCCAGACATGCCGCCCGGCGCCCGCAGGAGCGCCACCCGCTCGTCGCGCGAGCGGTCGGAAAGCCAGGGGCCCTGCAGCTCGGGCATCTTGTCAACAAGCGCCAGCAGCATCTGCGCGGCCGTGTTGCCCTCGGCGGCGAGATCGGCCAGCACCGGCAGCGCCGCGGCCTCGTCGCCCTCCAGCCAGGTCTCGACGGCGGAAACGAACCCGGCATCGTCCTGGCCCGGCACCGGGTCCGCGGCCCGGGCGGGGGGCGCCGCGAGCAGCAGCGCGGCAAGGAAAACGGAAATCACAAAGCGCATGGGCCTCTCCCGTAAAGGGGCGGCCCGCAGGTTGTAAGCCCGATCCTGCCGGGCCGTCCGGTCAGCCGGGGGCCGCCTGGGCGGCCCCCGAACTCGAGTCTCAGGACGCGGCCGCGACCGCGCGGCCGGTCAGCACTTTCACGAGATGCGCCCGGTAATCCGGCGTTCCGTGCAGGTCCCCGATCATGCCGTCGGCGGGCACTGACAGGTCCTTCAGCGCGTCGGCGGCGAAATTCGACGACAGGGCCGCCTCGGCCTCGGACCAGCGGAAGACGCCTTCCTCGCTGGCCCCGGTCACAGCGACCCGGACGCCGTCGGCGTATCTGGCGACGAACACCCCCACCAGCGCGAAGCGCGAGGCCGGCTGTTCGAACTTCTGGTAAGCCGCGGCCTCGGGCACCGGGAAACGCACTTCGGTGATGATCTCGCCGTCGTCGAGCGCCGTCGTGAACATGCCCTGGAAATAGTCGTCCGCCGCGATCTCGCGCGCGTTGGTCACGATGGTCGCACCGGACCCCAGCGCCGCCGCCGGGTAACAGGCCGAGGGGTCGTTATTGGCCAGGCTGCCGCCGATGGTGCCGCGCGCGCGGACCGCCGGGTCGCCGATACTGGCCGCCAGCGCGGCCAGCCCCGGGTAATGCGCCGCCGCCTCGCGGGCGACGGTGGCATGGGTCGTGCCGCCCCCGATGGACAGGCGTCCGTCGTCATGGACGCAGACCCCCTTGATCGCGTCGATGCCGGACAGGCTGACGAGGGTCTCCGGCATGGCGAGGCGCTGCTTCAGCGTCGGGATCAGCGTCTGGCCGCCGCCCAGCGCCTGGGCCTCGTCCTGGCCCAGCGCCTTGACCGCCTCCTCCAGCGTGGAGGGCCGTATCAAATCGAAGTTATACATGGGTCAGCTCCTCCTTACTGTGCGCCGTTGATCGCCTGCCAGACCCGGCCCGGCGAAAGCGGCATGTCGATATGGGTCACGTCGATGCCGCCGCGCTGCAGCGCATCGATCACCCCGTTGACGATCGCCGGCGGCGACCCGATGGCCCCGGCCTCGCCGCAGCCCTTCACCCCGAGCGGGTTGTGGGTGCAGGGTGTCTGGCAGGAATGGTCCACCTTGAACATCGGGAAGTCGTCGGCCCGCGGCATGGCGTAATCCATGTAGGTGCCGGACAGAAGCTGCCCGTTCTCATCATAGACCGTGCCCTCGATCAGGGCCTGCCCGATCCCCTGGGCAAGCCCGCCATGAACCTGGCCCTCGACGATCATCGGGTTGATCACGTTGCCGAAATCATCCGCCGCGGCAAAGCTGCAAACCGTGACCTTGCCGGTTTCGGGATCGACCTCGACCTCGCAGGCATAGGCGCCGGCGGGATAGGTGAAGTTCGCCGGATCGTAGAAGGCGGTTTCCTCCAGCCCCGGCTCGAGATCCTCGAGCGGGAAGTCATGCGGGATATAAGCCTTGAGCGCCACCTCGCCGAAGCCCACCGACTTGTCCGTGCCGGCCACGCTGAACTGGCCGTCGGCGAATTCGATATCCGCCTCGGAGGCTTCCAGCATGTGCGCGGCGATCTTCTTGCCCTTGTTGATCACCTTTTCGGTCGCGCGCACCACGGCCGAGCCGCAGACCGCCAGCGACCGCGACCCGTAGGTGCCCATTCCGAAGGGGATCTTGGACGTGTCGCCATGGACGATCTCGACGCTGTTTTCATCAATGCCCAGCATGTCGGCCACCACCTGCGGGAAGGCGGTTTCATGCCCCTGCCCGTGGCTGTGGGCCCCCACCATGACGGCGATGTTGCCAGTGGCATTCACCCGTACGGTCGCGGCGTCGTAAAGGCCGACCCGTGACCCCAGCACGCCTACGAGGTTGGACGGGGCGATGCCGCAGGCCTCGATGTAGGTGTTCACGCCGAGGCCGCGCAGCTTGCCGTTCTTCTCGCTTGCCTTGCGGCGCGCCTCGAAGCCGTCGCGGTCGATCATCTCTTCCAGCTTGTCGACCAGCGCGCCGTAATTGCCGGTATCGTATTCCAGCCCGGCGGCGCTGGTGAACGGGAATTGGTCGGGCTGCACGAAGTTCCTGCGCCGGATCTCCAGCGGGTCGATCCCCAGCTCACGCGCGGCCATGTCGATCACGCGCTCCAGCGAATAGGTCGCCTCGGGCCGCCCGGCCCCACGATAGGCATCGACCGGTGCCGTGTTGGTAAAGACCGCCTTCACGTTCACATAGACATTGGGCACGGCATAGTTGCCCGCCATCAGCGTCCCGTGCAGGAAGGTCGGCGTCGCGGTCGAAAAGTTCGACAGGTAAGCGCCGACATTGGCCATGGTCTCGGTCCGGAAAGCGATGAATGTGCCATCCTTTTCACAGGCCAGTTCGATTTTCGTGACGTGGTCACGACCATGGGCGTCGGTCAGGAAGCTTTCGCTGCGGCTTGCCGTCCAGCGCACGGGGCGCCCGATCTTCTTGGCGGCGGCCAGCACCAATGCCTCCTCGCCGTAGTGATAGATCTTCGACCCGAAGCCGCCGCCCACGTCGGGGGCCACCACCTTGAGCTTGTTTTCAGGAATGCCCAGAACGAAGGCCGAGATCAGCAGCCGCGTCAGGTGCGGGTTCTGTGAGGTCGTGTAGAGCGTGTACTCGCCCGTGCCGGGGTCGTAGTCGGCCGTCGAGGCACGCGGTTCCATCGCGTTGGGCACCAGCCGGTTGTTGACCAGTTCCAGCGTGGTGACATGCGGGGCGTTCTTGATCGCCTCGTCCGTGGCGGCACGGTTGTCCTCGATCCAACCCCAGTCGAAACACTGGTTGGTGCCGATCTCGTCATGCACCAGCGGCGCGCCATCGGCCAGTGCCTTGCCCATATCCACGACGGCGGGCTCTTCGTCGATCTCTGCGACGATGGCCTCGGCGGCGTCGCGGGCCTGTTCCTCGGTCTCGGCGATGACGGCGGCATAGGCATCGCCCACGTGACGCACCTTGCCATGGGCCAGCACGGGGCGCTTGGGTTCCTTCATCGGCTGGCCGTCGCGGCTGTTGATTTGCCAGCCGGCCGGGTTTCCGCCGACATCGACGAAATCCTCGCCAGTGAACACCGCCAGCACGCCGGGCATGGCCTCGGCCTCGGACGTGTCGATGGACTTGATGACACCATTGGCGACCTGGCTGCGGGCAAAGACCGCGTAGGTTTGTCCATGAAGGGCGATGTCATCGGTATACTTGCCTCGGCCCGTCAGGAAACGGACATCTTCGCGGCGCGTCGGACTGGCACCAATTCCATGATCTTTCGGCATTTTTTTCTCCTCCCTGTGGGCACCTGGAGTCCTGCCGGAACCGATGCCTCAAGAATTCTCCTCGAAAATCCTTACTCGGCCGCGACGGCGCTCACGTCCTGACCGCTGGCCGCCATGATCGCCTTGACGATGTTGTGATAGCCCGTGCAGCGGCAGATATTGCCCTCGAGATAGTCGCGGATCTCGGCCTCGCTCGGTTTGGGGTTCTCCTGCAGGAGCGCGGCCGCGGACATCACCATGCCCGGCGTGCAGAAGCCGCACTGCAGGCCGTGATGGTCCTGGAAGGCCTGCTGGATCGTGCCGAGCGACCCGTCCGGGTTGGCCATGCCCTCGATCGTGGTGACCTCGGCGCCATCGGCCTCGGCGGCGAAGACCGAGCAGGCTTTGACCGGTTCGCCATCCACATGCACGACGCAGGCGCCGCACTGGCTGGTGTCACAGCCCACATGCGTTCCGGTGAGCCCCTGGCCTTCACGCAGGAAATCCACCAGCAGCGTGCGGCCTTCGACCTCGCCGGAAACGGATTTGCCGTTCACGGTCATCGTTACGGATGTCATGAAGTCCTCCCTTGAGATTTGCACGAAGTTAAGCACGGCTCGAGCGGCTTGAGAACCGGTCTTTTCGGGTGGGGCGCAGCTTTCGGTCCTCGCCCCCGGCCGTCCATGTTGACGTTACCTCGGGGCGTGCGCAACATGATGGGTGGCACGGCACGTGGCCCGTGCCCGGTATGAGTGCAAGGAGTATGCCGATGTCACGCGAGACCGTGGATCGAGAAACCTGGACAGCCGCCAGGACCGAGCTTCTGAAAGAGGAAAAGGCGCTGACGCGCGCGGCCGACCAGCTGGCCGCGGCACGGCGCGCGCTGCCGCGGGTGCGGGTCGAGGCCGATTACCGCTTCGACGGACCGGACGGGCCGCTCAGGCTGTTCGATCTTTTCGCCGGGTCAACGCAGTTGGCCGTCTACCATTTCATGTTCGCCCCGGACTGGACCGAGGGCTGCCCGATCTGTTCCTTCTGGGCCGACAATCTCGACCGGCTCGTGCCGCATCTGGCGGCGCGTGACGTGGCGCTGGTGCTGGTCTCGAACGCGCCGGTCTCCAAGCTCGAGGCCTATCGCCGGCAGATGGGCTGGGCCATTCCCTGGGTATCGGCGGTGGACGGCGCCTTCAGCCGGGACATGGGCGTGACCTTCCCCGCGGACGAGATCGCGGCCGGCGACGTGAGCTACAATTACCAGCAGGGCGGCGCCCCCGGGGCGGAGGCCCCCGGCTTCTCGGCCTTCGAACGCGATGCGGATGGCAGCGTTTACCATTGCTATTCCGCCTATGCGCGCGGGCTGGAACCGCTCAACGCCGCCTACGGCCTGCTGGATCTGATGCCGCATGGCCGCGACGAGGCGGACCTGCCCTTCCCGATGGCGTGGGTCCGCCGCCACCCGCGCGGCGCGTAGCCCGGTGCGGCCAGCCGCGGGGATCGATACCGCCTGATTGCAGCGGTTCCCCTGGGGCCGCGGGTCGGGCGCGACACGCCGGGCAAAAAACCGCGCGCGCCGGCGAGGTCCGGTCGCCGCTCAGCCGGGGCGCTGGTCGCGCGGGTGCGGCCGGGCCGGGCTTTCCGTCAGCAGCCCGCCAACCCCCATCGCGGCGATATCGGCATCGGTGACGGCAAGCCCGCAGGCGATCCGCTCCATCACCCAGTCCGCCCCGTTCAGCGCCGGGGATCGCGCACAGCCGGGCAGCCCGATCACCGGGCGCCCGCCGAGCCCGCCCAGGAAGAGCAGGTTGCCCGGATCGACCGGCATGCCGAAGCGCGTCAGCCGCCCGCCCGCCGCGACCAGCGCCGCCGGCCCGACGTCGTTCGGGTCCGAGGTGGCCGATCCCGTCAGCACGAGCACCAGGTCTCCCTCCGCCGCGGCAAGCGCCGCCGACAGCTCGGCGGTGCAATGGGCCACGAGCGGGCTCGCCAGCAGCGCGATGCCCAGCGCGTCCAGCCGGCTCGCCACCGCCCGGCGCCCCTTTTCGGCAAGCTTGTCCGGCTGGCCCGGCGTCGCGGTCAGGATCAGGGTCGCGCTCCGCAGCGTCACGGGATGCACGGTCAGCGCGGCATCGGCCAGCCGCTCGGCCCGGGCCACCACGTCGCCCGGTACCGCGTAGGTAATGATCTTCACCGTGCCGACCATCATCCCCGGCGTCACCCGCGCCAGCGGCGGCAGCGTGGCCAGCGTCACCGCCGGATCCAGCGCGTTCAGCCGGTCGACCGCCGCCCGGTCGAGCCCCAGGACGCCCGGACGCTCGGCATGCAGGTTGACGCGGCCGGTGAAGGGCTCGGTCAGGCGCAGCCCGGCCTCGGCCGGCGCGGGCGCGAGCGCGGCCGCGATGCGCCCGGCGGCGCTGTCTTCGCCGACATCCCCCGGGCCGAGCCGCGCGACGGTGACCTCGGCGATGCCAGCGGCGGCGAGCGCGGCGATGTCGGTCTCGGCCAGCACACGGCCCTTACGCAGCCTGCGGCCCTCCAGCATCAGCGAATGGGCCAGCACAGCGCCGGTCGCGTCGCGCACGGGGACCGGGCCGAACTCCATCAGCCGCGCCTCAGCGTCTGCGTGATTTCCGCCATCACGGCGATCGCGATCTCGGCCGGGGATTTCGCACCGATATCGAGGCCCACCGGCGCGTGGATGCGCGCGATCTCGGCAGTCTTGAACCCGGCCTCCTGCAGGCGGGAGACCCGCTTGGCATGGGTTCGGGTCGAGCCGAGGCAGCCGAGATAAAAGATGTCGGAGCGCAGCGCCTCCATGATCGCGGGATCGTCGAGCTTGGGGTCGTGGGTCAGCGTCACCACGGCGGTGCGCGTATCGAGCCCGTGGGTCCGCAGCGCCGCGTCGGGCCAGTCGTCCACCAGCGTCTCGCCCGGGAAGCGTTCGGCCGACCCGAAGGTCTCGCGCGGGTCGACCAGCGTCGCGTCGTAGCCCGCGAGCCGCGCCATCTGCATGAGCGGCTGCGCGATATGCACCGCGCCCACGACGACCATCCGCAGCGGCGGGTTGTGAATGCCGATGAACCAGTCGCCCTCGAAGCCGGACCTGTCGGACCGGAACCGGGACCGGATCTCCTGCTCCAGCGGGTCGCCTGGCCCCTCGGTCAGGCGCCGGTCCCAGCCTTGCGTGTCGATCAGCAGCGCCGCCGGGCGGCGCGCCGCGCGCGCCGCCACCAGATCGGCCAGCATCCGCTCGGACAGTCCCCGGGCGCCGCCGACGGGGTCCACCAGGACGCGGATCGTGCCGCCACAGGCCAGGCCAACGGCGAAGGCTTCCTCGTTCGAGACGCCGAATTCCAGGATGCGCGGGGTGCCGTCCTCCAGCGCTTCCAGCGCCTCGACGACCACCGCGCCCTCGACGCAGCCGCCCGAGACGGATCCGGCGATTTCCGCCGCGCCCGAGATCGCGAGCTGGCTGCCCACCGGCCGCGGCGCCGAGCCCCAGGTCTCGACCACCGTGGCCAGCGCCGCGCCGGCGCCGGCCCGGTGCCAGTCCAGCGCCTGCTCGGGAATCCGATCGAAATCTGCCGTGCTCATATGTGCCTCCCTCCCCGGAATATGGGGCCGGCGCCGGGCGGACGCCAGCGGAAAGGCACATGAAAAAAGGGGCCGTGGCATGCACGGCCCCAGGGGTCGCTTGCGCGACGGGGAGATCAGTGCGCGCGGGCGAGCCTCTCGCCGCGCGGGTTCAGCCGTTCCGGCAGGGCGAAGGCGATGACCACGAAGGCCGCCCCCATGACCAGCCCGGCGATATCGCCCGGCAGGGCCGAGAAGAGGCCATCATAACCCGATCCGGGCACCGCCCCGATGGTTACCTTGCCCCCCAGCACGCCCTGCAGGGCGCCGGTCGACTCGACCCAGGGAAAGCTCGCCATGTAGGCGGCCGCGCCCAGCAATCCGCCGGCGATGAAGAAGAGCGCGTCCTTGCGCCCCGAGGCCGCCGCGACGAGCCCGGTGCCCGGGCAGAACCCGGCCACCGCCCAGCCCGCGCCGAGCAGCAGACCGCCGATGAAGACGCCGACATAGGCCGTCTTGACCGACATGTGGGCCACGTCGACCAGACCCAGCATCTGGCCGCCGAACATCAGGATCGATCCCGTGCCGATCGCCAGCAGGATGGTCTTCATCAGCTTCAGGCTGGTCAGGTTCAGCATCTTGCCGATCACCGTCGGGTTCGAGGCCCCGATCCGGTCCAGCACCGCGCCGAAGGCCGCGCCGATCACGATCGCGAGAAGGATTTCCATGTCTCAGCCCTCCTTGTAGAGCATCATTGCGGTCGGGATCGCGGCGGCGAAGGCCCCGAGCGCGAAGATGTAGCCCGAGATCGATGTCTGCATCATGCCCGACATCATGTGCCCCGAGGTGCAGCCCCCCGCGAGACGCGCACCGTAGAGCACCACGAAACCGCCGATGAAGGCCGCGAGATAGCGCTTTCCGGCCCCGTCGCCGAAATTGGCCCGCCAGAGCGCGGGCATGGTCCGTTCGGCCCGGTCGAGACCGCCGCGGGCCCAGACCGACACGGCCGCGCCGAGCATCATCGCGATCACGAAGACGAAGCTGTAATTCAGCGGGTTCGCGACCGCCTTGGCGTATTTGCCGTCCGACTTCGCCAGGTAGGCGTTGGACGAGGTGACGCCCTCGGCGGTTTGGGTCACCACCGCGCTGTCGACGGCGTTCCACAGGATCCCGTCGAAGATCACGAACTGGGTCGAGACCCCGATCGGCTTGACGAGAAGCACCGCAAGGAAGAAGACGACACCGAGCAAGACGCCGCCCGATTTCCACGATAGAGTCATGTGCATCTCCACATTCGCAAGAATATCTATACGGCAATGTAATGATCTGCGCATGTATGCTGCCTTGATCTGCATCAAGCACGCGCGGGTCCGCGCCGGCACGGGCACCGGCACGGGATTGTCCACAAATCCGAAACAACATCATATTGTCGCCCAATTCAGTTGATACCCGGGAGCCGATGAAACAGGCCGAGACCAGAGACGAGAGCGCCGCCGCCCCCGCGGCCGCCCTGCCCGCCGGAACCGCGCGCCGCGACGCGATCCTGCTGGGCGGGCTGGCGCTGCTGTTCCTGGGCGGGCTGGCGGGGCTTGCCGCCGTCACCGGCTGGGAAGAGACCACCCGCCAACTGGCCCGGCTCGGCCCGGCGGAAATGGCCGCGCTGCTCGTGTTGTCGCTGGTCAACTACCTGCTGCGCGGGGTGCGCTGGCATGTCTACGCGGGTCGACTCGGGCTCGGGACGACGCTCATGCAGGACCTCCGGCATTTCCTCGGCGGCTTCGCCATGACGGTCACGCCCGGCCGCGTGGGCGAGCTGGTACGGATGCGCTGGATCCGCCGCGAAACCGGCTGGCCGTTGGAACGCACCGCGCCCCTGGTGCTGGTCGACCGCGCCGCCGACCTTGCCGCGATGGGGCTGATGCTGGGCGCGGCGCTGGCGTTCTCGGCCACGGGCATCGCCGGGGCGGTGCCGGTGGCGCTGCTCGCCGTCGCGGTGGCCGTCACGGTCACGCGCCCGCGGCTCTTCCGCTGGGCGGTGACCCGCGCCTGGAAGCTGTTCGGGCTCTGGCCCCGGATCTTCGGCCGGATCCGCCGCGCGGCGCTGTCGCTCGACCGCTTCACCCCGGCCCCGGTGGCGCTGGGGGCGCTGGCGCTCGGGCTCGTGGGCTGGGCGGCCGAGGGATATGCCTTTTACCTGCTGCTGGTCTGGATGGGCGCCGACACGGGCTTCTGGACGGCTACGGCCATCTTCATCTTCGCCACGCTCGCGGGCGGGGCAACGGGGGCGCCCGGCGGGCTTGGCGGAGCCGAGGCAGCGATGATCGCGCTGCTCAGCCTCGAGGGCATCCCGCTCGAGGTCAGCCTGCCCGCGACGGCGATCATCCGCGTCACCACGCTCTGGTTCGCGATCGGGATCGGCATGGCGGTCTTCCCGCTGGCCGAGGCCCATGCCAGGAGGGGAGCCCATGCGCTGGAACCGCGCTGAAACCACCGGCTGGGGCCGGGCGCTCCGCGCCGCCGAGGAGATCGCGCGCCCGGAAAACCGGGCAACGCTGCACCGCCTGATGACCGAGACCCCCGCCCCGGCGATGGGCAACCGCCGGTCCTACGGCGACGCGGCCCTGAACCATGGCGGGCGCAGCATCGACATGACCCGGCTCGACCGGCTGATCGGGTTTGATCCCGAGACCGGCATCCTCGAGGCCGAGGCCGGTGCGACCATCGGCGAGATCGCCCGCGTCTTCGCCCCGCGCGGCTGGCTGCCGGCCGTGATGCCGGGCACCGGCTTTGCCACGCTTGGCGGCGCGATCGCCAACGACGTGCACGGCAAGAACCACCATGTCGCCGGCAGCTTCGGCCAGCACGTCGTCGCCATCGACCTGCTGACCCCCGCCGGGCGCCGGACGCTCACGGCCGACAGCGACGCGAGGCTCTGGCGGGCCACGATCGGCGGCGTCGGGCAGACCGGCGTCATCCTCTCGGCGAGGATCCGGCTGATCCCCTGCCCCTCGACCACCATGCGGGTGCGCGAGCGCCGGATCGAGACGCTGGACGAGTTCCTCGGCCATTTCGAGGACTCGGACGCGCCCTACTCCGTTGGCTGGATCGACGCCACCGCCCGCGGCGCGGCGCTCGGGCGCGGGATATTCGAGGAAGGCCGCATCGCCCCGCACGACGCCGGCCACGCACCCGGGGCCGCGCGCCGCGTGCCGCTGGACGCACCGCGCGCGCTGCTCTCCGGCCCGGTCGTGCGGGCCTTCAACGCCGTCTACTGGCGGCGCGTGCCGGCAGGGGGGCGCAGCGTCGCCCGCCCGCTCGAACGCTTCTTCTTCCCGCTCGACCGCCTGCATGACTGGAACCGTCTTTACGGAAAGCCGGGCTTCCACCAGTTTCAATGCGTGGTGCCGCCCGCGGCGACCGACACGCTGCGCGAGATGCTGGACCGGATCGGCACGGCCGGCCTGGCCTCGCCGCTGGCGGTTCTGAAACGCATGGGACCCGGCCGGGCCGGGCACCTCTCTTTCCCGATGGAGGGCTGGACGCTGGCGGTCGACTTTCCCAACCGCGCGCCGGCGCGCGCCCTGATCGCGGGGCTGGAGGGACTGGCACGCGACGCGGGCGGGCGGCTCTACCTGGCCAAGGATGCGCTGGCCGCACCCGAGCGCCTGGCCGGCATGTACCCGGACCTGCCCGACTTCGCCGCCGCCGCGGCCGAGGTCGATCCCGCGGGCCATTTCGCCACCGACCTGGTGCGGCGGCTCCGGCTGAGGGAGGCGACATGAGTGAGACCTGGATCATCCTCGGCGCGACCTCGTCCATGGCGCGCGCCTTTGCCCGGCGGCTCGCCACCGAGGGGCGCGCCGTTCTGCTGGCCGGACGGGATTTGGAGGAACTGGCCCTGATGGCCGAGGACTGCCGCCTGCGCGGCGCCCCCGCGGCGGAGGCCGTGCGCTTCGATGCGCGCGACGCGGACAGCTTCGGGCCGATCCTCGACCGGCTCGGCGGAACCGAGGGGCAGATCAGCGCCGCCGTTTTCGTCGGCTCGATGCCCCCGCAGGCCAAGATCGACGCCGACCCGGCGCTGATCGAGGGCGTGGTCACCGACAGCTTCACCGGGCCGGCCCGGTTCCTGCAGGGCCTCGCGCCGCTGATGGAGGCGCGCGGCGGCGGCACGGTCGTCGGCGTGGGCTCGGTCGCGGGGGACCGCGGGCGGATCGGCAACTACGTCTACGGCGCGGCGAAAGCGGGGTTTCACACCTATCTCTCGGGTCTGCGGAACCGGCTGACGCGGGCCGGTGGGCATGTGGTCACCGTCAAGCCGGGCTTCACGGACACCGCCATGACCTGGGGCATCGAGGGCATGTTCCTCGTCGCGGAACCCGAGGCCGTCGCCGACGACATCTGGCGGGCCGTCGAGAAACGGCGCAACGTGATCTACACGCCCCGTTTCTGGCGCTGGATCATGGCCGTGATCCGCAGCATCCCGGAGCCGATCTTCAAGAAACTCTCGATCTGAGCGCCCGGGTCAGGGCCGCATCCAGTCGGGCCAGACCAGCCCGGCGGCGTAGAACATGAGCGTCAGCGTGAAGAAGATCAGCGCAAGCCCGTAGCGGTCGCGCAGCGCGAAAACGATCGGGTCGTAATCCTGCTTGCCCGTCCAGCCCAGCCAGACCATGCGGATCAACCAGGCCGCCACCGGCACCAGCGCCAGCCAGAGCAGCCATCGGCGCGGATAGAGTTCGGTGCCCGTCTCGCTGAAACCGTAAAGGAAAAAAACCAGCAGCGCGCCGAAGGTGCCCAGCCCCGCGACGTTCAGCAGGTCGCCGCGGTCGGGCCGGCCATAGCCGCGCCCCGGCAACCTCTCGTCGCTGGTGGCGAGGGTCAGCTCGGTCAGCCGCTTGACGCAGCCCAGCGTGATGAAGATCGGGTAGATGAAGGCGATGAGATACCCCGTCGCCGGAACGCCCGCCGCGACGGCGCCCGCCAGCACCCGGATGGTGTAGAGCCCCGCCAGCGTCGCGATATCCACCCAGCGCATGCGTTTCAGCCGCAGGGAATAAGAGAGCGACAGCCCCATATAGAGCGCGAGCACCCCCAGAAGCGCCGGGCCGATGGCCAGCGCCAGTCCCAGCGCGCCGAGCGCCAGCAACGCGGCAGCGATCATGCCGACGGCGATCGGAACCGCCCCCGCCGCAAAGGGACGGTGGCGCTTGGTCGGGTGCAGCCGGTCCGCTTCGAGGTCGAGAAGATCGTTGACGATGTAGATGGACGAGGCCGCGGCGGAGAACGCCACCATCCCCAGCAGGACCGGGCCGAGCAGGCTCCACCCGAAGTCATGCGCCGCGATCAGCGGCAGCAGCAGAAGGACGTTCTTGACCCACTGGTGCGGCCGGAGCGCCCGGAGAAGAGCCCGCCACTGCCAGCCGGCGGATTGGGCAGGGCCAGGCCCGTCATCACGGCGCGGCGGACCGATGTAGTCATAGCCGTCGCGGCCGAAGGCGGCGTCCAGCGCCCGGCGCCGCGCGGCCCCGCGCAGATGCGTTGCGCCGTCGGAGGCCATGACCTCGGCATCCAGTCCCATCGCGTCACGCAGCGCCGTCGCCATGCGCGCATCGCACGCGGTCACCAGGGTCACCGGACGGCCCGCGGCCCGGGCCTGCTCAATTCGGGCGGCCACGTCGGGACGGGACGGCAGGAGATCGGCGCGCAGCGACGCAAGCCGGAACAGGATCGCCTTCAGCCGGGCCGGCCGCCCCAGGTTCCGCAACACCGCGCCCATTGTCGCAAGCGGCGCCCGCCCGAGCGCCGACCAGAAACATTCCAGGGCCAGGCCGGTCGGCAGCAGCGCCGCGTCGGCATCGACCACCAGCGGCTTCCCCTCAGGCATGCGCGCCTCCCCGCGGCGGGCGCCCCCGGCCGGGCCGGGGCACCCCAGTTTTCGTTTTCAATTCAATCCGTATTCGCAAAAACCCGGGCGGTTTGCCAGTGCGAAGCGCGGTTTTCGTTCGGAAACCAATTCCGGTTTTGCCGGGGCGGCGCTGCGCCCGCCAGATATGATAATGCGCTGTTCCTGCACCCGAATAATCCGGCCCCCCCGAAGAATCGAAAAATGAAAATTCCTCCTTAAGACCTCGCATTTTCTATGAAATTGAACGATCCGCGCCAAACTCCTGCCCCAATTGAACGGCCATATAGCGATCGTGCCGAGGCGGTGATCCGACCAAGACAGAGGCTTTTCGGACCCCTCACCCTCTCGACATCGAGTGGAAACGCATGAGCGTGTTTACGTTGGAGGAACACATGAAACTGATCCAGGCGATCAAAACCTTCAAGGCCGACGAGTCCGGCGCCGTCACCGTCGACTGGGTCGTGCTCACCGCGGCCATCGTCGGCCTCGGGATCGCGGTTCTCGCCGCGGTGTCCGGCGGCGTGGGCAACCTGTCGACCGATATCGACAGTGCCCTGTCGAGCTACGGAACCACCGCCTACTCGTTCTGAACGGACGGGCAGGCAGGGGATGCCACAAAACCGCGCCCGGCTCCGGGCGCGGTTTTTTCGTCCGCGCCGCCTCTTCCGTTCACGGAATGACCCATGCAGAAACACGCTTTGGCCGCATTTATCGATTTTAATTCATAGTGTTGTCATTGCCGGCGCCTCGCCGTCGGCAGAACGATGATCGAGGATGATCGACATGATCGAACGCGCGAAAACCCACCTGATCCATGATGACAGCGGCGCTGTCACCACGGACTGGGTGCTGCTGACCGCCGGGATCATCGGCCTGTCGCTGGCCGTCGTCGGCGCAATCACCGGCGGCGTCGGCGATCTTTCCACCGACCTGGAAAGCACCCTCTCGCAACAGACCATCAATGGCTCGTTCTGAGACCGGGGGCGCGGGTGGCACATTGTTCATCGATATCGCGCAATCCCGGATCAGCCGCCGCATTATCAACATGCGATCATTCTTTTGCCGCATTCATCGGCAACACTGCGCGCCGGTCCGGACCGGGGCATGGGCATCCGGGACGCGGGGCGACAGCCTCTAGAGAAACATCGCCGGAAAACGGCGACCGGGCACGCATGCGCGTGCCAGACGATGGAAAGGGATTGAGATGCGACTGATGTTCGCCTTGGTGCTGATGATCGGCCTCGGCCTCGCCGGGTTCGCCGTCTACATGGCACAGGATCGCTTCACCGAATACCAGGTAGCGCTGGAGCGCCAGCAACAGGCGCTCCGGAACAACGTGCCCCTCTCTCAGGTCTTCGTGGTCAACCGCCAGGTGCGCTACGGGGAACGCCTGACGAAGGAGGACGTGCGTCTCCAGGCCTGGCCGTCCAACGCCATTCCCGAAGGCGCCTTCCTCGCCGACTCGAACCTGTTCCCGAAGAACAGCGACGAGGTCCGCTCGGTTCTGCGCACGATGGAAAAGCACGAGCCGGTCCTGAAGGTGAAGGTCACCGAGCCGGGCGCGGATGCCGGGGTCACCTCGCGGCTCGCGCCGGGCATGCGCGCCTTCGCGATCCGGGTCGACGTGGCGACCGGCGTGTCCGGTTTCCTGCGGCCGGGCGACAACGTGGACATCTACTGGTCCGGCCGGACGGGCGGCGGCGACGTCACCCGGCTGATCCTCGACAAGGTTCGCCTGATCGCCATTGACCAGATCGCCGACGAGGATCGCAACCAGCCGACCGTGGCCCGCACCGTCACCGTCGAGGTGTCGCCCAAGGCCGTCGGCACGCTGGCCCAGGCCCAGTCGACCGGGCGGCTCTATCTCTCGCTCCGCGGGGTGGAGGACAACAACGCGACCGGCCAGGTCGAGATCGACCAGCAGGAGCTGCTCGGCATCGAGGAGCAGATCGTCAAGAAAGAGCCGACGACGAAGACCTGTTCGATCCGGACCCGCCGCGGAACCGAGGTGGTCGATATCGAGATCCCCTGTCCGGATGGCGACGGCCCGGACGGCAGCTGAGCCAGCCCCGGAAACCACGTGAACCACGGCTCTGAAATATCTGACTACATGACAGAATCGCGGATCACGACATGGACAGACCCAAGCCAGAGCCCGCCCCGCAAGGCGGGCTCTTCGCTGTCTGGCCGGCCGCTGGTGGCCGGCCGGTCCCGCTTTCGCGCGATGGCGGCACCCGATGCCGCGCGGGCGGATTTCCAGACCGGAAACAGATGCGCGTTCCACAATAATATCGTTTTTTGGGCCGTATTTATGCCCAACTTCGCAGCCAGTTTCGCAGGATGGGACGGGAGAGCCGCGACCGGAGTCGCGATCCCCCGTCGCAATGATGAAGGTGCGGCACCGTCGCGCGGCCGGAGGATCCGGCGCAGGGGCGACACTGCCCGCGCTTTGCCGACAGGACCGGAGGGGGCGTAACTATGACGAGTAATACCGCGTTGAAGCAGGAACCGGCAGCTATCGAGGCCTGCACGATCGCAAGAGACATCCAGACCTTCGATCTTCTGATCGAGGACATGGAACAGGAGCTCGGTGAACGCTGGGGCGACCTGAACTTCGAGGACGGGCTGGCCTTCATGGCCGAACCCGAGGCCGTCAACCTGACATTCGTCGCCATCGCGGTGGACGCGCAGGACGAGCCGAATTTCGACACGGTCGGGGACATCATCCGATCGGCCAAGGGACTCGGGGTCAAGGTGATCCTGATCGCCGACGATCTGAGCCCCATGGCATTGCACCAGCTGTTGCGGATGGGGGCGGACGACTTCGTGCCCTACCCCCTGCCCGACAACGCGCTGCAGGACGCGATCGAGCGTCAGATGAAGGCGGCCGCCGCGCCCACGCTGCTGCTGTCGAACCCGACGGGCGGTCCGGCGACGGGCGGCGGCGGACGCGACCACGAAGGCGTGGTTCTGCCGGTCCACGGCCTGTCGGGCGGCGTCGGTGCGACAACGCTGGCGGTGAACCTCGCCTGGGAGTTGGCGACCGCCTCGAAGATGGACGCGCCGAAGGTCTGCTTGATCGATCTCGATCTTCAGTTCGGCACCGTCTCGACCTATCTCGACCTGCCCCGCCGCGAGGCGGTCTACGAGCTTCTGTCGGACACCTCGGCCATGGATGCCGAGGCGCTGGACCAGGCGATGATGAGCTTCCAGGACAAGATCAAGGTTCTGACGGCGCCGTCCGAAAGCCTGCCGCTGGACTTCCTGAGCCAGGACGACGTCTCGGCGATCATCGACCAGGCGCGGCACGACTACGATTTCGTGGTGGTCGACATGCCGACCACGCTGGTGCAATGGACCGAGACTGTGCTGAACGCGGCCCAGGTTTACTTCGCGCTGGTGGAACTCGACATGCGCTCGGCGCAGAACGCGCTGCGCTTCATTCGGGCGCTTAAGGCAGAGGACCTGCCCTACGAGCGGGTGCGCTACGCGCTCAACCGGGCGCCAAAATTCACCGACCTGTCGGGCAAGTCGCGCGCCAAGCGCATGGCCGAGAGCCTCGATATCGACATCGAGCTCTGGCTGCCCGACGGCGGCAAGCAGATCCTTCACAGCGGCGACCATGGCATGCCGATCTTCAACACGGCCAAGAAGAACCCGCTGCGCAAGGAAATCGAGAAACTGGCGAAATCCCTGCAAGACCTCATCGCGGCCGAAGCAACCGCATGACGCATTCGAGGTGACCCGTGTTCAGTCGTTATCGCAAGGACAGTAAACCGGCCGCGTCTCCCGCGGCCACGGCGGGCAGCGCCAAGCCCGCCGCCGCGACGCCGGCCGGCGCCGGCAGCGCGGAGCCCATCGACCTGCAACAGGTGGCCGCGCTGAAGGCGCAGGCCAAGGCCGCGCCGCGCAAGAAACCGGCCGCCCAGGCCGCGCCGACCCGCCCGGTGCCCGAAGATAAGGAACAGAAGCGCCGCGACAAGCTCTCCGAGGTGCGCACCGAGCTGCACAAGATGCTGCTCGACACGCTGAACCTCGCCGCGCTCGAACATGCCTCGGAAGCCGAGCTGCGGGCCGAGATCACCTCGATCTGCGCGGACGGGTTGAACGAGATGGGGGTCGTGCTCAACAAGGAAGAGCGCGCGATCCTCAACCAGGAACTCTATGACGAGGTGACGGGTCTCGGCCCGCTGGAGCCCCTTCTCAAGGACGACACCGTCAACGATATCCTGGTGAACGGTCCGCAGCAGATCTTCGTGGAACGTGACGGCCGGCTCGAGCTGACGACCGTCCGCTTCAAGGACGAACGCCACCTGCTGCGCATCATCGACAAGATCGTCTCGGCGGTGGGCCGGCGCGTCGACGAGTCCAACCCCTATGTGGACGCGCGACTGGCCGACGGTTCGCGTTTCAACGCGATGGTGCCGCCGATCGCGGTGGACGGCAGCCTGGTCTCGATCCGGAAATTCAAGAAAGACAAGCTCGGCATCCCCGATCTCGTCCGCTACGGCGCCTTTTCCGACGAGATGGCCGCCTATCTCGAAGCCGCGGTCGCCTGCCGGCTCAACATCATCGTCTCGGGCGGCACGGGCTCGGGCAAGACGACGACGCTCAACGCGCTGTCGTCCTTCATCCACAACGCCGAGCGGATCATCACCATCGAGGACACCGCGGAACTGCAGCTTCAGCAGGTCCATGTGGGCCGGATGGAAAGCCGCCCGGCCAATGTCGAGGGCCGCGGCGCGGTCAGCCAGCGCGACTGTCTGAAGAACGCGCTGCGGATGCGGCCCGACCGGATCATCGTCGGCGAGACCCGCGGCGAGGAGGTGATCGACATGCTCCAGGCCATGAACACCGGCCATGACGGGTCGATGACCACGATCCACGCCAACTCGGCCCGCGACGCGGTCAGCCGGCTCGAGAACATGATCTCGATGTCCGGCATCGAAATGCCGATGAAGGCGATGCGCCAGCAGATCGCCTCGGCGGTGAACCTGATCGTGCAGATCAGCCGCCTGCAGGACGGCTCGCGCCGGATGGTCTCGGTCTCAGAGATCACCGGGATGGAGGGTGACGTCATCACCATGCAGGAAATCTTCAAGTACCAGCGCGACGGGCTGGACGGAGACGGCCGGATCATCGGTCGTTTCATGCCCAGCGGCATCCGCTCGCATTACTCGGAACGCTTCCGCCAGTGGGGCTATGACCTGCCGGCCAGCATCTACGATCCATCGGCCGCGGAGTAACGTCATGACGATCAGCATCGAACCGATCATCTACGCCCTGATCTTCGTGGCGGTCCTGCTCCTGGTGGAGGGAATCTACCTCGTCGTCTTCGGGAAATCGATCTCGCTCAACAACCGGGTGAACCGCCGGCTCGACATGCTCGAGAAGGGCGGCACGCGCGAGGCGGTCCTGGAACAGCTCCGAAAGGAGATGAACCAGTACAACTCGGCCAAGTCGATCCCGATCTACGCGATCATCGCGAACAAGGCGCAGAAGGCGAATATCGCCTTCAACCCGAAGGCCCTCGTGCTGATCATGATGCTGCTCTCGGGAATCTGCTTCGGGCTGCTGACGCTGTTGACCGGCGCGGCACTGCCGGTGCGGATCGCGGTCTCGGTCGCGATGGGGATCGGGGCGGTCTATACCTGGATCGACAACAAGGCCAAGAAGCGGCTCGCCCTGTTCGAGGAGCAGCTTCCCGATGCGGTGGAGCTCATGGTCCGGTCGCTGCGGGTCGGGCACCCCTTTTCGAGCGCGGTCAACATCGTCGCCAAGGAGGTGCCCGATCCGCTCGGCACCGAGTTCGGCGTGATCGCCGACGAGGCCGCCTATGGCGGCGACATCACCGAGGCGCTGAAGGACCTGGCCGAACGCGTGGACATGCAGGACGTCCGCTTCCTCGCGGTGGCGGTGACGATCCAGCAGCAGTCGGGCGGCAACCTCGCCGAGATCCTCGACGGTCTTGCCCGGGTGATCCGCGCACGCTTCAAGCTGTTCCGCCGCGTCAAGGCGATCACCGCCGAGGCCAAGTGGTCCGGCTGGTTCCTGTCGGTCTTCCCGATCGTGGCCCTGGTCGGCATCAGCGTGCTGGAGCCGAACTACTATGACGAGGTCAAGGAAACCTCGCTCTTCATCCCCGCCGCGATCGGCGTGGGCGTCTTCCTCGTGGTCAACGTCATCTACATGAAGATGATGGTAAACATCAAAGTCTGAGGAGTCCGATCATGGACGCGTTCAACCGCCTGAACGATTTTCTCGTGACGCAGTTCGGCCCGCTCGGGCCGCTCTTCGCGACCGGGATGCTGGGGGTTCTGCTGATCTCGGCGGTGCTGCCCTTCCTGGTGCAGCGCCGCGCCGACCCGCTGGATAAGCTGCGCGACCAGGTCCCGCATCCTTCGGCGCTTCACAAGCCGGGCAACCAGACCCAGGCCAAGGCGAACCTGCGCCAGAAGGAAAGCTCGCAGAAGCTGGACAAGTTCGCCACCTTCCTCGAACCGCAGGACGAGGGCGACTACAGCGAGGCCCGCAAGAAGATGATGCAGGCGGGCTACCGGTCCAAGACCGCGATCCGCACCTATCACCTCGCGCAGTTCGCGCTGGGCGTTTCGCTGCTGATCTTCGGCGCGCTGATGGCGATCCTCACCTCCTCGGCCGACGGCATCAAGGTGCACAGCCTGCTGCTCTGGATCATCCTGCCGGGGCTCGTGGGCTACTACACGCCGGCCTACTGGGTCGAGCGCCGCCGCCAGGCCCGGCAGGAAGAGATCGTCAACGGCTTCCCTGATTCGCTGGACATGATGCTGGTCTGCGTCGAGGCCGGCCAGTCGCTGGACCAGTCGATCATCCGCGTGGCCAAGGAAATCCGCGCCGGTTTCCCGGCGCTTGCCGACGAATACGAAATCGTCGCCCACGAGATGAAGGCCGGCAAGGACAAGGTCAACGTGCTCAAGGACATGGCGGAACGCTGCGGGGTTCCCGACATCTCGTCCTTCACCACCGTGCTGATCCAGTCGGCCAGCTTCGGCACCTCGATCGCCGAGGCGCTGCGGGTCTATGCCGGCGAGATGCGCGACAAGCGGGTCATGCGGGCCGAGGAAAAGGCGAACGTCCTGCCGACGAAGCTGACGCTGGGCACGATGATGTTCACCGTGCCGCCACTTCTGATTATCCTGATCGGGCCGTCCGTCTATGACATCATGGACGTGCTGGGCGGCGGTGGCGGGGGCCTGCCGTAAGCGCCCGCGCCGCTGTGCGACTGGAACAGGACCGGGACCCAAACATGGACACGACTCCCGCGCAGGCGCTGCTGTTGCTGATCGCCGCCTTCCCGATCTCGATCTGGGCGGCGTGGAGCGACATGAAGTACATGCGCATCCCCAACCCGTCGGTCGTCGCGCTGACGCTCGGGTTTCTGGTCCTCGGACCGATCGCGCTGCCCCTCGACGTCTTCGCCTGGCGGCTGCTCAACCTCGTGGTGGTGCTCGTCGTGGGGTTCCTGCTCTCGAGCGCCGGCAAGCTCGGGGCGGGCGACGCGAAATTCGCGGCCGCGGCCGCGCCCTATATCGCGCCGGGCGACCTGTTCGCCTTTCTCTACATTCTCGCCTTCGGGCTGCTTGCGGCCTTCGCCACGCACCGCCTCTTCCGCGCCCTGCCCGCGATGCGCCGGGCGACGGCCGACTGGCATTCCTGGACCGTGACGCGGGACTTTCCGCTGGGCTTCGCGCTGGGGGGCATCCTGATCTTCTATCTCGGGCTCGCGGCGCTGCAGCCGGCCTAGCGCTGCGCGTCCGCGCGCTCCAGCAGGATGTAATGATCGCTCCGGCGCACCTCGGTGAAGACGAGATCCGGCCGCTCGGCCAGCGCGGAGAGGATGTGGTTGCGCATCGGCAGCGCCGTCGGACAGAGCGGCACGAGAAAGAGATCGGACCGCGCCAGCGCGTCGAGCCCGCCGTAATACCATGGCGCGCCCCCCTCCAGACGCTCCCCCGCCCCGAAGAGCCAGAGCCCCGAAACCGCGTCGGCCATGAAGATCGTCCGCCCGTCCGCGAACCCGGCGTCACGCAGATCCGCGGCCATCGCGCTGTACATGCCGACATTGCCGGTGGTCAGCGCGCAATGCGGCAGCGGCTGGCCGTAGAGCATGGCGAGCGGCTCCTCGCCGACCCGGCGCGCCTCGCGCTCCGGATCCTCGTAGGAGAGCCGCGTGCGCGCCGAGAGGTTGAAGGCGCGCTTCTCGTGGACCGCGAAATCCGCATGTGCCGGGTCCGGCAGGATCGGCACGTACTCGGCCGCGGGCAGCTGTGCATGGCGCACGGGGCTGAAGACGATATTGACCAGCGACGGGCCGATCAGCGCGAAGGCCACCACCGCCGCCGTGGAAATGGCATTGCGCATCTCCCAGCCGATGCCGTTGCGCAGGTTTCGCTCTGGACGCAGGGCGAGCAGCAACACCGCCACCAGCACGAGCCATTGCGGATCGTTGCCCCAGTTCTGGTAGGTGACGTAAACGAAGCCCGGGACGAGCAGCAGCAGCACCACCCCGGCCACGAGCCGCTCGGACTGGCGCAAAAGCGCCACCGCCAGCAGAAGAAGCCCGTTCGACAGCAGGAACCTGGCGCCGATCAGCAGTTCCGCCAGGCCGTCGCCCGGGCGCGGGCGCACCTCGCTCTGCGCCACGAAGACCAGATCGGCGAGATAGGCCTGCCAGTAGGCGACCCCGAAGGCCAGCGTCATGGCGCCGACCACGGCAAGACCCGCCAACAGCGCCGTGACGATCGCGCCCCATTGCTCTCGCAGCAGCAGCGCGACCAGGACCGGCAAGATGAAGGCCGCCACATACGTCGCCTTGATCAGCGCCAGCGCCGCGATGCCGAGCCCCAGCACCAGGCCGTCGACCAGAGCCGACCGGCGCGGGCCGGGATCGACCAGCGCGACGACCAGGACGACGAAGGTGATCGCCCAGGCCCAGCGGTTGTAATGCATCGAGATCGACACGCTGGTATCCGGCGCACCATGTACCAGCGCCACGACGAGCGTGAGCACCAGGAACCCGAAGACATAGGCCAGCCGCGGTCCCAGCCGGGTGACGCCCGCCCACCAGACGGCGGGCAGCAGCAGCCCGGCGACGAGGATCTGCCCGGCCAGGATCGCCTTGCCGATCCCCATCCCGAACCCGACGAAGAGCGAGAACGGCGCAAAGGCGGCAATCCCCACCGGCGTCATGAAATCCAGATGCGGGATCTCGCCCAGTGCCATGCGCAGGACGATATCGGCCAGATGGATGGAATCGCCCTCGTGCTGGTTGATCAGCAGCGCCCCGCGGCCGATCTGCACCAGGGCCTCGACCGCCAGAAGCGCCACAAGATAGATCAGCAGAAGCGTACCGTTGGGTCCAGTGGCTCTGCTCATGCCTGCCTCGTTCCATTTTTTCGCCATAGTATTCCGGCAGGGTCCCACATGCAAAACAAAGACGGACGGGGCGGATCCGCCGGGCGCGAGGCGCGTCCGGGCCACCGCCCCAGAAGCAACGCCGAGGTCGACCCATGAACATGCATCCCGGGGACGTGCTTGCCCCGCCGCCGCCGCGCTCTCTTGCCGATACGGGGCTCAACATCGTGATGATGCGGGACATCCTGCTCAAGACGATGTTCCGCCAGAACCTCGAGACCGTGTCGCAGGTCTCGCGCGCGGTCTGCCTGCCGATCCCGGTGGCACAGGAACTCGTGGATCTCGCGCGCGAGCAGAAGCTCGTCGAGGCGATGGGCAACATGCACGCCACCTCGTCCTCGGAGATGGTCTACCAGCTTTCCGAGGCCGGCCGGGCCCGCGCGCTCGACGCGCTGTCGCAATCCGAATACTACGGCGCGATGCCGGTTCCGCTCGACGTCTATTACGAGCAGACCCGTCGCCAGTCGGTCACCAACATCCAGATCACGCGGCAGATGCTCGAGGGCTCTATGGGCCATCTCATCCTGCCGGAAGGCATGCTGGAAAACCTCGGCCCCGCGGTCAGCTCCGGCCGCTCGATCCTGCTTTACGGGCCGCCGGGCAACGGCAAGTCGTCGATCTCGAACGGCATCCGCGACGCGCTCGGCGACCGGATCTACGTGCCCCGCTGCATCGAATATGCCGGCCAGGTCATCACGGTCTACGACCCGATCGTGCACAACAAGGCCGAGGCGCTCGAGGACGATCCGACCTCGCTGCGGCGCAGCTCCAACCGGTTCGACCAGCGCTACGTGCTCTGCGACCGGCCCACGGTGATGACCGGCGGCGAGCTGACGCTCGACATGCTGGACCTGAACTACAACAAGACCTCGCGCACCTACCAGGCCTCGCTGCAGCTCAAGGCCACGGGCGGCGTCTTCATCGTCGACGACCTGGGCCGCCAGCAGGAGCCGCCGCAATCGATCATCAACCGCTGGATCGTGCCGATGGAGGCGGGCTACGACATCCTGGCGCTGCAGTCGGGCGAGAAGTTCGAGGTGCCATTCGATACGCTGGTGATCTTCTCGACCAACTTCCATCCGAACCAGATGTTCGACGGCGCGGCGCTGCGCCGGATCTTCTTCAAGATCAAGATCGACGGCCCGACGCAGGAGGAATTCCTCAAGGTCCTGGCGATGATCGCCAAGAAGAAGGGCATGCCGCTGGACGAGGACAGCCTCGTGCATCTCGTGCGCAACAAGTATCCCGAGATCGGCAATGTCTATGCCAACTTCCACGGCCCCTTCCTCGTCGACCAGATGGCGGCGATGTGCGACTACGAGGGCCAGCCCTACCGGATGACACCGGAGCTGGTCGACCGGGCCTGGGCGAACCTCTTCGTGCGCGACGAAGAAATCCATCACTGACGCCGCGGCCGCGGCCGGGCCGATTTCCGGCGGCGGGGGCTTTCCCCCGCCGCGCGGACCGCTACTCTCGGCCCGATGGCCGAGCTGCCCCCCCTCTTCGCCGACTGGTTCGCGTCCCGCGGCTGGTCCGTACATCCGCACCAGGCGGAGATGCTGGCGCGCGCCGATGCGCCGGCGCTGCTGCTGGTGGCACCGACCGGCGGCGGCAAGACCCTGGCGGGCTTCCTGCCCAGCCTGGCGGAACTGGCCGACCGCCCCCATGAGGGGCTGCACACACTCTACATCTCGCCGCTCAAGGCGCTCGCGGCCGATATCCGGCGCAACCTGACCGCGCCCGTTGCCGAGATGGGCCTGCCGATCCGGGTCGAGGACCGGTCGGGCGATACCACGCAGACCCAGCGCCGCAAGCAGCGCGCCTCCCCGCCCCATATCCTGCTGACCACGCCCGAGAGCCTCGCGCTGCTGCTGTCCTACGAGGACGCGCCGCGCATATTCGCCGGTCTGCGCCGCGTCATCGTGGACGAGATCCATGCCCTGGCCGAATCGAAACGCGGCGACCAGCTGATGCTGGGGCTCTCGCGACTGCAGACGCTGGCGCCGGGGCTGCGCCGCGTCGGGCTCTCGGCCACGGTCGAGGATCCGGCGGCGATCGCCCGCTTCCTCGCGCGCCATCCCGATCCCTGCGAGATCCTGCGCGCGGACCCGGGCCCCGACCCCGAGATCGCCATGCTCGAGACCGACACGCCCCCGCCCTGGGCCGGCGGCGGCGGGCGCTACGCGATCCCGGCCGTGCTGGAGGAGCTGCGCCGCCACAACACCACGCTGATCTTCCACAACACCCGCGCCCAGGCCGAGATCTTCTTCCACGCGCTCTGGCAGGCCAATTCCGACAACCTGCCCATCGGCATCCATCACGGCTCTCTCTCGCGCGAGGCCCGCCAGAAGGTCGAGGCCGCGATGGTCGCCGGCGAATTGCGCGCGATCGTCTGCACCGGCTCGCTCGATCTCGGGATCGACTGGGGCGACGTGGACCTGGTGATCCAGGTCGGCGCGCCGAAGAACGTCAAGCGGCTGGTGCAGCGGATCGGGCGGGCCAACCACCGCTACAACGCCCCCTCCAAGGCGCTCCTGGTCCCCGCGAACCGGTTCGAGGTGGTGGAATGCCGCGCCGCGCTGGACGCGGTGCGCGCCCATGACCTCGACGGCGCACCCCGCGGCCCGGGCCCGCGCGACGTGCTCTGCCAGCATATCCTGATCGCCGCCTGCGCCGGCCCCTTCGCGGCGGACACGCTCTATCGCGAGATCCGCGCGGCCGGCCCCTACGCGGCCCTCACCCGCGCAGAGTTCGACGATTGCCTCGAATTCTGCGCCACCGGGGGCTACGCGCTCCGCGCCTATGATCGCTGGCAGCGGCTGAAGCAGGGGCCGGACGGGCTCTGGCGGCTGCGCGATCCCCGCAGCGCGCGCAACATCCGCATGAATATCGGCACCATCGTCGATTACGAGACGGTCAAGGTCCGGCTGAAGAACCGGCGCGGCGGCGCCCCGCTCGGCGAGGTGGAGGAAGCCTTCGCCGCGTCGCTGAGCCCCGGCGACACGTTTCTCATCGGCGGCCAGGTCGTGCGCTACGAGGGGCTGCGCGAGATGGTGGTCGAAGTCAGCCGCGACCGCGGCCGCGCGCCCAGGATCGCGGTCTTCATGGGTACCAAGATGGCGACCTCGACCCTTCTGTCGGACCGGGTTCTCGGCATCCTCCAGCAACGAAGCTGGCCGGACCTGCCCGGCCACACCGCCGACTGGCTCGCGCTTCAGCGCCGCATCTCGCGGCTGCCCGCACCGAACCGGCTGCTGATCGAGAGCTTCCGGCGCGAGGGTCGCGCGCATAGCTGCATCTACGGCTTCGCGGGGCGGAACGCGCAGCAGACGCTGGGCCTCATGCTGACCCAGCGCATGGAAGCGGCCGGGCTGCAGCCACTCGGCTTCGTCGCCAGCGACTACGCGACGCTGGTCTGGGGGCTCGAGCCGCTCCGGGATCCGGCGCCGCTCTTTACGCGGGCGGGGCTGCGTGACGCGCTGGAGACCTGGCTGGCCTCGAACGCCGTGATGAAGCGCACCTTCCGCGCCTCGGCCATCGTCGCCGGGCTGATCGAGCGCAACATGCCCGGGCAGCGGCGCAGCGGGAAGCAGGCGACCTTTTCCTCGGACATCCTCTACGACACGCTGCGCAAATACGATCCCGACCACCTGCTCCTGCGCATCACCCGCGAGGAGGCCATGCGCGGGCTGGTGGATTTCAGCCGGCTCGAGGCGATGATCGACCGGATCGGCGACCGGATCGACCTGGTCGCGGCGCCGCATGTCACGCCGCTGGCGGCACCGCTCCTGCTCGAGGCCGGGCGCGTCCCGATCGAGGGCGCGGGCGCGGCACGGCTGATGGACGAGGAAGCCGCCCGGCTGATGGCCGAGGCCGGGCTCGGATAGGGCCGCGGCCCTCCAAGTGGCGGAAATATCCCCGCCGGAGGCATGGAATCGCCGCGCAGCGGCCCTTGCGCGGCGGCGCCACAGGGTGTTTCTGACGGGTATGCACGGGCATGACTTTCCCCTCGCGGACGCGACCCTCACGGCGCTCGGATCGGGCGCGCTGTTCTGGCGCGCGGAGTCGCTCCTTTGCGTCTCGGACCTGCATCTCGGCAAGGCCGAGCGGATCGCCCGGCGGGGCGGTGCGCTGCTGCCCCCGTTCGAGACCCGCGACACGCTCGCCCGGCTCGCCGACGACATCGCGTCGACCGATCCGGCGGTCGTGGTCTGTCTCGGCGACAGTTTCGACGATCTCGCGGCGGCCGGCGGTCTCGGCGAGGCGGAGCGGAGCTGGCTGATGCAGCTCATGGCCGGCCGGCGCTGGATCTGGGTCGAGGGCAATCACGATCCGGGGCCGGTCGATCTGGGCGGCACGCACCGGGCGGAGCTGGCGCTCGGGCCGCTGGTCTTCCGCCATATCGCCCGTCCGGACGCCGCCGGCGAGGTCTCGGGCCATTATCATCCCAAGGCCCGGCTCGCCCGCCGGAGCCGGCCGGCCTTTCTCGTCGACAGCCGGCGCGTGATCCTGCCTGCCTACGGCACCTATACCGGGGGGCTTGCCTGCCACGCCCCGCCCCTGGCCGGGCTGATGGGTCCGCAGGCGATCGCGATCCTGACGGGGGCGCCGCCACGCGCCATGCCGATGCCGCGCCGCTAGATGAGCCCGGCGGCGCGCACCGCCGCGCGGTACTTGCGGCTGACCGGGACATGGGCGCCGGTCTTCAGCACCAGGACGTCGCGCCCGCGCTCGCGCTGATGCCGGACCACCGCCTCCGGCGCGATCCAGTGCGAGCGGTGAACGCGCAGCCCGTCAAGCCCCTCGAGCTCGTCCAGCGCATCGACGAAACGCATCAGCAGCCGTTGCCGGCCGCGGGCCGTGACCACCTCGACGTAATGGTCATCGACCGAGAGATGCAGGATGTCGCTGCCCATGTCGGCGGAAAGCCGGCGCAGCAGGCGCGGTTCTGCCGTGGAGTCTTCGGGCGCGGACGCGTCGGCCTCGGCGGCCGCGCGCCCCGCGCCCGCCAGGAAATAGCGGAAGATATTCACCCAGAGCGCCACCGTGAACACGACCAGGGCAAGATACCAGACGGGCGGCATTTCCTCGTGCGGAAAGTCCAGCACGACGCAATGGAACCAGTACAGGAACCAGGTGAAGAGACCGGTGAAGACCAGCACGCGCGCCAGCGCCACGGGCCAGTAGCCGAAGCGCAGGGTGTGGCGATCGCTCAGCACGAGAAGCGCGGTCGCAAGCAGGATCGACGCGCCGATGAAGCCGCCCCAGTAGACCAGCCGCTCGGGCAGGGCATAGGACGAATAGGTTCCGAGCGGACCGGTCAGCGCCGTCAGGAGCGTCGCCAGCGCCCAGGATCCGAGTGTCAGCGGCCGGAGCATCCGCACCAGGACCTCGATGGGAAAACGCACCGCTTTCGCGACCACCGCTATTGGGAGAAACCTGTCTGCCAGGATCAAGTGCCGCACATCAGGTCCTGAACGGTTACGAGAACTCAACATTCGATATACTATGCGTCTGGCCCGCTTGTTGGATGGATGAAATGTTGCCACATGGAAAACGCGACAGGCAATCACCGGTTTGAGTCAATCCGTTGCAGTTTTGACCTGCAGGCGCTGATGCGCACGCTCGGCGCCGAGATGATCGAGATTGCGTCCGGGCGCTGCCGGATCGCGGCGCCGATTCTGCCCTCGGCCACCCAGCAGCACGGATATGCCCATGCCGGGCTGACCTTCGCCATCGGCGACAGCGCGGCCGGCTACGCGGCCCTTTCGCTGATGCCGGAAGGCAGCGAAGTCCTGACCAGCGAGATGAAAATCCATCTCCTGGCCCCGGGGAAAGGGGATCGGCTGGTCGCCACGGGCAGCGTCGTCAAGCCCGGCCGGCGGCTGATGGTGGTGCGCGCCGATGTCGTGGCGGAGACCGGCGAGGACCGCGTGCCGGTCGCCACGCTTCTCGGAACGATGGTGCCCGTTACCGGGTGACGCCAATCCGCGTCAGGCCGTCAGCCCCTCTGGCTCGGGCAGGCCGTTGGCCCGGCAGCAGGCGGTCAGCGTGTTGGCCAGAAGGCAGGCGATCGTCATCGGCCCGACCCCGCCGGGCACCGGGGTGATGGCCCCGGCCACCTGTGACGCGCTTTCGAAATGAACGTCACCGACGAGCCGGTGCTTGCCCTCGCCCTTCTCGGGCGCCGGCACGCGGTTGATGCCCACGTCGATCACCGTGGCGCCCGGCCTGATCCAGTCGCCGGTGACCATCTCGGGGCGCCCGACCGCGGCGACGAGGATATCGGCCTGCCGGCAGACGGTCTCGATCTCGCGGGTGCGGGAATGGGCGATGGTGACCGTGCAGCTGTCGCGCAGCAGGAGCTGCGCCATCGGCTTTCCGACGATGTTCGACCGTCCCACGACCACCGCGTTCATGCCCGAGAGATCCCCGTGCTGGTCGCGCAGCATCATCAGGCAGCCAAGCGGGGTGCAGGGCACCATCGCCTTCTGCCCCGTCGCCAGCAGCCCGACATTCGAGATATGGAAGCCGTCCACGTCCTTGGCCGGGTCGATGGCATTGATGACGGCATCGGCGTTCATGTGACCGGGCAGCGGCAGCTGCACGAGAATGCCGTGCACCGCCGGGTCGGCGTTCAGGCGCGCGACCAGGTCCAGCAACGCGGCCTCGGACGTGTCGGCGTCGAGCTTGTGCTCGAAGCTTTCCATCCCCGCCTCGACGGTCTGCTTGCCCTTGTTGCGGACATAGACCTGGCTGGCCGGATCCTCGCCCACCAGCACGACCGCGAGGCCGGGCGTGATCCCGTGCGCGGCCTTGAGCCGGGCGACCTGTTCGCCCACGCGGGCCCGCACCTCGGCCGAGAAGGCCTTTCCGTCGATGATCTTGGCGCTCATGGATCCTCCGTCAGGACTCTGGGGTGGCGAAGCTGTCGCGGGTTTGGGCCATCTGGAGCCGCGTCGCAAGGGTGGCGTTCTTCAGCAGCACGGCCACCGTGACCGGCCCGACCCCGCCGGGAACCGGCGTGATCCAGCCCGCGACCTCTGCGCAGCTGTCGAAATCGGCGTCGCCCACCGTGCGCGCGCCGCCAGGCGTCTCGATCCGGTTGATCCCGATATCGATCAGCGCCGCGCCGGGCTTGATCATCTCGCCCGTGACCAGCCCCGCCCTGCCGACCGCGACGAAAACCGCGTCCGCGCCGCGGGAATGCATCGCGACCGACCGGGTCATGTGGTGGCAGACCGTCACCGTCGCACCCAGTCCCATCAGCAGGAAGGCGATCGGCTTGCCGACGATCTCGGAATGCCCGATCACGGTGACGTCGAGACCCTCGATCTTCAGCGGCAGGGTCTTCAGGATCTCGACCGCGGCCACCGCCGTGCAGGGGCCGAGGGCGAGATCGTTATAGACGATGTTCCCGATCGAGGCCGGATGCATGCCCTCGACGTCCTTGAGGGGATGCACGGCCCTTTGCAGCGCCTTCACGGGAATATGCGCCGGCAGCGGGCGCTGGATGATGATCCCGTTGACCCGCGGATCGGCGTTCAGCCCGTCCAACACGTCCGCCAGCTGCTCGAGCGTGGTCCCGGCAGGGTAGTGGCGGGCCTCGAAGCCGACGCCGGCGGCGGCGGCCGCGCGCGCCTGGTTGCGGACATAGATCTCCGACGCGGCCTGGTCGCCCACGCTGATCGAGACCAGCCGCGGCGCCCAGCCGGCGTCGGCGAGCGCTGCCACCTCGGCGGCCACGGCGGCGCGCATCCGCGCGGCGATGGACCTGCCGTCGATCGCCGCCGCGCGCCGTGCCGGGATCAGGGTCTCGACCATCGCGCCGCCCCCGGGAACGGGCCTCAGAAGAGGCCCTCGACCTGGCCCAGGTCGTTGAGCCCGATCGCCTCGGCCGAGGGCACGCGCGGCAAGCCGGGCATGGTCATGATCTCGCCGCAGATGACCACGATGAAGCCCGCGCCGGCCGACAGCCGCACCTCGCGCACCGGGACGGAATGGCCGGTGGGCGCGCCACGGCGCGACGGGTCGGTGGTGAAGCTGTACTGCGTCTTGGCCATGCAGACCGGCAGCTCGCCATAGCCCGCGGCCTCCCATTCCTTGAGCTGGTTGCGCACCTTGGCGTCGGCCAGCACCTCGTCGGCGCGGTAGATGCGCTTGGCGATGGTCTCGATCTTCTCGAAGAGCGGCATGTCGTCCCGGTAGAGCGGCGAGAACTGCGAGACGCCGCTGTCGGCGATCTCGGCCACGCGCGTGGCGAGTGTCTCGGTGCCCTTGCCGCCCTCGGCCCAGTGCTTGCAGAGGATCGCCTCGGAACCCTGCGTCTCGACGTAATCCATCACCGCCTTGACCTCGGCCTCGGTGTCGCCGGCGAAATGGTTGATCGCCACGACCACCGGCACCCCGAAGCTTTTGACGTTGCCGATGTGCCGGCCCAGATTGGCGCAGCCGTCCTCGACCGCCGCGACGTTCTCGGCGCCGAGATCCTCCTTGGCGACGCCGCCGTTCATCTTCATCGCGCGGACCGTGGCCACCAGCACGACGCAGTCGGGCGCGAGCCCGGCCTTGCGGCACTTGATGTTCATGAACTTCTCGGCCCCCAGGTCGGCGCCGAAGCCGGCCTCGGTCACCACGTAATCGGCCAGTTTCAGCGCCGTCTGCGTCGCCACGACCGAGTTGCAGCCATGGGCGATGTTGGCGAAGGGGCCGCCATGGACGAAGGCCGGGTTGTTTTCCAGCGTCTGCACCAGGTTCGGCTGCATCGCGTCGCGCAGCAGCACCGTCATCGCGCCGTCGGCCTTGATGTCGCGGGCGTAGATGGGCTGCTTGTCGCGGGTATAGGCCACGATGATCGCGCCCAGCCGGCGCTGCAGGTCGGCCAGATCGGTCGCGAGGCACAGGATCGCCATGACCTCGGAGGCCACGGTGATGTCGAAGCCGGTCTGGCGCGGGAAGCCGTTGGCCACGCCGCCGAGCGAGGTCACGATGTCGCGCAGCGCGCGGTCGTTCATGTCCATCACCCGGCGCCAGGCGACCCGGCGTTCGTCGATGCCGAGCTCGTTGCCCCAGTAGATGTGGTTGTCGATCATCGCCGAGAGCAGGTTATGCGCGGCCGTGATCGCGTGAAAGTCGCCGGTGAAATGGAGGTTCATCTCCTCCATCGGGACGACCTGGGCATAGCCGCCCCCGGCCGCGCCGCCCTTCATGCCGAAGCACGGGCCGAGCGAGGCCTCGCGGATGCAGATCGCGGCCTTCTTGCCGATTCGGTTCAGCCCGTCGCCGAGCCCCACGGTGGTGGTGGTCTTGCCCTCGCCGGCCGGGGTCGGGTTGATGGCGGTGACCAGGATGAGCTTGCCGTCGGGGCGATCCTTCACGCTGTCGATGAAGTCGGCCGAGACCTTGGCCTTGTCATGGCCGAAGGGCAGCAGGTGATCGCCGGGAATGCCCAGCGTCTGGCCGATCTCCTGGATCGGCTTCTTCGTCGCCTCGCGTGCGATCTCGATATCGGTCTTGTGCGCCATGACTGTCCCCTTGCGCTCGGATGTCGGTGATCCGGGTTCCACTGGCCTGATAGCCGCGAAGCACGGGGGCCGACAGCGGCGTTTCCGACACATTTGGATCGGGAACCGTCGAAATGTCGCAGCGGTGGTTTCCCATGGGAAACGGCGCGGCGCGCGCGGCGGGTCAGCCGGCGGGATCGTGCGGCCAGCGCGGCTGGTCCGGCACGAACAGCGCGACCCCGTCGCCGCGCGCCAGCGGCCCTTCGCGTTCGACCCAGGCGGTCACGCCGCGACGGCGCTGCGCGGCGGTCCGGAACGCCTTGCCCTTGCCCGGATGGTGACGCTCGATCACCTCGACCGGCAGGTGGCAGGGGCGGTTCTCCATGTCCACCGTCACCACCGCGCCCGAGGCGAGCCGCAGCCGCGCACCGGGCGGCACCAGGGTGAAGTCGGGGATGCCGGCGACCACCATCGAGGCGCCGAGCCAGGCCGGGTCCAGCCGGTCCAGCCCCATCCCGGCGGAGATGGCGTCGAGGTCTTCCTCGGACAGGATCGAGAGCTGCCGGGTGTTCCGGATCTCGGTCCCCTTGTCGTAGAGCATCGTGACCCGGCTGCAGGACGGCCGGGTCAGCCCGGCATGGGCCTCCCCCGCGATCCCGGCGAAGGTCAGCTCGGCCCGCTCCAGCGGTGCGGCGGCGAGGCTCGCGGTGCGGTCGGGCACCACCCCGATCCAGGTGACGCGGGCCGCGTGGCCCGTGGGGATCAACAGCGGCATCGGTGGCTCCTTTCCGGGATCCGGCCCAGACTGCCGCGCCGGTCCCGCCCCCGCAAGCCGAAAGCCCTGTCGGCCCGGCAAAGAAAAACCCCCGGGGCAGCGCGCCCCGGGGGTCTTCGTCACCTGCCGCCGGCCTCGGCGTCAGGTCGGTTCCGGCTCCGGCTCGAGGCCGCCGCCATCCGAGGATTTCGGCTTGTTGGTCTTCGGGATCGCCGTGACGCTCGGGGCGTTGCCGCTCGGCGGCAGGTCATCCTCGTCGCCGCCACGATTGAGCGGCTCGCCCTCGATCACCTTGCGGATCTCGTCACCGGTCAGGGTCTCGTATTCCAGAAGCCCCTGCGCCAGCCGCTCGAGATCGTCGCGTTTCTCGGTCAGGATCCGCTTGGCGGTCTCGTAGCCCTCGTCCACGATCTCCTTCACCTTGGCGTCGATGCGCTTCTGCATCTCCTCGGAGTGCTGCGCGCCGCCGCCATAGGCCCCGAGGAAGCTTTGCTGCTCGTTGGCGTAATCGACATAGCCCAGTTCCTCGGCAAAGCCGAACTGCGTCACCATGGCCCGCGCGATCTTGGACACCTGCTGGATGTCGGACGCCGCGCCGGAGGTCACGTTCTCCGGCCCGAAGACGAGCTCTTCGGCCACGCGCCCGCCCATCGCCATGGCGATCTTGGACTTGTACTTGGTCAGCGTGACCGACAGCTGATCCCGTTCGGGCAGCGACAGCACGAGCCCGAGCGCCCGGCCGCGCGGGATGATCGTGGCCTTGTGGATCGGGTCGTGCTGCGGCACGTTCATGCCGACGACCGCATGCCCGGCCTCGTGATAGGCGGTCAGCTTCTTCTCGTCCTCGGTCATGACCATCGACCGGCGCTCGGCGCCCATCATGACCTTGTCCTTGGCGTTCTCGAAATCCTCCATCGTCACGAAACGCCGCCCGGCCCGCGCGGCCATCAGCGCCGCCTCGTTCACGAGGTTGGCGAGATCGGCGCCCGAGAAGCCCGGCGTGCCGCGCGCGATGATGCGCAGGTCCACGTCGGGACCCAGCGGAACCTTGCGGGCGTGCACGCCGAGGATCTTCTCGCGGCCCTTGATGTCGGGGTTGGGCACCTGCACCTGGCGGTCGAACCGGCCCGGACGCAGCAGCGCGGGATCCAGCACGTCGGGGCGGTTGGTGGCCGCGACGATGATGATCCCCTCGTTGGCCTCGAAGCCGTCCATCTCGACCAGCAGCTGGTTCAGCGTCTGCTCGCGCTCGTCGTTGCCGCCGCCATAGCCGACGCCACGCGACCGGCCGACGGCGTCGATCTCGTCGATGAAGACGATGCAGGGCGCGTTCTTCTTGGCCTGTTCGAACATGTCGCGCACGCGGCTGGCGCCGACGCCCACGAACATTTCGACGAAGTCCGAGCCCGAGATGGTGAAGAACGGCACGCCGGCCTCGCCCGCGACGGCCCGTGCGAGCAGCGTCTTACCGGTGCCCGGCGGGCCTACCAGCAGCGCGCCTTTGGGGATCTTGCCGCCCAGGCGCGAGAACTTCTGCGGGTTGCGCAGGAATTCCACGATCTCTTCGAGGTCGTCCTTGGCCTCGTCGATGCCGGCGACGTCGTCGAAGGTGACGCGGCCATGCTTCTCCGTCAGGAGCTTGGCCTTGGACTTGCCGAAGCCCATGGCGCCACCGCGGCCGCCACCCTGCATGCGGTTCATGAAGAAGATCCAGATACCGATCAGGATCAGGAAGGGCAGCCAGAGCGAGAGGACCGAGAGGAACCCGGACTCTTCCTGCGGCTTGGCCTCGATCGCGACGCCGTTGTCCAGCAGCCGGTCGGTGACGTCCACCTCGGCGGGCTTGACGGTCATGAACTGGGTGCCGTCCGCGCCGCGGAAATAGACCTTCTCGCCGTCGAGCGTGGCGCTGGTGATGTCGCCGTCATCGACGCGTTCGATGAATTCTGAATAGGATACGCTTCGGGACGCCATGGTGGCCTGGTCGCCGCTGAACAGGTTGAACAGCGCCACGATCAGCAGGAACAGAACGACCCAAAAGGCAATATTTCGCGCGTTGCCCACGAAACTCTCCTCGATTTGGATTGGCCGGGTGTCGCGGGTGCGATCCCGGCCATGGGCCTAAAATAGAGATCGGGGGGCGTCTTTCAATGCGATAATATCGTTTCGAAGAAGGAGTCCGCCCCCGGTTCGAGCCGCGCCTGCCACCCTTCGGCCCGCCCGGCGAGCGGCGCGGCGACCAGTCGCGCGTCCCGCCAGACCGCCGGCGTGGCGGCCAATGCGCCGCGCGAGAGGCCCGTTTCGCGCCATCCGGGGCAGTCGGCCAGCCCCGCGATCCCCAGCGCCGCAACCCGCAGGTCCGGCGCGCCGGGGCCCGTGACGCGCCAGCGCCCGTCCCAGATCTCGCCCGGCCGCGCGGTCATGTCGCGGACCGCCGCGGGTTCGCGCCGGATGCAGAGATCGCCTGCCTCGGGGCGCAGTTCACAGCCATGCAGCGTGCCCGCCTGCCCCGCGACGGCATCCGAGAGCGCGCGTTCCAGCGCCCGGCGGCGCGGGCGGTAGCCCGCCGAGGCCACCCAGATCAGGGCGTGCGACACCAGCCGCAGGCGAATCTCCTCCGGCAGCGCGACGAGCCCCGCGCGGTCGATGCACACCGCGCCGGCGACAGTGACCCGGGCGATGGCCCGCGCCGCGTCCTGTGTCTCGGCCTCGAGCGCGGCCCGCGCCGTCGCCATGTGCCCGGCTGTTTCGGCCAGGCCCTCGGCGTCCAAGCCGAGCGGCGCCAGCGCTTCCAGTGCCCGCCGGGCCTTCACCCGGTCGAAGCGCGGATCCGCGTTGCTGGGATCTTCCGCCCAGGGCAGGTCCCTGTCCCGCAAAAGCGCGCGCAGCGCGGCGCGGCGCACCCCGAGCAGCGGGCGCAGCCAGACGATGCCGGCCGCGCGCCGGTGCCGCGCCATGCCCGAGAGCCCGTCCACCCCCGATCCGCGCGCAAGCCGCAGCAGCACGGTTTCGGCCTGGTCGTCCAGCGTATGGCCCAGGGCCACCGCCCCGAGCCCTTGCGTCCCGGCCCAGTCGGCGATCAGCGCGCGGCGCGCCCGGCGGGCGGCATCCTGCAGGTTGCCCTGCCCGTCCCAGCCCTGCCATCGCAGCGTCTCGTGCGGCAGGCCCAGCCGGGCGGCGCTGCGGGCGGCGAGCGCGGCTTCCTCCGCCGCCTCGGGGCGCAGGCCGTGATCGACCGTCACCGCCGACAGCGCGACGCCCCGCGGCCCGGCCCAGTCGGCCAGCAGCGCCATCAGCGCCACGGAGTCGCCCCCGCCCGACACGGCCACACCCAGCCGGCCGGGGGCGGGGCCACCCAGGCAGGCGGCCATGCTCTGTTCGAACTCTGCCGCCGAGGGGGGCGTCACTGGCAGCCGAATGCCCGCATCTGGGCGCGGGCCTCTTCGGCGGCGGCGCTGCCCGGATAGCGCGCCGGAACCTCGCCCAGCGTCAGGCAGGCTTCCTCGCGCTGGCCGATACGGTCGAGGCTGATCCCGAGCCGCAGCAGCGCCACCGGGGCCTTGTCGCCGTCCGGATCGCCGCTGAAACTGTCGAGATACGCGCGCGCGGCGCCGCTCCAGTCCTCGAGCGCGGCAAGCGCCTCGCCGCGCCAGAAATGCGCCGCGCCCGAGAGCGCGCCGCCCGGGTAGTTGGTGGTGAAATCCTGGAACTGCTCGGCCGCCGCCTGGAAGTCGCCGGCGTCATAGGCGGCGCGTGCCGCGTCGAAATCGGCCTGCTCGCCCATGGCGAGTTCCGGGGCGGCGCCATTGCCGCCGCCCGGCGCCGGCTCCGGGTCGATCCGGATCTCGTCGTCGGGCACGCCGCCCAGCGACGGCGTATCGCCGAGTTCGGCGATGTCGCAGTCCTCTTCCAGCTCGCAGAGCCGGAATTCCAGGTCGCCCACGCGATTGGTCCCGTCCTCGACGACGCTGCGGATCCGGTGGTCGAGCTCCTCCGCCCGCGCCGTCAGGCGGCGCAGTTCCGTCTCGAGGCTGTCGACGCGATCCAGGAGGCTGCTGCCGCCGGTCGCCACCGACGGGCCACCCGTGGTCGACAGCTCGCGCTTCAGGCGCTGGATCTCGACGTAGAGCACCGAGAGGTCCTGCCGGATATCGGCGAGGGTCTCGCCGCGCGCCTGCGCCCAGGCGCCCGTCGCGGGAAGCACCAGGGCCAAACAGGTGGCCAGCAAGAGGGCGGGACGGGTCATGCGGGCGCTCCGGGGATCAGCTGGAGGAGCCGGCCGAGATGACCGTCACCGCACGGCGGTTCTTGGAATAACACGCCTCGGTGGAGCAGATCTCGATCGGGCGCTCCTTGCCGTAGCTGACGGTCCGCAGACGTGCATCGGCGACGCCGCGCTCGACGATATAGTCGCGCACCGCGCTCGCCCGGCGCGCGCCGAGGGCGAGGTTGTATTCCCGCGTGCCCTGCTCGTCGGCATGGCCCTCGACGATGGCGCTGTATTCGGGATTGCGGATCAGCCAGTCGGCCTGGGCGTCCAGGGTCGCGCGCGCCTCGGCCGAGAGCGTGCTCTCGTCCACGGCGAAGAAGACGCGGTCACCGACGGTCTGGTTGAAATATTGCGGCGAGGCCGGGTCGTAGACGCCCATGCCCGCACCGGCGCCGGCGCCCGTGCCGCTGCCATAGCCGCTGCCGGCGCCGTCGCCGCGGAAACCGCCCGCACAGGCCGACAGGCCCATCGCGACGGCGAGGATCAGGAGAGTTCTGGGGGAAGTCATGGATGCGGTCCTTGTTTTTCGTCTTTGCTCGATTGGGGGCAGTCTAACAGGTCGCGGCCGCGCTGGAAACGCGGCTCACTCCAGCAGCGGCGACCAGTTCGGGTCCGATGCCGCGTTGGGCGTCGGGACGCGTTTGAGGTTCCGCCCCGATATGTCCACCGAGTAGAGCGCGGGCGCGCCCCCGGCCCCGGCGGTCTCGCGCGTGAACATCACCACCCGGCCGTTGGGCGCCCATGTCGGCCCTTCGTCGAGGAAGGAGGAGGTCAGCAGCCGTTCCTCGGAGCCATCGGTGCGCATCACGCCGATATGGAAGCGTCCCGCGTTCTGCTTGGTGAAGGCGATCATGTCGCCGCGCGGCGACCAGACCGGCGTGCCGTAGCGCCCCTTGCCGAAGCTGATGCGCCGTGCCTCGCCGCCCGAGGCGGACATGATGTAGAGCTGCTGGGTGCCGCTGCGGTCGGACTCGAACACGACGAAGCGGCCGTCGGGCGAAAAGCTCGGCGCCGTCTCGATCGCGGCCGAGCTCGTCAGCCTGCGCCGCTCGCCGGTGGCGAGATCCAGCGTGAAGATGTCGGTGTTGGCCCCGCGGTTGAGCGAGAACACCACCGTGCGCCCGTCCGGCGCGAAGCGCGGCGCGAAGCTCATCGTGCCCGGCTGGTCGTCGAGCGCGCGGCGCTGCACCGTGGTCACGTCGAGGATGTTGATCCGCGGGAAGCCGGTCTCGTAGGAGGTGTAGAGTACCCGCCGACCGTCCGGCGAGAACCGCGGCGCCAGCACGAGCGACTGGTCGCCCGTCAGGTACTGCATGTTCGCCCCGTCGTAATCCATCACCGCAAGGCGTTTGCGCCTGTCGTTCTTGGGCCCGGTCTCCGAGACGAAGACCACGCGGCTGTCGAAATACGGGGCCTCGCCGGTGATGCGGGAATAGACCGCGTCGGACACCTTGTGGGCCATGCGCCGCCAGGACCCGGTCGAGCCCTGGAACTGCAGCCCCTCGCCGAGCGGGGCCTCGGCGAAGACGTCGAAGAGCCGGAACTTCACCGTCAGCCGGCCGCCGGCGCCGGTCGCGACCGCCCCGGTGACGAGCGCCTGGGCGTTGATCGCCTTCCAGTCGGAGAACTGCACCGGCGAATCGAAGCTGGTCACGCGCGAGATATGGGCGTTTTCCGGGATTTCTCGAAACAGCCCGGTGCCCGCCAGGTCGGCCGCCACGACGTCGGCGATCTGCGCGGCCAGGTCGCGCGCGCGGCCGTCCTCGGCCACGAAATCGGGCACGGCGAAAGGCAAGGGCTCGATCACGCCCTCGGTGATCTCGATCCTGAGCGGGCCGTCGCGCCCCTGCGCCTGCGCGCCGGGGCCGGCCACGGCGAGGGTCGAGAGCGCCAGCGCCAGGAGATATGTCGCGAGATGTCTCATCGGGTCCGCATCCTCTCAGGATTGAATGTCATTTCTATATCACGCCACTGATCGTATTTCTCGGGGGGCAGGCCGTAGCCGTCCCGGCCGCAGCGGATAATGGCGCGGCGCGCGGCCTCGTAGGCCTGCTGGGCGGCACCGCCCGAGCCCCCGGTCGCGGAAATCTGGCGGATGCTGTCGGCGATCGGCAGCCCGTCGGGCGACATGCTGACGCCGACGGTCACGACGACCCGCTGCGCCGCCGAAGAGAGCGACCCGAGGTTCCAGCAGTCCTGCACCGCCACGCGCAGCGCTTCGCGCTCACCCCCGGTCAGCGGCGGGCCGCTGCGCGCGGCGGGCTGGCCGTCCGGCGGCGTGTCGTTCGCCATGTCGGCGGCGATGGCGGCGGCGATGGCGTCCTCGGGGCTCTCTTCCTCGGGGGGCGGGTCGGGCTCTGCCGCGGTGGTTTCGGTGTCCGGCTCCGGGTCGGGCGACGGCGCCGGGCGGTCCGGCCGCGCCCGCGGGCGCGCCGTGCGCAGCGGCGCGGTCGCCCGGTCGGCCTCGCCTTCCTCCGCCTCGGTGACGATCTCGGTCGCCGCCGCCTCCGGCGCGGCCTCGGTCCGGGGCTCCGCCGTGGCGGCGGCCTCGGCCTCGGGGTCGGGCGCGGTGGCCTCGGTGGCTTGCTCCGCGCGGGCCACGTCGGGGTCCGGCGCGGGCGTCGCCTCGGGCGCGACGCGCTCGGCCGGGCGCGGCGCGGCGGTTTCCAGCGCGGGCGGCTGCGGCCGGTCGAGCCCCTCGCGATCCTGCGCGGCCACCGGCGCGTCGGGCGCGGGGGCGGGCGGCAGGCTGTCCTCGGACGCGGGCGGCACCGGCGCGGGCGGCGGCGTATCGTCGGCCTCGGCCTCGGCGCGGGCGCGGGCGCCGCTCATGTCTGGTTCGGCCTCGGCGGGCTGTGGCGGCGCGGGGGCCACCACCTCGGGGCGTTGGGGGGCGCTCTCGGCCCCGGGCACGGCCGGCGCCTCGGCGGCGACCTCCGGCGTTTCGGGCGCGGGCAGCACGGTTTCGGCCTCGGGCGCATCCGAGACCAGCGCGGCGAATTCCGACTCGCTCAGGATCGAGACGTCGGAGACCTGCATGTCCGCGGGCGGCGGCGCACGGAACAGGGTTCCGCCGAGAAGCACCCAGAGGATCGCGCCCAGATGAAGCGCCCCGGAGATCTTGACGCCGGTTTGCATGCCAGGCCTCAGCCGTCCCGCCCGTCGAGCGTCGGCCCGCCCGACTCCGTCACCAGCCCGATATTGCGGAAGCCCCCGGCGTTGAGCGCGCCCATCACCTGCATCACCGCGTCATAGGGGATGGCCCCGTCGGCGCGCAGGAAGAGCTTGTCGTCCGCGCGCTCGGCCTGCACGGCGCGCAGCTTGGGGATCAGCTCGTCGCGGGCGATCTCGGTCGATTGCAGCAACAGCCGGCCGTCCGCGGTCAGGGTGACCGTCAGCGGCTCCTGGTCCTCGGTCGGCAACGGGGTCGCCGCCGTCTCGGGCAGCTGCACCGGCACGCCGACGGTCAGCAGCGGCGCGGCCACCATGAAGATGATCAGCAGCACCAGCATCACGTCCACGAAGGGCGTGACGTTGATCTCCGACATCGGCTTGGCGCGGCGCGCCCGGCGCCGTCCCTGTCGACCGCCGCCGCCGCCCTTGTCCATGACCCCCGCGCCCATCTCAGCCCTCCAGCTGGCGCGAGAGGATGGTGGCGAACTCGTCGGCGAAGGCCTCGTATTCGGAGGTGATCCGCTCTGCGTCGCTCGAGAGCTTGTTGTAGAAGATCACCGCCGGGATCGCCGCGAAGAGACCCAGCGCCGTGGCGACCAGCGCCTCGGCGATGCCGGGGGCCACGACCGCGAGGCTGGTGTTCTGCTGCAGCGCGATCTCCTCGAAGGCGTGCTTGATCCCCCAGACCGTGCCGAAGAGCCCGATGAAGGGCGCGGTGGCGCCGACCGTGGCCAGCACCGTCAGCCCGCCGTTCAGCCGGTCGCTCTCGCGGCCGATGGCCACGTCCATCGACCGGTCGATCCGCGACTGCGCACCGGCGATCAGGGCGCCATCGCGGCGGTGCGAACGGTTCCATTCGGTCATGCCGGCAAAGAAGATCTTTTCCGGGGCGCTGCGCGGCACCTCGCCGATCTGATCGTAGAGTTCGTCGAGCGGCTCGCCCGACCAGAAGGCCTTGTCGAACTCGGCGGTCTCCTGGCGCGCGGCGCGGTAGTTGATGAATTTCTGGATGACGATCGCCCAGACCCAGAAAGAGGCCAGGACGAGCGCGATCATCACGAGCTTCACGGTGAAGGTGGCGCGCCAGAACAGCGCGGCCAGCGAGAAATCGACCGCCTGTGCGGCCGCGAGGGCTTCGGTTTCCATGGACCTGCTCTTTTTCGTCCGTGCGCCGCCTGCTGCGACTGTTCTTTTCAAAGGCCAAAATAGCCGTTTTCCAAGCGGATTGCCAACAAACTCGGCGTGATCGGACGATTATCGCGCGGCCGCGCCCAGCGCTCGGCGAATATCCGCTGGCAGCCGGGCCGGGCGCCCGGTCTCGGCGAGCGCGACGAGCGTCACCCCGGCGGCGAAGAGCCGCTCCCCGGCGCGCAGCACGTCCTGTTCGAGGACGATCCGCGCCGGCGAGAGCGCGGCCAGACGCGTCTCGACCGTCAGCAGGTCGTCGAAACGCGCGGGGCGCAGGTAGTCGGCCACGACCCGGCGCACCGCGAAGACGATCCCGCTCTCGGCCTTCAGCCGCCCCTGGTCGATGCCCAACCCGCGCACCCATTCGGTGCGGGCGCGTTCGATGAACTTGAGGTAGTTGGCATAATACACGATGCCCGCGAGGTCGGTGTCCTCGTAATAGACCCTCAGATCGAAGCGATGGGGCGTCATCGCATCGCCCCCAGCCGGGCCGCGAGGCGCAGCGCATGCGCCGGGTCGGTCGTGGCCGCAGGCATCACCGGGTCGTAGGCCGCGCGGATCACACCGGCGATCCCGGGCTTCAGCAGCGCCGGTCCGCCGGGTTCCGCCTGCCCCAGCGGGCCCTGCGCGGCAAAGGCGCGGTCCGACCAGGTCAGCATCACCTGGACCGCCTCGCCGAGCGCCAGGGTCTCGGCGGGCATCCCGGCGACGGCGTCGTCGACGCGGATGAAGACGAAACAGGCCCTGATCGCCCCATCGGCATCGAAGCGGAACAGCCTGTAGTTGGTCGCCCCGCCGGCATCGAGACGGGCGACAAGCGGGCCCAGCCCTGGCACCAGCCGGTCCAGGTCCGGCACCGCTGTGAGCTCGTTCCAGTCGCGCAGGAAGAAGACCATCAGGTTGACGCCGAGCTCGGGATCCGTCTCGGCCATGCCGTGCCCGGCCAGCGCCACCACCGCCTCGAGCGCGCCCTTGAGCGCGGCGACCGTGGCGTCCTCGACCCCGAAGACCACGGGCGCAATCGGCCTGCCCCAGCGCGCGAAGCCGTAGCGCCCGTCAGAGCCGGTGAAGAGCGTTTCGATCTCGTCCGGCGTCATCGCCAGCCTCCCCGCCTGCCGGGAGGGGGCTTTCCGCCCCCTCGCCCCGGACGCCCGTCCGGGGCTCACCCCCGAGGATATTTCCACCACCTGGACGCGGCATAGACCGCCGGGGCGCGGCCCGCAACCGCTCTAGAGATCGAGCAGGTCGCCCCGCCGCGGCGGCTCGAGGCCGAGATGCGCCCAGGCCTTCGCCGCAAGCATCCGGCCGCGCGGCGTGCGCTGCACCAGCCCCTGCTGCAGAAGGTAGGGCTCGATCACCTCCTCGATGGCGTCCCGGCTTTCCGAGAGCGCGGCCGCCAGCGTCTCGACGCCGACCGGGCCGCCGCCGTAATGCTCGGCCATGAGCCTGAGATAGCGCCGGTCCGCCCCGTCGAGCCCCAGCGCGTCGACGCCGAGCCGCGTCAGGGCGCGGTCGGCCAGGGCCTGCGTCACGGTGCCGTCGCCCTCGACGACGGCGAAATCCACCACCCGGCGCAACAGCCGGCCCGCGATCCGCGGCGTGCCGCGGGCGCGGCGGGCGATTTCCCAGGCGCCCTCGGGCGCGGGATCGGCGCCGAGCAGCCGGGCGCCGCGCGTGACGATCTCGTGCAGCTCCTCGGGGCTGTAGAATTCCAGCCGCGTTGGGATGCCGAAACGGTCGCGGAGCGGCGTGGTCAGCAGCCCGAGCCGCGTCGTGGCGCCGACCAGCGTGAAGGGCTGCAACTCGATCCGCACCGTGCGCGCGGCCGGCCCCTCGCCGATCACGAGATCGAGCTCGAAATCCTCCATCGCCGGGTAGAGCACCTCTTCGACGGTCGGGTTGAGGCGATGGATCTCGTCGATGAAGAGCACGTCGCGCGCCTCGAGATTCGTGAGGATCGCCGCGAGATCCCCGGCCTTGGCCAGAACCGGGCCCGAGGTCATGCGGAAGTTCACGCCGAGCTCGCGCGCCATGATCTGGGCCAGCGTGGTCTTGCCCAGGCCCGGCGGGCCGAAGAAGAGGGTGTGATCCATCGCCTCGCCACGGCGGCGGGCGCTTTCGACGAAAACGCGCAGGTTCGCGCGGGCCTCGGCCTGGCCGATGAAGGCCTCGAGCGTCTGCGGGCGAAGCGCGCGATCCGCATCCTCGGGGCGCGGCTCGGGGCGGAGGGTCGGGTCGGGCTCGGTCATGTGCTCAGCCCTTCGGAGCCAGCAGTTTCAGCGCGGCACGGATCACCGCGGCGGTGTCGGCCTCGGGGGCGTCGCCGGCGGCGGTCGCGACGGCGGAGGCGGCCTCGCCCTGGCTATAGCCCAGATTGACCAGCGCCGACAGGGCCTCGGCCTGCGCGGCACCGCGTCCCGGCGCGGCGGGGGCGGCCGGGGCCGGCTCCGGGGCGACGTCGCCGGGGTCGAGAACGGCGGCCGCGCCGGACCCACCGGCCGGCGCCTGCGGGCGCGTGACGGTCGCGCCGAGCGCCATGACCTGCGGAGCCTTGTCCTTCAGCTCGTTGACCACGCGCTGCGCGATCTTGGGGCCCACCCCGGGCGCGGCCTTGATCGCCGCCCAGTCCCCCAGCGCGATGGCGCGGCTGACCCCGTCGGGGCCGAGCGTGCCAAGGATGGCCATCGAGGCCTTCGCGCCCACGCCCTGCACGGTCGTCAGCAGCCGGTGCCATTCGCGTTCCTGCAGGGTGGTGAAGCCGTAGAGCTGCAAAAGGTCCTCGCGCACGAGAAGGTCGGTGTAAAGCGCCGCCGCCTCGCCCGGACCGGGCAGGGCGGCAAGGGTGCGGTCGGAACAATGGATGACATAGCCGACCCCGCGCACGTCGATCAGCACGTGATCGGCGCCGCGGTAGTCGACGATCCCCGCGATCCGCCCGATCATGCGCCGGCCCTCGCAAGCGCCGCGTCCAGCCGTCCGGCGCTTTGCATGTATTGCGCGTGGCAGAGCGCCACGGCCAGCGCGTCGGCCGCGTCCGGGCCCGCCGGGACCGCGCCGGGCAAAAGCAGGCGGACCATGTGCTCGACCTGGCGCTTCTCGGCATGGCCGACGCCGACCACGACCTTCTTGACGGAGTTCGGGGAATATTCCGCGACGTCCAGCCCGGCCTGGGCCGGCACCAGCAGCGCGATGCCGCGTGCCTGGCCAAGCTTCAGCGTGCCCGCCCCGTCGCGGTTGACGAAGGTCTTTTCCACCGCCGCCATGTCGGGGGCATGGGTCCGGCAGACCTCGGTCAGTTGCTCATAGAGGCTCAGGAGGCGCGCGGCGAGTTCCTTGCCCTCGGATTTGCAGACGCCGTTGGCGCGGTGGATCACCTTGCTGCCCGAGGTTTCCACGAGTCCCCATCCGAGAACCCGTAATCCGGGGTCGATGCCCAAGATGCGCATGGCCTGTCCCTGCCCTTGTCCTTTTCAAAACGCCTAGCACGAAACGCGAACATTGGCCAGCGCCGCGTCGCGGCGGGGCCGGCTGCGACCTTTCGGCCACAGCGGGCGCGAAATCGTTTTCCGGCGCCTTCGGGCCGGCGCCGGACCCAGTCGCCGGGGCCGACCGGAACCATGGTCGAATCGCGACGAAACCGGGTCTGAAAGCGACAGTTTTATCCGGAATTTTTGAATATTTTTCATGACTTTAGCCGGAAAACGAACCCATGCGAAAAACGCATGGAAGCCATGCAAAACGCGCGATTGCGCGGGCGCGAAAACGATCCTAGATGCCGGTTCAGAAACACAGCGTCACCCCGTGCCAGAAGGATCGATATCATGGCCGTCTTCGAAACAACCCGCTCGATCAGCGAAGGTGCGTCGATCTTCAACCGCGCCGCCTCCGTTGCCTACCACATCGTCGGTGCCGTCTCCGACTGGAACGCCAAGCGCGCCACGCGCAACGCGCTCTCCAAGCTCAGCGACCGCGAGCTGGACGACATCGGTCTCGTGCGCGGCGATCTCGAGAACCTGCGCTGAGCGCAGCCGAGCGCCCCAGGGCTTCAGGGCCGCTCCCGGAAACGGGGGCGGCCTTTTTTCATGCCGTCACGCGGCGCGGCGCAGCGTGAGCGTCGTCCATTCGCCGATCACCTCGCGGGCGGTCTCGGCAAAGCCCTCGGCGGCGTAGGCGGCGGCGACCGCGTCGGCCTGTTCATTGAGGATCCCCGACAGGATCGCCGCCCCGCCCGGCGCCACCGCGCGGGCCATGTCCGGGGCCAGCGCGACCAGCGGACCCTTGAGAATATTGGCGAAGACAAGGTCGAAGGGCGCGGCGTCGGCCAGGCGCGGGTGATCGAAGCCCGCCGCCTCGATGCAGGTGACCCGGCCCGTCATGGCATTGGCGGCGAGATTCGCCTCGGCCACCTCGACGGCCACGGGGTCGATGTCGCTGGCGATGACCGGCACCGGCCAGATCCGTGCCGCGGCCATCGCCAGCACCGCCGTGCCGCAGCCGATATCGGCGACGGCCCGCGGCGCGAGGCCGGCCCCGATCAACCGGTCGAGCGCGCGCAGGCATCCCTGCGTGGTGCCGTGGTGACCGGTGCCGAAGGCCATCGCCGCCTCGATCAGCAGCGCGACGCAGCCCTCCGGCACCTTGTCGGAATCGTGGCTGCCATGGACGAAAAAGCGCCCGGCCTCGACCGGGGCGAGTTCGCGGCGCACCTTGGCGACCCAGTCGGTTTCCGGCAGCTCGGACACGGCGAAGGGCGCGGCCCCGAACGCCGCCGCCAGCAGCGCCAGTGCGGCCGCGTCCGGTGCTTGCGCGAAATACCCGCCGACCTCCCAGAGCCCGGACCCGTCCTCGATCTCGAAGACGCCGACGCCCGTCGGTTCCGGATCGAGCCGCTCCATCGCGGCGCCGAGATCCTCGGCCGCGGGTTTGCCGGGAAGGGTCGTGAAGGCGGTGAAGGTGGGCATGGGCGGCGTCCTCTGCGTCGGGTCAGACGCGGATAGGCAAGCCGCCCGCGCCCGTCAAGCCGGCAGGCCGATGGGACAACTGACGCCGGTGCCGCCGATCCCGCAATAGCCCGACGGGTTCTTGGCAAGGTATTGCTGGTGATAGTCCTCGGCGTAGTAGAAGACCGGGGCACCCAGGATCTCGGTGGTGATCGGCCCGTAGCCCGACGCCGAGAGCCGCGCGGCATAGGCGTCGCGGCTGGTCTCGGCCGCCGCCTTCTGCGCCTCGGTGTAGGTATAGATCCCGGATCGGTACTGCGTGCCCACGTCATTGCCCTGGCGCATGCCCTGGGTCGGATCATGCCCCTCCCAGAACCGGCGCAGCAGGTCTTCGTAAGACAGCGCGGCCGGGTCGTAGACCACCCGCACCACCTCGTTGTGGCCGGTCTGGCCGGTGCAGACCTCCTGGTAGGTGGGGTTGGGCGTGGTCCCGCCGGCATAGCCCGCCATCGTCAGCCAGACGCCCGGCACCTGCCAGAAGATCCGCTCGACGCCCCAGAAGCAGCCCATGCCGAACATCGCCTCTGCCATGCCCTCCGGCACCGGCGCCTTCAGCGGGCGGCCGGTCACGAAATGGGTCTCGGCGGTCTGGATCGGGCGGTCGCGGCCCGGCAGCGCCCGGTCGGCGGCGGGCATCTCGGTTTTCTTGCGGCCAAAGAACATCGCGCGCTCCTTTTTCTCTGTCCCTCTATATGGAGGCGCCGCGCCACGCGGCAAGGCGGGGCTACCCGGCCGGGGCCGGCAGGAGCGGCGCGAAGATCGTCTCGTTGCCGGGGCCCGGATGACGCGGGATCATCAGCGCCAGCGCCAGCGACGTCACCGCCATCCCGGCGGCAAGCAGGAAGACCGACTGCGGCGCCGTGATCCACAGATAGCCGAGCACCGCCGGAAGGGTCACGGCGGCGATGTGGTTGATCGTGAAGGCCACCGCCGCCGTCGGCGCGATGTCGGCCGGGTCGGCGATCTTCTGGAAATAGGTCTTGAGCGCGAAGGCCAGCGCGAAGAAGAGATGATCGAGGACATAGAGCGCGGCCGCCAGAACGACGCCCCATCCGAAGTAGTAGATCCCGCCATAGGCGAGGAACACCGCGGTCAGCCCGACATATTCGAAAACCAGCGCGCGGCGCTCGCCGAAGCGGGCGACCATCCGGCCCATCAACGGCGCGAAGGCCATGTTGGCGACGAAGTTGATCAGGAAGAGCGCGGTCACCTCGTGCACCTCGAAGCCGAAGCGTTCCACCATCATGAAGGCGGCGAAGACCACGAAGATCTGCCGCCGCGCCCCCGACATGAACTGCAGCGCGTAGTAAAGCCAGTAGCGCCGTCGCAGGATCATCTTCTTGTGCTGGGGGTTCGGTGCCTCGAATTGCGGGAAGACCATGAAACAATAGAGCGCGATGGCCACCGTGATGCCGCCCGCCAGCATGTAGACCAGGTTGTAGGACAGGTCGAAGGCCTTCCAGGTGACCACCAGCGCCGCGTAGGCGAAGAGCGACGCCCCCGAACCGATCGCCACGATCCAGCCCAGCGTCTGCGGCGCGTTCTCCTTCTCGATCCACTGGAGCTGCAGCGACTGGTTGACCGTCTCGTAGTAGTGAAACCCGATCGAGCTGATCAGCGTGGTCATCAGCAGCCCCGAGAATTCCGGGAACTGCGCCACCACCGCCGTGCCGGCACCGAGCGCGACCAGGGAGATCACCGCGAGAACCTGCTCGCGGATCAGGATGATCAGCAGGATCACCCCGATGGCCAGGAACCCCGGGATCTCGCGGACCGTGTGCAGCCAGCCGATCTCGACGCCGGTGAAGCCCGCCGCCTCGATCACGAAGTTGTTGAGCAGCGCCGACCAGGTGGCGAAGGCGATCGGCATCGCCGCCGCCATCAGGTAGAGCAGGAACACCGGCCGGCGGAAGAACGGGTAGCCCCGCGCCTCGTCCAGCGGCACCTTGCGTCTGTGGTTGGTCAGCAACATGGGTTCCGATTACCCCGTTTCCGCCCCGCGCGCGAGCGCAAAGCGCCCGGGCCTCTGATCTGGATCAAGGCGCGGGGCGATGCTTTGGGCCAAGAGGCCCGGAACGGTTACGGAGACCCCTCATGGACCTGATCGCCATCGTGGAAACCCTGGGCGAACCCGGCACGGCCGCGTTCTTCGGGCTCATCACCGGCATCGTCTTCGGCATCGCGGCGCAGCGGTCGGCCTTCTGCCTGCGCGCCTCGACGGTCGAGTTCGCGCGCGGCCGGCTGGGGCCGCGCATGTCGGTCTGGCTGCTGGCCTTTTCGACCGCCGTGGTCTGGGTCCAGGGTGCGGAAATGGCGGGGCTGCTCGATTCCCAGCAGGCGCGGATCATGGCCGTGCCCGGTTCCGTTTCCGGGGCGATCATCGGCGGCCTGCTCTTCGGCGCCGGCATGGTCCTGGCCCGCGGTTGCTCGGGACGGCTGCTGGTCCTGGCGGCGACGGGTAACCTGCGCTCGCTCGTCTCGGGCCTGGTCTTCGCGGTCGTCGCGCAGATGAGCCTGCAGGGCTGGCTGGCGCCGGTCCGCGACGGGCTGGCGGCACTTTGGATCACGCCGGGCGGCAAGAATATCGACCTCGTCCCGTGGCTCGGCCTGCCCGAGGGCACCGGGCTTGCGCTGGGTCTGGCGACGGCGCTCCTGGCGCTGGTGCTGGCCAAGAAGAACAGCATCGGGCCGCGGGTGCTCTTCATGGCGTCGGGCGTCGGCTTCGCGGTGGCGCTCGGCTGGGGGCTCACCTACGCGCTCAGCCAGGTCAGCTTCGAACCGACCCAGGTGGAAAGCGCCACCTTCACGGGTCCGTCGGCCAACACGCTGATGTTCTTCCTGACGGGCAACGCGCTTCTGGATTTCGACATCGGCCTGGTGCCGGGCGTCTTCATCGGCGCCTTCCTCGCCGCGCTGGCCGGGCGGGAGCTCAAGGTCCAGGGCTTCGAGGGGGCGGGCCCGATGCGCCGCGCGCTCTTCGGCGCGGCGCTGATGGGCTTCGGCGGCATGCTGGCCGGCGGCTGCGCCATCGGCAACGGCGTCACGGGCGGGTCCATCTTCGTGGCCACGGCCTGGCTGGCGCTGTTCTGCATGTGGATCGGCGCGGTCCTGACGGACTGGCTGATCGACCAGCCGGCGCTGCGCGCGGCCGCGGCCTGATCAGCCCGGCGCCGCGCCGCCACGGCGGCGGATCGGCCAGACCTCCAGCAGACCGGCAGCCAGCACCAGGATGCCGCCGACGATCTCCAGCGGCCCCAGCGCCTCGTCCGCGATGAGCGCGGCCGAGACCGCGCCCACCAGCACCTCGGCCATGAGCAGGATGCCGACCCGCGCGGGGTCCAGGCGCGGCGTGGCCCACATCAGCCCCGCCATCGACAGCCCCCACCAGAGCCCCCCGGCAAGCGTCGCCCAGCCCAGCACCGGGCCAAGCGCAGCCACCGGCAGGCCCGACGGCCAGGGCTCCAGCATCGGGGCCAATGCAAGCGCGCCGAGCGTGGCGCCGGCGGCAAAGACGAAGGCGGCCTCGGGCGGGGCCAGCCCGGGGCGCGCGCGCATGCCCGTCGTCGCCACCGACCAGAGCAGCCCCGACAGCAGCGCAAGCCATTCCCCCGCCCCGCGCGGCACCGGGACCGCGCCATCTGCGCCCAGCATGACCGCCAGCCCCACGAGGCCGACCGCGATGGCCGCGAGCCGCAGCCGCGGCACCGACCAGCCCATCAGGAAGCGCCCGATCAGGGTGCTCCAGACGGGGGTGAGGAAAAACAGCAGGATGATGATCGCCACGCGCCCGTAGACGAAGCCCACCGAGTAGAGCACGAAGGCCGCGCCGCCCAGCGCCACCGCGCCCAGGGCGAGCGGGTCGGCGCGGCCGAGCCGGTCGCGGCGCGCGATTGCCACCGGCGCAAGCAGCAGCGCCGCGGCCGCCACGATGGCGAGCGTGCCCCAGGCGCCCGGCAGCGCCAGCTCGGCCAGGCGGCGCACGGGCAGCCAGTAGAGCCCCCAGAGCGTGCCGGTCACGATGACGATCAGGCTGGCCAGGGCGGTGTGGCGATCGGTCTGCATGGCTTTCCCTTACCGCCGGACCGTGGCCGCGGCAACGCGGCCCATGGCAGGCCCCGCAACAGAAAAGGCCGCGCCCGGCGGGCGCGGCCTCGGAAAACGGGAACCGGCGGGCCGGATCAGTTCTGCGCGTAGAATTCGATGACGAGATTCGGTTCCATCATCACCGGGTACGGCACGTCGGCCAGCTGCGGGGTGCGCACGAAGGTGGCGGTCAGCTTGGAATGATCGGCGTCGATGTAGTCGGGCACGTCACGCTCGGCCAGGCCGACGGATTCGAGCACCAGCGCCATCTGCTTGGACTTGTCACGCACCTCGACCACGTCGCCTTCCTTGACGCGGTAGGAGGGAATGTTGACCTTCTTGCCGTTCACGAGCACGTGGCCGTGGTTCACGAACTGGCGCGCCGCGAAGACGGTCGGCACGAACTTGGCGCGGTAGACGACCGCGTCGAGCCGGCTTTCCAAGAGGCCGATCAGGATCTCGCCGGTGTCGCCGCGCTTGCGCTCGGCCTCGGCGTAGATGCGGCGGAACTGCTTTTCGGTCAGGTCGCCGTAATAGCCCTTGAGCTTCTGCTTGGCACGCAGCTGCAGGCCGAAGTCGGACATCTTGCCCTTGCGGCGCTGCCCGTGCTGGCCCGGGCCGTATTCGCGGCGATTGACGGGGCTTTTCGGACGGCCCCAGATGTTTTCGCCCATGCGGCGGTCGATCTTGTACTTGGCAGAGGTGCGTTTGCTCACCGTCTGATCTCCTTCTGGTATGTCGAAGGGCGTTGTCCTTTCCCCGAAGGGCGACAGGCATCCCCTTGCGGGGGCCACCAACACCAAATGAAACACGGGGCCGCGTGGCCCCGATGGGTGCGCCTTATACGCCCCCCGCGCCGGGTGTCAAGCCGGGGCCGCGCGCGACGCGGCGCTGGCGCATCGGGGACCGCCCGTGCTACCCGCCCCAGGACCGGAAGCAATGGGAACGCGGATGACCAGGGACAGTTTCAGTTTCGCCACGGCAACGGAGATCCGCTTCGGGCGCGGCACCGCCGCCGGGATCTCGGACGCGGTCGCCCGGATCGGCCGGCGGATCCTGCTGGTGACCGGCAGCCGGCCCGAGCGCGTCGCCTGGCTGTCGGACGGCCTCGCCACGCAGGACTGCGCCGTCACCGCCTTTGGCGTTGCCGGGGAACCCGATCTCGCGGCGATCGAGGCCGGCATCGCCACGGCGCGGGAGGCCGGCGCCGACACGGTCGTGGCGATCGGCGGCGGCTCGGTCATCGACACGGGCAAGGCCATCGCCGCGCTGGTGCCCGCGACCCGGCCGGTTCTCGACCATCTCGAGGTCGTCGGCCGGGGTCTGCCGCTCGAGGCCGCACCGCTGCCCATGATCGCGGTGCCCACGACGGCCGGGACCGGCGCCGAGGTCACGCGGAACGCGGTGATCGCGGTGCCCGCGCAGCGGCGCAAGGTCAGCCTGCGCAGCCTGGCGATGCTGCCGCGCCTGGCGGTGGTCGATCCGTCCCTGGTCGAGAGCTGCCCGCGCCCCGTGCTGATCGCGTCGGGACTCGACGCGGTGACCCAGGTGATCGAGCCCTATATCAGCAGCCGCGCCACCCCGCTGACCGACGCGATCTGCCGGGACGCGATCCCGGCCGGGCTCGGGGCGCTCGTCACGCTGGCCGACCGCCCCGACCCGGCGGCTTTCGACGCGATGGCCCTGACCAGCCTTTACGGCGGCATGGCGCTGGCCAATGCGGGGCTCGGCGTCGTGCACGGGCTCGCCGGCCCCCTCGGCGGGCTCAGCGGCGCGGCGCATGGCGCGATCTGCGGCACGCTGCTGCCCCATGGCCTGGCCGCGAACGCGCGGCACGGCCGCGACCCGGTGCTGGCGCGGCGCATCGACGAGGTCCGCGGCTGGATCGGCGGGGCGCTCGGCTGCGCCCCCGGCGCGGCCTTCGACACGCTTGCCGCCTGGGTGCGCGCCAACGGGCTCGGCGGACTCGACATGATGGGGATCAGCGCCGAGCAGCGCGCGGCGGCGGCGGCGGCCGCGGCCAGTTCCTCGTCGATGAAGGCGAACCCCGTGGCGCTGGACGCGGCCGACCTCGCCGCGCTGATGGAAGCCGCGCGCTGACGCGCCGGCCGCGGCTCAGCCGCCGCCCTGCCCGCTGTTCCTGCAGGCCGTGATGACGGAGGCGCGAAACCGCTCGGCCGCGCGCTGCCGGGCGGCCTCGTCGCCTTCGCGCTCGGCGCGGTAGGCGATCGTGGCGAGCTGGCGCAGCATGGCGCGGGTTTCGCTGGCGTAGACGACGTTTTCGGCCACCGACCCGGTCACGCGCTCGGCGGCCATGTCGAGCGCCACGCCGTTCTGCCGGGCTTGCATCAGGTCGAAGGCGGCCGCGCCGAGCCAGTCGCAGGCGAAGTCGTCCGCCGGGGGATCTTCCTGGGCCAGGGCGGCGCAGGGCAGCAGCGCCGCGGCCAGGACCAAAGCCGTGAATCTCTTCATGAACCGTGCCTCGTGTCGTGCCGTCGGCAAAAGCCTAGCGCGCCCGGGTCCCCCCGGCCATCGGGAATTCCCCGTAGGCCGCGGATGCGCGAGGCGCCGCCGCCCTGCCCCGCCACCCCGCCCGGCGAAGACCCGGTTGCGCTTCGCGGCGCGGCCTGTATGCTGCGCCGCAGCAAACATGGACCCGGAGGCCGCTCCGGGTGGCTCTTCCGGCCGCCGATCCGCCGGACAAACAAGCAGAACGACCTAACCAAGCAAGACCGCATCGCCCGCGACGCGGCCCAAGGACAGCTGATCTTCCCATGATTTCCCTGAACGCCTACCGGCGCGAATGGACGAGCAACATTCGCGGCGACCTCCTTTCCGGCCTCGTGGTGGCGCTGGCGCTGATTCCCGAGGCGATCGCCTTTTCCATCATCGCCGGCGTCGACCCCAAGGTCGGGCTCTACGCCTCGTTTTCCATCGCGGTGATCGTGGCGATCGCGGGCGGCCGGCCCGGCATGATCTCGGCCGCGACGGCCGCCACGGCCGTCCTCATGGTCACGCTGGTGCGCGATCACGGGCTCGAATACCTGCTGGCGGCAACGGTCCTGGCGGGGCTGCTGCAGATCGGCGCGGGGTTCCTGAAGCTCGGCTACGTGATGCGCTTCGTCTCGCGCTCGGTCATGACGGGCTTCGTCAACGCCCTTGCGATCCTGATCTTCATGGCACAGCTGCCCGAGCTCGACCCCTCCAAGGTGCCGATGCTAACCTATGCGCTGGTCGCCGCCGGGCTGGCGATCATCTACCTGTTCCCGCGCCTGACGACGGCCGTGCCATCGCCGCTGGTGACGATCATCGTGCTGACGGGGCTGACCGTCCTGATGGGCTGGGAGGTGCGCACCGTCGGCGACATGGGCGCGCTGCCCGACACGCTGCCCGTCTTCCTGATCCCCGACATTCCGCTCAATCTCGAAACCCTGCAAATCATCTTCCCTTACTCGGTGGCGGTCGCGGTGGTCGGGCTGCTCGAAAGCCTGATGACCCAGCAGATCGTGGACGACCTGACCGACACCGGCTCGGACCGGAACCAGGAATGCATCGGCCAGGGGCTCGCCAACACCGCGACGGGCTTCATTGGCGGCATGGCCGGCTGCGCGATGATCGGCCAGTCGATCATCAACGTGAAATCCGGCGGGCGCGGGCGGCTCTCGGCCTTCGCGGCGGGGGTCTTCCTGCTGATCATGGTGGTGGCGCTCGGCGATATCGTCGCGATCATCCCTATGGCGGCGCTGGTGGCGATCATGATCATGGTCTCGATCGGCACCTTTTCCTGGTCCTCGATCCGGAACCTGCGCGACCACCCGCGCTCGTCGTCCATCGTGATGCTGGCAACGGTCTTCTTCGTGGTCTACACGCACAACCTCGCCATCGGCGTGCTGGTGGGCGTGCTGCTGTCGGGCCTGTTCTTCGCCTGGAAGATCGCGCAGCTCTTCCGCGTGCGCACGACGATCACCCCCGACGGCAGCCACCGCACCTATTTCGTCGAGGGGCAGCTCTTTTTTGCCTCGTCCGAGGATTTCATGCGCGCCTTCGATTTCAAGGAGGCGCCCGAGCGCGTGACGATCGACGTCAGCCGCGCGCATATCTGGGACATCTCGTCGGTTGCGGCGCTGGACATGGCCGTGCTCAAGTTCCGCCGCGAGGGCGCGGAGGTCGAGATCATCGGGCTCAACGAAGCCTCCGAAACCATCGTCGACCGGCTCGCCATACATGACAAGCCCGGCGCGATGGACGAGCTGCTCGGCCACTGAGGACAGATAACATGACGACACGCACACTCATCGCGCTGGTGGATGGCTCAGCCTATTCCGAAAGCGTCTGCCACCACGCCGCCTGGATCGCCGAGCGGACCGGGTCCAAGGTCAAGATATACCATGTCATGGGCCGCCGCGACGCCCCGGAGAAACAGGACCTGAGCGGGGCGATCCGGCTCGGTGCACGCTCGCGGCTGCTCGAGCAGCTGAGCGAACTGGACGCGGCACGTGCCAAGCTGGCGCATGAACACGGCCGCGCCATCCTCGAGGATGCCAAGGCCATCATCGAGGGCGACGGCGACATAGAGGTCGAGACGCGGCTGCGCCAGGGCGACCTGGTCGAGACGATCACCGCCAAGGAAGACACCGCCGACATGATCGTGATCGGCAAGCGCGGCGAGGCCGCCGCCACGGCGATGGAGCATGTCGGCTCCAACCTGGAACGGATCGTGCGCGCCAGCCACAAGCCGGTCTTCGTGGCCAACCGCGCCTTCCGGCCCATCAGCCGGGTGCTGGTGGCCTTCGACGGCGGGGCCTCGGCGCTGAAGGCCGTGGACTTCATGGCGCGCAGCCCGCTTTTCGCCGGGCTGGCGGTCACGCTCGTCTACGCCGGTGCCGACACGGCGGAGGCGCGGACCGCGCTCGACAATGCCGCCGCGACGCTGGCCGCCGGGGGAATCACGGCCGAGACGCGGCTCCGCCCCGGCGAACCCGAGAAGGTGCTGGCCGAGATGACCGGCTCGGAAGGCTTCGAGCTTCTGGTCATGGGGGCCTATGGCCATTCCCGCGTGCGGTCGCTGCTGATCGGCTCGACCACCACCGAGATGATCCGCTCCTGCAAGGTGCCCGTGATCCTGATGCGCTGAGCCGCGCGCCCCCGCCGGCAGCCCGGCGAAAGATTGCCGAGCGGAATTGACGTGATCGACCGACCGCCTAGGATTGCCGCATGATGACAGCGACCGCCCTGCCCGGCATGGCCTCTGCCGGTATAACGCCGCCCGCCGCCCCGCGCGAGATCCGCCGCCGCCTGGCCAGGTCCATGCGGGTGCGCGAGATGGTGACCGCCGCGGCGATCGTGCTCTCGACCTCGGCGCTTCTCTCGGCCGAGGAACAGGTGCAGGGCTGGGTCCAGAGCTGGGTGCCCGGCGTGCTGCGCCTGCCCGCCGACGCCGAGGTGCTCTCGGACCGCGAGATCGGCTCGTCCGTGCGGATGTTCTCGATCGCGACGGCCGAGGAACCGGACGCGCTGATGACGGAATGGCGGACGGCGCTGGAAGACGGCGCCTACGACATCTACAAGTCGGAAAGCGCGGCGCTGAACGGCGCCATCGAGTTTTCCGGCGAAGGCGTCTCCAACGCCAAGATCGCCGTCTCCCCGGCCCGCGACGACGGGCGCACGGTCATCGAGTTCGACGCCACCCTGCGCTGAGCGCCGGCGCCGGCCCGCGCGCGATCCTCTCAGCCGCAGACCAGCCCGCCATCGACCACCAGGGTCTGCCCCGTCACCGCCCGCGCCCAGGGCGAGGCGAAGAAAAGCACGGCATCGGCCAGTTCTTCCGGCGTGGTGACGCGGCCGAGCGGCGTCTGCTCCGCGATGATGTCGAAGACGGGTTCCGGCGTGGCGGCGCTGGCATCCGTTGTCCGCAAAAGCCCCCCGGCCACCATGTTGACCGTGACGCCCAGTGGCCCGAGTTCCCTGGACACGGTGCGCGTGAAGGCCAGCAGCGCGCCCTTCGCGGCGGTGTAGTCGTGATAGGGCACCACCGGGTTCTGGACGAGGTTGGTCCCGATCGTCACCACGCGGCCGCCGGCGGCGGCCTCGAAATGCGGGCGCAGCGCCCGGATCGCGTTGAGCGCGCCGCCCACGGCCACCTGCGTCTGGGCCGCGACGTCCTCCCAGGCCAGACGGTCGAGATGCGCCCGCGCGTCCCCGTCGAAGGAGAAATCCGCCAGCGCGTTGTGGACCAGGACCGTCGGCGGGCCGAGACGCGCCGCGACCTCCGCGACCATGTCGGAGACCGCATCGGGGTCGGTCACGTCGGCCTTGACCGCCGCCGCACCGGTGCCCAGCGCCTCGGCCAGGGCCTCCGCGGCCGGGCCGCTTCGACGATAGTTGATCGCGACGCGGGCGCCTTCGCGGTGAAAGGCGCGGGCGATGGCGGCGCCAAGCCCGCGGCCCGCGCCGGTGACGAGAACGGTCTGGTTCCGGAACGGACGGGTCATGCGGTCGTCTCCTTCGTGGTCATGGCATGGAAATGATGCACCGGCCCGTGACCCGTGCCGACGCCCAGCGCCCCGGCGGCCGCGATGGCGGCGGCCACATAGGCCTTGGCCATGCGGGCGGCCCCGGCCAGGGATCGGCCATGGCCGAGCCCGGTGGCAAGCGCCGCCGAGAGGGTGCAGCCCGTGCCGTGGGTGTTCCGCGTGGCGTGGCGCCGCCCCTCGAGCCAGAGCGCGTCGCCGGCGGTCTCGAGCAGGTCCGGGCAGTCCGCCCCGGACAGATGCCCGCCCTTGAGCAGCACCGCCGAGGGGCCGAGCGCACGCAGCGCCGCGGCCTGCGGCGCCATCGCGTCGCGGTTCCCGGCCTCGGCCCCGCCAAGCAGATCGGCCGCCTCGGGCAGGTTGGGCGTCAGAACCGTCGCCATCGGCAGCAGGCGGTCGCGCACCGCCGCGACGGCATCGGCCGCCAGCAGGCGGTCGCCGCCCTTGGCGACCATCACCGGGTCGAGCACCACCGGGGCCTCCAGCCCCGCCAGCGCGCCGGCCACGGCCTCCACGATCGCGGCGCTGCCCAGCATGCCGATCTTCACCGCATCGATGCGGATATCCTCGCGGATCGCGGCGATCTGGCCGGCGACCATGCCGGGCGCGACCAGGGCCACGTCGCGCACGCCGGTGGTGTTCTGCGCGGTCAGGCCGGTGACCGCGGCCATGGCATAACCACCATTGGCCGAGATCGCCTTGATATCGGCCTGGATCCCGGCCCCGCCGGACGGGTCGGAGCCGGCAATGGACAGGATGTTCGGGATCATGTCCGCCTCCATGTCTCGACAAGCGCCCGTGTCGCCGCCTCCGGATCGGCGGCGCGGCTGACCGCCGAGACCACGGCGAGACCGGCCGCGCCGGCGGATTTGAGCCCCGGGATATCGGCGGCGGCGAGACCGCCGATGGCGATCGTCGGAACCGGCGCGGCGGCGGCGATCCGCGCCAGGCCCGCGATGCCGACCGGCGCGGCCGCGTCGGGCTTGGTCGCCGTGACCCGGACCGGGCCGGCGCCGATATAGGACACGCCCGCCGGGATCGCGGCGCACTGCGCGACCGTCTCGACGGACAGGCCAAGCAGCGCCGTGGGGGCGATCCGGCCCCGCGCGGCGCGCGGGTCGCCATCGCCCTGGCCGATATGCAGATCCGCGCCGGTGGCGCGCGCCACCTCGACCCGATCATTGACGAAGACGCGCACGCCGAGCGGAGCGAGCTCGGCCAGCAGCGCCGTGGCCAACTGTGCCATCTCCGCGTCCGCGGCGCGCTTGTCCCGCAGCTGCACCGCCCAGGCGCCACCCCGCGCCGCGGCGCGGGCCTGTTCGGCGACCGGCAGGGGCGCCTCGGGATCGGTCACGACATAGACCGCCCCGATCATCCGACCGCCTCGATCCGGGCGCCGGCGTCGAGCACCGCCGCGCTCTGGGCATGGAGCGCATCGAGGAAGGCCGGCTGGAAGCTGCCCGGCCCCGTCGCATGCGCGCCGGCGGTCTCGCCGGCGAGGCCATAGGCGGCCAGCGCGGCGGCCGTGGCCTCCAGCGCGGGCTGGTCCACGCAGAAGGCGGCGATCACGCCGTTGAGCGAACAACCCATCACCGTGATCCGCGCCATGAGCGGGTGACCGTTCGCCACGCGGTAGGCGCGCCTGCCGTCCGTGACGTAGTCCACCGGCCCCGAGACCGCGACCACGCCGCCGGTGCGGCGGGCCAGAATGCGCGCGGCCGCCTCGGCATCGGCCACGGCATCACCCGCATCGACACCGCGCGCCGCGCCGCCCAGCCCGGCCAGCGTCAGGATCTCGGAGGCGTTGCCGCGCAGGACGGCCGGGCAGAGCGCGAGCAGGCGCGCGGACAGCGTCCTGCGGAAGCGCGTCGCGCCGACGCCGACCGGATCGAACACCCAGGGCCGCCCGGCCCCGGACATGATGGCGGCGGCCTCTTCCATCGCCGCGCCCCATTCGGCATCCGCGGTGCCGATGTTTACCGTAAGCGCCTGCGCGAGCCCGGCGAACTCGGCCACCTCGTCGCGGGCATGCACCATCGCCGGGGATGCCCCCACCGCGAGCAGCACGTTTGCCATGACGTTCATCGCCACGAAATTGGTGATGTTATGGACCAGCGGGCCAGCGGACCGCATGGCATCGAGGTGGTGTCCGGGATTTTTCATCTCGCCTCCTGTCCGGCAGGGGAGGCAAGCAGGGACGCCGCGACGGCGATCCGTCCTTGCAACTCCCTACGCCGGCATGATCCGGTTCAGGTTCGGAGGGTGCTTCTCAGCCCGCGCGCGGCGGACGCCCCTGTTGCTCTGTCCGAAGGAGTAGTCCCCCTGTCCGCGGTGTCAAGCACGCGGAACGGCGGCGCCGGCCATCCGCCCCTTGCCCGGGCCGCGACGTGCGGGACCGAGACTCAGCCGCTCATCCGCATTTCGAGAAACCGCAATCGGCGCAGGTCATGCAGCCCTCGATCATGCGCATCTCGCGGCTGCCGCAATGCTCGCAGGTCTTGCCGGCCGGCGCGGCCTCGCCGGTATCGTAGAGCGCCGCGTGCGGGTCGCTCTTCAGCCCGGTCCCGGCCGCGTCGATGAAGCCGATGGAGATCATGTGTTCCTCGATCACGCCGCCGATCGCGGCCAGGATCGAGGGGATGTATTTCCCCGCCACCCAGGCGCCGCCGCGCGGGTCGAACACCGCCTTGAGTTCCTCGACCACGAAACTCACGTCGCCGCCGCGCCGGAACACCGCCGAGATCATCCGCGTCAGCGCGACCGTCCAGGCGTAATGCTCCATGTTCTTGGAGTTGATGAAGACCTCGAAGGGCCGCCGGTGGCCGTTCACGATGATATCGTTGATCGTGATGTAGATCGCGTGCTCGGACATCGGCCATTTGAGCTTGTAGGTGTGCCCCTCCAGCGTCTGCGGCCTGCCGAGCGGCTCGGCGATGTAGACCACGTCGGCGCCGCGGTCGGCCTCTGGCGCGGCCTCGGTCTCTTCGCTGACCGACAGCACCGATCCGGTGACCTCGTTCGGGCGATAGGTCGTGCAGCCCTTGCAGCCGGTCTCGTAGGCCTTGAGATAGACGTCCTTGAAATGCTCGAAGGAAATGTCCTCGGGGCAGTTGATCGTTTTCGAGATCGAGCTGTCGACCCATTTCTGCGCCGCCGCCTGCATGCGCACGTGATCCTCGGGCGTCAGGGTCTGGGCATTGACGAAATGCCCGGGCAGGTCCGCGTCGCCGAACTTGTCGCGCCACATCTGCACGGCGTAGTCGACGACCTCCTCCTCGGTGCGCGAGCCGTCCTTCTGCAGGACCTTGCGGTTGTAGCTGTAGGCGAAGACCGGCTCGATCCCCGACGATACGTTCCCGGCATAGAGGCTGATCGTCCCCGTCGGCGCGATCGAGGTCAGCAGCGCGTTCCGGATGCCATGGGTGCGGATCGCCTCGCGCACGTCCTCGTCCATGTGCCGCAGCGCCCCGCTTTCGAGGAACTTCTCGGCATCGAAAAGCGGGAAGGCGCCCTTTTCCCTGGCCAGCTCGACCGACGCGAGATAGGCCTCGCGGGCGATGGCCTTCATCCAGGCCTCGGTCTGCGCGGCGGCCTCTTCCGAGCCGTAGCGCAGCCCCAGCATCAGCAGCGCATCCGCCAGCCCCGTGACGCCCAGCCCGATCCGGCGCTTGTTCCGCGCCTCCTCGGCCTGTTGGGGCAGCGGGAAGCGCGAAACGTCGACCACGTTGTCCATCATCCGCACGGCCGTGCGCACCAGATCGTGCAGCGCCGCCTCGTCGAGCGCGGCGGCCGGCTCGAAGGGGGCGCTGACCAGGGTGGCCAGGTTGACGGATCCCAGAAGGCAGGCGCCATAGGGCGGAAGCGGCTGCTCGCCGCAGGGATTCGTCGCGCTGATCTCCTCGCAGTAGCGCAGGTTGTTCATCTCGTTGATGCGATCGATGAAGATCACGCCGGGTTCGGCGTAGTCATAGGTCGCGCGCATGATCCGATCCCAGAGCGCGCGCGCCTCGACCGTGTGATACACCTTGTCGCCGAAGACCAGATCCCAGGCGCCGTCGGCCTTCACCGCCTCCATGAAGGCGTCGGTGACCAGGACCGAGAGGTTGAAGTTGCGCAGCCGCGCCGGATCCTGCTTGGCGGCGATGAAATCCTCGATGTCCGGGTGGTCGCAGCGCATCGTCGCCATCATCGCGCCGCGGCGCGAGCCGGCCGACATGATCGTGCGACACATCGCGTCCCACACATCCATGAAGCTGAGCGGGCCCGACGCGTCGGCGGCCACGCCCTGGACCGCCGCGCCCTTGGGCCGGATGGTCGAGAAATCATATCCGATGCCGCCACCCTGCTGCATGGTCAGCGCGGCTTCCTTCAGCATGTCGAAAATCCCGGACATGCTGTCGGGGATGGTGCCCATCACGAAGCAATTGAACAGCGTGACGTCCCGCGCCGTCCCGGCCCCGGCCGTGATCCGGCCGGCCGGCAGATAGCGGAACCCTTCGAGCGCTTGGTAGAAGGCATCCGCCCACTCTGCCGGGTCCGTCTCGGCGGCTGCCAGCGCCCGCGCGATTCGCCGCCAGGTATCCTGAACGGTCTGGTCGACGGGACTGCCGTCGGCCTCCTTCAGGCGGTATTTCATGTCCCAGATCTGCTCGGCGATGGGGGCGGAAAAACGCGTCATGGGGCAGCGTCCGATGGGTTGCGAAAGAGTCCTCGAAAATAGGCGGTCCGCTTGAAAAACGCAACGACTCGGTTAGCTTTCGGACGGACAGACAAGATATGGGGTCAGGGTGGCAAAAGGCCATATCAATCTCGTGAAACTCTGCGTCGGCGCCGAAAAGGTCGAGGACCTCGCGCGGTGGCAGGCGAGCCGCGCGGCGAAGTCCCCGGACGGCCTGCCCTGTCACGTCACCCGCATGTGGCCCAAGCGCGCGGACGAAATCCTCGCGGGCGGATCGCTCTACTGGGTGTTCAAGGGGGTGATCCTGGCGCGCCAGCGCATCCTGCGGCTCGACCCGGTCGACCGCGGCGACGGGGTGCGGCGCTGCGGTATCCTGCTCGACCCCGAGATCGTCCGCACCGAGGGGGCGCCCCGCCGGCCTTTCCAGGGCTGGCGCTACCTCAGGCCCGAGGAGAGCCCCCGTGACCTGCCGCCCGGCCGTGCGCGCGAGGAGTCGCTGCCGCCCGCCCTGGCCGCCGCGCTGGCCGAGATCGGCGTGCGCTGAGCGCCGCTGCGCGGCGATCGAGGCCTCCGGCGGGGATTTTTCACCACTTGGAGGGAGAGGCCGCGCGCTCCTTCCAAGTGGTCCAAATATCCTCGCGCCCGAAGGGCGCGAAACCGCCCGCGCGCCGGCGCGCGGGCTCAGCCCGCCGCGGCGAGCCCCAGCGTCTCGAGCAACGCGGCCAGGCGCCGCCCCGTGGCGCCCTCCGCCGGGGCAATGCGCGAGCGGAACAGGGTCGCCTGGCTCTGCAGGATCAACCCGTCGGAGAGGATCTTCAGGTGATTGGCGCGCAGCGTCTCGCCCGAGGAGGTGATGTCGGCGATGGCCTCGGCGGTCAGGTTCTTGACCGTGCCCTCCGTCGCGCCCTGGCTGTCCACCAGCCGGTAATCCGCGACGCCGTTGGCCTTCAGGAAATCGCGCACCAGCGTATGGTACTTCGTGGCAATCCGCAGCCGGTGGCCATGTGCCGCCCGGAAGGCCGCCGCCGCGGCGTCGAGATCGTCGAGCGTATCCACGTCGATCCAGGCCCGCGGCACGGCCAGCACCAGGTCGGCATGGCCGAAGCCGAGGCGCGCGATCTCCGCGATCTTCTCGGACCAGAGCGGGATCTTCTCGCGCACGAGATCGGTGCCGGTGACGCCCAGGTGGATCCGTCCCGCCGCAAGCTCGCGCGGGATCTCGCCGGCCGAGAGCAGCACCAGCTCCACCCCGTCCGCCCCCTCGACCGCGCCGGCATATTCCCGGTCCGAGCCGGTGCGCCGGACCGCGACGCCGCGTGCGGCGAACCAGTCGAAGGCCTGTTCCATGAGCCGTCCCTTGGACGGCAGGCCGAGCTTGACGGTCATGCCAATCCCTCCTGCACGGCGAGCACCTGCGCGGGACGGATCACGCCGCCCACGGCCGGGATCTCGCGGCCCTGCCCCAGGACCCGCGTGAGCGCGTCGTAGCGCCCGCCGCTGGCGACGGGCGGCAGCGCGCGCCCCTCGGCGTAGAACCCGAAGACGAAGCCGTCGTAATACTCGAGCGTGGTGCGCCCGTAGCTGCCCTCGAAGGGCAGCGCGTCGATGTCGACGCCACGGTCTGCGAGGGCGTCCAGCCGCGCCGCCATCCGGTCGGTGGCGGGCGCCAGGGCCGGCATTTCGCCGGCAAGGCCGCGCAACTCGGTCAGCGCGCGCGGCGCAGTGTCGGCCAGCCCGAGCAGCCGGTCGAGGATCGCCAGCTCACCGGCGGCGATCGGCGGCGCGGCGGCATCCGCCCGAAGCGCCGCGATGCGCGACGCGATCTCGTCGGGCGTGCGCAGGCCGACCAGCGGGCCGGCCTCGGCGATCAGCGTCTCGGCCGGGGTCGTCTCGGCCGCGTCCAGCAGTGCGGCGCGGCTTGCCGGCGGGGCCGTGCGCCCGCCGAACCGGTCGAGCAACGCGCGGAAGCGTGCCGGGCGCCAGATGTGACGCGCCAGCGCCGCCTTGCGCCGCGCCGTCGTGCGCAGGCCCGCCACGGCCGCCTTCAGCAGCCCGATATCCCCGGTCGCCGCCCGCAACCCCAGCGGCGCGAGCAGCTTCGCGAAAAGCGCGAAGACCTCGGCATCGGCGGCCGCGGGATCGTCGCGGGCGAAAAGCTCGTAGCCCACCTGCAGGTATTCCGAGGCCCGGTGAGAGGCCGCGTCCTGCATCCGGAAGACCGGCCCGGCATAGGTGTAGCGCGCCAGCTCGGCGCCCTCGGCCATGTGCATCTGCACCACCGGCACGGTGAAGTCGGGCCGCAGCATCAGCTCGCCCCGGACCGGGTCGCGGGTGGTGTAGGCACGGGCACGGATATCCTCGCCGTAGAGATCGAGCAGCGTTCCGGCCGGCTGCAGGATATCGGCCTCGACGGGATGCGCCCCCGCCGCGGCGAAGTGCGCGGCCAGCCGGTCGGCCTCGGCCCGGATCGCGGCTTTCGCGTCGGTGTCCATCAGCCCGTCCCGCCGGCCAGGATGCGCCGCACCTCGGTCACGAGGTCGCCGCGCGCGACCTCGTACTGCGCGGGGCGGGCCTTCCATTCCTCCAGCGTCGCATCCTCGGCGATGCGGGCGCCGAGCACGAGATCCTTGACCTGGACGACGCCGCGGGCGCGCTCATCCTCGCCCTGTATCACCGCGACCGGCGCGGCGCGGCGGTCGGCATATTTCATCTGGTTGCCGAAGTTCTTCGGGTTGCCGAGATAGACCTCGGCCCGGATGCCGGCGCCGCGCAGCTCGGCGGCCATGGCCTGGTAGTCGGCCATGCGGTCACGATCCATGACGGTGACGACGACGGGCCCGTGGGCCTCCGCCCCGCCCCGGCCCCGGGCATGCAGGGCCGCGAGCAGCCGGTCGACGCCCACCGACACGCCGGTCGCCGGCACCGCCTGGCCGGTGAAGCGCTTGACCAGGTCGTCGTAGCGCCCGCCCCCGGCGACGGAGCCGAACTGGCGCGGCCGGCCCTTTTCATCGGTGATCTCGAAGGTCAGCTCGGCCTCGAAGACCGGCCCGGTGTAGTAGCCGAGGCCACGCACGACCGACGGATCGATCACGATGCGGTCAGGGCCGAAACCCTGCGCGTCGAGCAGCGCCGCGATGGTCTCGAGCTCCTGGACGCCGGTCTCGCCGGTCTCTGCGCCCTGCACCAGTTCGCGCAGTCGCGCACAGGTCGCCGCGCCCGTCTCGCGGCCGGCGGCCATGAAGCCCATGACGATCTCGGCCTGCCCGTCGGAGAGCTGCGCGCCCTCGGTGAAGTCGCCCGACTCGTCCTTGCGGCCCGCGCCGAGCAGCGCGCGCACGCCGTCCTCGCCCAGACGGTCGAGCTTGTCGATGGCCCGGAGCACGATGCCGCGCTCGTGCTCGAAGCGATCCTGATCGGCGGGGTCGAGGATGCCCGCGACCTCCATCACGCCATTCAGGACCTTGCGGTTGTTGACCCGCACGATGTAGTCGCCGCGCGGGATGCCCACCGCCTCCAGCGTCTCGGCCAGCATGGCGCAGATCTCGGCATCGGCCGCTACGCTGGGCGCACCCACGGTGTCGGCGTCGCACTGGTAGAACTGGCGGAACCGGCCCGGGCCGGGCTTCTCGTTGCGCCAGACCGGGCCCATCGCGTAGCGGCGATAGGGCGTCGGCAGCTCCTGGCGATGCTGCGCGGCCACCCGCGCCAGCGGCGCGGTCAGGTCGTAGCGCAGCGCCAGCCAGTCGCCGTCATCCTCTTCCTGCCAGGCAAAGACCCCGGCATGGGGGCGGTCGACGTCGGGCAGGTACTTGCCCAGCGCCTCCAGCGTCTCGACGGCGGCGGTCTCGAGCGGGTCGAAGCCGTAGCGGTGATACACCTCGGCGATGGTGGCCAGCATCGCGTTGCGCGCGCTCACCTCCGCGCCGAAATAGTCGCGGAAGCCCTTGGGCGTCTCGGCCCTGGGCCGCCGGGGTTTCTTCGCCTTGTCCTTCGCCATCTCGCATCCCTCTTGGGCACTTGCCGCGTCGTCTAGCGGATGGGCGGCGGGGGGGCAAGGCGGGGCGCGTTCCCCGGTGCATCCCGGGCGCGAAGCGGTTAGGACTTCCGCGCAGGATCGGAAGGAGAGTGCATATGAGCGACCGACTGGACAACGCCGAGGCGGGACTTGCCCACCTGACCCGCATGGTCGAGGATCTCAGCGACGTCGTCGCGGGACAGGCGACGGCGATCGAGCGGCTCGAACGCCGCGTGGCGCTGCTGATGGACCGCGAGGCCGAGCGCGAGGTCGCGGCCGGCGGCACGGTCCCGCTCGGCGACGAGAAGCCGCCGCACTGGTGAGCCTTGCCCGGAACGACCGCGCCCGATGACCGCGACCCCGGCCCCGCCCCATCACATCGCCCTGTCCGTCGGGGTCGGCGGCGGCGCGCCGGACCGGCGCTGCGCGCCCGGGATTTCGATGCCTCCGGCGGGGATATTTCCGCCACTTGGAGGGCGCGGTCGGCCCGCCCCTTCCAAGTGGTCCAAATATCCTCGCGCGCAGGGCGCGCGAAACCGCCCGCGCGGCACGCGCGGGCTTAGTAGTCTTCCACCTCCACCACGCCGCCGAGGCTCCGGATCGCGCCCTTGACCTGGGGCGTCACCGGGAAGGGCTCGGGCAGCGCGACCTCGACCTCGCCGGGGAGGTCGGGCGCCATGAGACAGAGCGAGACCGGCCCGCGGGCGCGGACCTGGGCCTCGGCGCGGGCGCGCTCCAGCACGCGTGCGACGGTCGTCATTGCCGAGGCATCGTCGAGATAGACGCGCAGCCCCGCCGGCGCCGCGTCCGCCACCGCCAGGTCGACGGGCTGCACCCCGCGGGCCAGCAGCTTCAGCTGGTCGGCCTCCAGTGTCGCCTCGACCGAGAGGACCACGTTCGAGCCGGGTTCCAGATGCTGGCGCCCGGCCTCGAGCGTGTCGGAGAAGACGGTGACCTCGTAGAGCCCCGAGGGATCGGAGAGCTGGACGAAGGCGAAGCGGTTGCCGCGCGCCGACTTGCGCTCCTGGCGGACCGAGACCGATCCCGCGAGCTTGGCGACGCAGGGACCGCCGGCGGCCTTCTTCTCGAGTTCGGCCAGGGTCGACACGCCCTTGCGCTTCAGCGGCCCCATGTAATCGTCGAGTGGGTGGCCAGACAGGTAGAAGCCCACCGCCTGGTGTTCCTGGCCGAGCCGCTCTGCCGGCAGCCAGTCCTCGGCCTGGGGCAGGCGCGGCTTCGGCAAGGTCTCGGTCGCCTCGCCGAAGAGCGAGACCTGCGCCGAGGCGCGGTCCTCGTGGACCGAGCTCGAATAGGCCACCAGCGCGTCGAGGGCCGCGAAGACCCGGGCGCGGTTGGGGTCGAGTTCGTCGAAGGCCCCGGCGCGGGCCAGCATCTCGAGCGAGCGCTTGCCGATCCGCTTGAGGTCGACGCGCTCGGCGACGTCGAAGAGATCGCGGAACGGGCGCTCGCCGCGCGCCTCGACGATGAGGCGCATCGCGTCGGCGCCCACGTTCTTGAGCGCCCCGAGCGCGTAGACGATCTGCCCGTCCGCGACGGTGAAGTGCGCGCCGGAGCGGTTCACGCAGGGCGGCACCAGCCCGATCCCCAGCCGGTCGACCTCGCGCTTGTAGATGTTGAGCTTGTCGGTCAGGTGCATGTCGCAGTTCATCACCGCGGCCATGAATTCCACCGGGTGATTGGCCTTGAGCCATGCCGTCTGGTAGCTGACCACGGCATAGGCTGCCGCGTGCGACTTGTTGAAGCCGTAATTGGCGAATTTCTCGAGCAGGTTCCAGACTTCGAGCGCCTTGCCGTCGTCGACGCCGTTCTCCTTGGCGCCGTCGATGAATTTCGGGCGTTCGGCGTCCATCGCCTCCTTGATCTTCTTGCCCATGGCCCGGCGCAGCAGGTCGGCGCCACCCAGCGTGTAGCCGGCCATCTCCTGGGCGATCTGCATCACCTGTTCCTGGTAGACGATGATGCCCTGGGTCTCGTCCAGGATATGGTCGATCGAGGGGTGGATGTGGTCGCGTTCGGAGATCCCGTTCTTCACCTCGCAGTATTTCGGGATGTTCTCCATCGGTCCCGGGCGGTAGAGCGCGACCAGCGCGACGATGTCCTCGATGCAGGTGGGCTTCATCCGCCGGAGCGCGTCCATCATGCCCGAGCTTTCCACCTGGAACACCGCCACCGTCTTGGCCGAGGCATAGAGCCTGTAGGTCGCCTCGTCCTCGAGCGGGATGGCGTTGATCTGGTTCCCGGCCCCTTCGGGCGGCGCGTAGAGCTGCCGGCCGTCGGCGGCCTCGTGCAGCTGCCGTCCGCCCGCGCGGATCAGGTCGACGGCGTTCTGGATCACCGTCAGCGTCTTCAGCCCGAGGAAGTCGAACTTCACCAGCCCCGCCTGTTCGACCCATTTCATGTTGAACTGGGTGGCCGGCATCTCCGAGCGCGGATCCTTGTAGAGCGGCACCAGCTCGTCCAGCGGGCGGTCTCCGATCACCACGCCCGCGGCATGGGTCGAGGCGTTGCGCAACAGCCCCTCGATCTGCTGGCCATAGGTCAGCAGCCGGTCGACGACCTCCTCGGCGCGGGCCTCCTCGCGCAGGCGCGGTTCCTCCTCCAGCGCCTTGGCGATGGAGACCGGCTTCACCCCCTCGACCGGGATCAGCTTCGAAAGCCGGTCCACCTGGCCATAGGGCATCTGCAGCACCCGGCCGACGTCGCGCACCGCCGCCTTGGACAGGAGCGCGCCGAAGGTGATGATCTGCGCGACCTTCTCGGCGCCGTATTTCTTCTGGACGTACTCGATCACCTCCTCGCGGCGATCCATGCAGAAATCAATGTCGAAGTCCGGCATCGAGACGCGCTCGGGATTGAGGAAGCGCTCGAAGAGCAGCTTGTAGCGCAGCGGGTCGAGATCGGTGATCGTCAGCGCGTAGGCCACCAGCGACCCCGCGCCCGACCCGCGCCCCGGCCCGACGGGGATGTCGTGATCCTTCGCCCATTTGATGAAATCGGCGACAATCAGGAAGTAGCCCGGGAACCCCATCGACTCGATGATGCCGAGCTCGTAGTCCAGCCGCGCCTCGTAGTCCTCGACCGGCGCGGCATGGGGAATGACGTCGAGCCGGGCCTTCAGCCCCGCCTGTGCCTGGCGGCGCAGTTCCTCCACCTCGTCCTCGGCGAAGCGCGGCAGGATCGGCGCGCGTTTTTCTGCCTTGAAGGCACAGCGCCGCGCGATCTCGACCGTGTTCTCGATCGCCTCCGGCAGGTCGGCGAAAAGCGCGGCCATTTCCTCGGGCGACTTGAAGTGATGCTCGGGCGTCAGCCGGCGACGCGGCTCCTGCTGGTCGACATAGGCGCCCTGGGCCACGCAGAGCATCGCGTCATGCGCCTCGTACATCTCGGGCCTGGGGAAATGCACGTCGTTGGTGGCCACAAGCGGCAGGTCCATGGCGTAGGCCATCTCGACGAGCCCCCGCTCGGTGGCGGCCTCGGCGTCGCTGCGCTGGCCGCCGCCGCCGGGGTGGCGCTGGATCTCGATATAGAGCCGGTCGGCGAAGGCGGCGGCGAGACGGCGGACCAGGGCCTCGGCCGCCGGGCGCTGGCCGGCCTGCAGGAGCCGGCCCACCGGGCCATCCGCGCCGCCCGTCAGGCAGATCAGCCCGTCGGCGTGACGCTCCAGTTCGTCGGTCCGGATCTGCGCGGCCTCGCCCCTGCGCATCAGGTGGGCGCAGGAATTGAGCTTCAGCAGGTTGAGATAGCCGGTCTCGTTCTGTGCCAGCAGCACCACGGGCGCCGGGTCCGGCGCCCGCTCTCCCGGCCGGGCGTCGAGATAGGTCATGTGCATCTGGCAGCCGATGATCGGCTGGATCCCCTCCCCTGCCGCCAGGACCGAAAATTCCAGCGCGCAGAACATGTTGTCGGTGTCGGTGACGGCAACGGCGGGCATGCCGTGATCGCGGCAGAGTCCGGCGAGCTTCTTGACCGGCACCGCCCCCTCGAGAAGCGAGTACTCGGTGTGAAGGCGGAGATGGATGAATCGGGGATCGCTGCTCATGGCGGCAGACTAGGCCAGCGGCGGCCCGGGCGGAAGGCCCGTCCATCTTCGGGAATTCCCGAAAGGTCTTTCGCGCGGCCGGCAAAACTCGACTCTTGCCAAGCCGGGGGTTTGGCGTCTTTCCTGAAAGCAACCAACACGGGGAGAGCACCGGCTTTACGCCGCATCGGGCCGGTGCATTGCGGCGAAAGACCGCGAAACAGAAAGCGGCATCGGACAGAAATGGGAGAGATCACCTTTCTTCTGAACGGGGAGCCCGTGCGCGTGGCCGGCACCCCCGCAACCCGGACCCTGCTCGACTGGCTCCGCGAGACGCGTGGCCTTACCGGCACCAAGGAAGGCTGCAACGAGGGCGATTGCGGCGCCTGCACCGTGATGGTCACCGCGCTGGAGGACGGGACGCCGGTGCACCGCGCGGTCAATGCCTGCATCCTGTTCCTGCCGCAGCTCCACGGCAAGGCGGTGCGCACCGTCGAGGGCATCGCCGGCCCCGACGGCACGCTGCACCCGGTCCAGCAGGCGATGATCGATCATCACGCCAGCCAGTGCGGCTTCTGCACGCCGGGCTTCGTCGTCTCGATGGCGGTGGGGCATCTGAACGGGCGCCGCGACCATGACGACGTGCTCGCCGGCAATCTCTGCCGCTGCACGGGCTACGCGCCCATCATCCGCGCCGCCGAGGCGGCCCGGGACGCGCCCGTGCCGGGCTGGATGCGCGCCGATGGCGACGCCGTCGCGACGCTGGCCGCCGGTGCGCTGGAAACGGCGGACGCCTTCGTGCCCGACAGCCTCGAGCGGCTGGCGGAATGGTATGCCGCGCACCCGGACGCGGTTCTGGTGGGCGGCGCGACCGACGTGGGCCTCTGGGTCACCAAGGCGCTGCGCGCGATGGATCGCGTCGCCTTCGTCGCCGGCGTGCCCGCGCTCAGGCGGATCGACGAGACCGCGGCGGGGCTGCGCATCGGCGCGGCCGTCACGCTGGAGGAATTGCACGAGGCGCTCGTGCCGCGCCATCCCGGCCTGGGCGAGCTGATCCGCCGCTACGGGTCCGTGCAGGTCCGCAACGCCGCGACCATCGGCGGCAACATCGCCAACGGCTCGCCCATCGGCGACGGGCCACCGGCGCTGATCGCGCTCGGCGCGACGCTGCACCTGCGCCACGGCACCGAAACGCGGGACATGCCGCTGGAGGATTTCTTCCTCGATTACGGCAAGCAGGACCGCCGGCCCGGCGAACTGGTGGAAGCCGTCACGATCCCGGTCCAGCCCGATCGGCTGAAATGCTACAAGCTGTCGAAACGCTTCGACCAGGATATCTCGGCCGTGTGCGGCTGTTTCAACGTGACAGTCACGGACGGCCGGGTCACCGGGGCGCGCATCGCCTTCGGCGGCATGGCGGCGACGCCGAAACGCGCCACCGCCGTGGAGGACGCGCTGCGCGGCCAGCCCTGGACCGCGGCCACGATCACGGCCGCCGGGCCGGCCTTCGACGCCGCCTTCGCCCCGATCGACGACATGCGGGCCTCGGCCGCCTACCGGCTGGAGACGGCCCGCAACATGCTGACCCGCTATTTCCTCGAGACGACGGACGGCCCGGCCACCCGCGTGCTGGAGGTGCCGGCATGAGCGTGGCCAGGCCCCTGCCCCACGACGCCGCCCGGCTCCACGTCACGGGCGCCGCGCGCTACGTCGACGACATCCCGCTGCCGGCCAACGCGCTGCATCTGTGCTTCGGCCTGTCGGAAATCGCGCATGGCGAGATCGGATCGATGGACCTCGCGCCGGTGCGCAGCGCCCCCGGCGTCGTCGCGGTCTGGACCGCGGCGGACCTGCCGGGCGCGAACGACGTCTCGCCCTCGATCCATGACGAACCGCTCCTGGCCGACGGCACGGTGCAGTATGTCGGGCAGCCGATCTTCCTGGTCGCCGCCGAGAGCCACCTGGCCGCGCGCAGGGCCGCGCGGCGCGCGAAGATCGCCTATCGCGCGCGCCCCGCGATCCTGAGCATCGACGACGCGCTCGCCGCCGGCAGCCGCTTCGAGGACCCTGTGGTCTGGCGGAAGGGCGACGCCGAGGCCGCCTACGCCGCGGCGGCCCATCGCGTCGAGGGCGTGATCGAGATCGGCGGGCAGGAGCATTTCTACCTCGAGGGCCAGGCCGCGCTGGCGCTGCCGCAGGAAGGCGGCGACATGGTGGTGCATTCCTCCAGCCAGCACCCGACCGAGATCCAGCACAAGGTGGCCGACGCGCTGGCGGTGCCGATGCACGCCGTCCGGGTCGAGGTGCGGCGCATGGGCGGCGGCTTCGGCGGCAAGGAAAGCCAGGGCAACGCGCTGGCGGTCGCCACCGCCGTGGCGGCCCGGCTGACCGGCCGCCCGGCGCGGATGCGCTACGACCGCGACGACGACATGACGATCACCGGCAAGCGCCACGACTTCCGCATCGCCTACCGCGCGGGCACGGACGCGGCGGGACGGCTCGAGGCGGTGCTGTTCGAGCAATACGCCCGCTGCGGCTGGGCGCTGGATCTCTCGATGCCGGTGGCCGACCGGGCCATGCTGCATGCCGACAACGCCTATCACCTGCCCCATGCCCGCATCGAAAGCCACCGGCTTAAGACCAACACCCAGTCGGCCACCGCCTTCCGCGGCTTCGGCGGGCCGCAGGGCATGGTGGGGATCGAGCGGGTGATGGATCACGTGGCCCAGGCGCTCGGCCGCGACCCGCTCGACATACGGCAGCTGAATTTCTACCGGGACGCCGTGGCAGGGGGGCTGTCCGCCCCCCGTCCCGGGCAGGCGCCCGGGACTCCCCCCGAGGATATTTCCGGAACGGCGAAGCCGGGGGCCGCGGCGGCCGATCCGGGCACCGGCATCGCCGCGCGCGGGGCGTCGACGGCGCAGACCACGCCCTATCACATGGCGGTCGAGGACTGCGTGATCGGCGAGATCGTGGACGCGCTGGCAGACAGCGCCGAGTACCGCCGCCGCCGGGCCGAGATCGCGGCCTGGAACGCGGAGAACCCGGTTCTGAAGCGCGGCATCGCGCTGACGCCGGTGAAATTCGGGATCAGCTTCACGCTGACGCATCTCAACCAGGCGGGCGCGCTGGTGCATGTCTACCAGGACGGCTCGATCCACATGAACCATGGCGGCACCGAGATGGGCCAGGGGCTGTTCCAGAAAGTGGCCCAGGTGGCGGCGGAGGCCTTCGGGGTGGACCTCTCGGCGGTGAAGATCACCGCGACCGACACCGGCAAGGTGCCGAACACCTCGGCCACCGCCGCGTCCTCGGGATCGGACCTGAACGGCATGGCCGTCAAGGCCGCCTGCGACGAGATCCGGGGCCGCATCGCGGCCCTGCTCGCCGAGCGTCACCAGACCGAGGCGGCCGAGGTCGTCTTTGCCGATGGGCGGGTCACGGCCGGGGCCGAGACCTACAGCTTCGCCGAGGCCGCCCGGCTGGCCTATCTCGACCGCGTGAGCCTTTCGGCGACCGGGTTCTACGCCACGCCGAAGCTGAGCTGGGACCGCAAGGCCGGGCGCGGGCGGCCGTTTTACTACTTCGCCTACGGCGCGGCGGTGACCGAGGCCGCGATCGACACGCTGACCGGCGAGTACCGGCTGCTGCGGGCCGATATCCTGCACGATGCGGGCCGCTCGCTGAACCTGGCGATCGATCTGGGCCAGGTCGAGGGCGGCTTCGTCCAGGGGGCGGGCTGGCTGACGACGGAAGAACTGGTCTGGGACGCGGAGGGCCGCCTCGCGACCCATGCGCCGTCCACCTACAAGATCCCGGCCTGTTCGGACCGGCCGCGGGTCTTCAACGCCCGCCTCTGGGAGAAGGGCCGCAACCGCGAGGACACGATCTACCGGTCGAAGGCCGTGGGCGAACCCCCGCTGATGCTGGGCATCTCGGCGCTTATGGCGCTGTCGGACGCGGTGGCGGCCTGCGGCGACGGGACCCGTTATGTCGCGCTCGACGCGCCGGCCACGCCCGAGCGCGTGCTGGCCGCGGTGGCGCGCCAGCGGGCGACGGCACGATGAGCTTCGACCGCGACGCTCTGCGCCGGGCGGCGCGGGATCACGGCGCGGTGGCGCGCGTCGTCGTCGCCGCCGCCGCCGGGTCGGCCCCGCGCGAGCCGGGCGCGGCGATGCTGGTCTGGGCCGGCGGCCAGTCCGGCACCATCGGCGGCGGGGCGCTGGAATACGCGGCCGCGGACCGGGCGCGCGACCGCCTGGCGGCGGGCGCGGCCTCCCCGCTGTTCGCGCGCATCCCGCTCGGGCCGGGGCTCGGCCAGTGCTGCGGGGGCGCGGTGACGCTGGTGACGGAACTCTACGACACCCGCGCGCTTGACCGGCTTGCCGACGCGCCGGGCGACGTCCATGCACGCCCGGTCGCGCCGGGGGCCGACGCCGCACCGCCCCTGGCGCTCCGCCGGGTGCTGAACCGGGCCCGGTCGGCGGGCGTCCTGCCCGAACCGCAGCTGGTCTCCGGCTGGCTCGTCGAACCGCTGACCGCGCCCGCACGGCCGCTCTGGATCTGGGGGGCGGGACATGTGGGTCGCGCCCTCGTCGCGACGCTGGCGCCCCTGCCCGGCTTCGCCATCACCTGGATCGACACGGCCGAGGACCGGTTCCCGCCCGAGATCCCGGCCGGCGTCACCCGGCTGGTCGCCGCGCACCCGGCCGGGCTGGTGGCGCATGCGCCGGCCGCGGCCGCGCATCTCGTGCTCACCTATTCCCACGCCCTCGATCTCGAGCTCTGCCACAGGTTGCTCGGGCATGGCTTCGCCAGTGCCGGGCTGATCGGGTCGGCCAGCAAATGGGCCCGTTTCCGCTCACGCCTTCGGCAGCTGGGCCACCCGGATGCCCGGATCGACCGCATTGCCTGCCCGATCGGCGACCCGGCGCTCGGAAAACACCCGCAGGCCATTGCGGTCGGGGTGGCGGCGGGGCTACTGAGACAGGAGAGTGCCGAGGACCGTGCCAGGGAGGCCATGTCGTGACCGCGCTGCTGACCGTCGAGGGTCTGACCAAGGCCTATCCCGGTGTCGTCGCCAATGACGACGTCTCCTTCGCCATCGCCCCGGGCGAGGTTCACGCGCTTCTGGGCGAGAACGGCGCGGGCAAGTCGACCCTGGTCAAGATGATCTACGGTCTGGTGCGTCCCGATGCCGGCCGGATGCGCCTGCGGGACACCCCCTACACGCCGTCCGAGCCGCGCGCGGCGCGGGCCGCGGGCGTGGCGATGGTGTTCCAGCATTTCTCGCTTTTCGACGCGCTCGACGTGGCCGAGAACATCGCGCTGGGGATGGAGAACCCGCCGCCCCAGCGCCAGCTGGCGCGCCGCATCCGCGAGGTGAGCGAGGCCTACGGCCTTCCGCTCGACCCCGACCGGCTGGTCGGCGAGCTGTCGGCCGGCGAGCGCCAGCGGGTCGAGATCATCCGCTGCCTGTTGCAGGATCCCAAGCTGCTGATCATGGACGAGCCGACCAGCGTGCTGACGCCGCAGGAGGTGGAGATCCTGTTCGAGACGCTGCGCAAGCTGGCGGCCGAAGGCACGGCGATCCTCTATATCAGTCACAAGCTCGAGGAGATCCGCGCGCTCTGCGACCACGCGACGATCCTGCGGCTGGGCAAGGTGGTCGCCACCTGTGACCCGCGCGAGAAAAGCGCGGCGGAGCTGGCGGAGATGATGGTCGGCACCAAGCTGACACCGCCCGAGCGCGAGTCGGCCGCGCCCGGCGAGGTCGTTCTCGACGTCAGCGGGCTGTCGATGAAATCGGCCAATCCTTTCGGCACCACGCTCAAGAACGTGCATTTTCGTGTCCGCGCGGGCGAGGTGCTGGGCATCGGCGGCGTCGCCGGCAACGGCCAGGACGAGCTGCTGGCCGCGCTCTCGGGCGAGTCGCGGGTGGAGCCGGACGCGATCCGGCTGAAGGGCGCGGATGTGGGCCAGCTCGGCCCGAATGCCCGCCGCCGGCTCGGGCTGCTCTGCGCGCCAGAGGAACGGCTGGGCCATGCCGCCGCCCCGGACATGAGCCTGACCGAGAACGCGATCCTGACCGGCGTCATCCGCGAGGATCTGGCCGCCCGCGGCTTCCTGCGCTGGGGCGCGGCACAGGGTTTTGCCCGCCGCATCGTCGAACGCTTCGACGTGCGCACGCCCGGCGTCGGGCATGCGGCGCGCTCCCTGTCGGGTGGCAACCTGCAGAAATTCGTCATCGGGCGCGAGGTGCTCCAGCGCCCCGAGGTCCTGGTGGTCAACCAGCCCACCTGGGGCGTCGATGCCTCGGCGGCCGCGGCGATCCGGCAGGCGCTGCTGGACCTGGCCTCGACGGGCACGGCGGTGATCTGCATCAGCCAGGATCTCGACGAGCTGATGGAGATTTCCGACCAGTTCGCGGCGCTGAACGAGGGCCGGCTCTCGGCGCCGCGCCCGGCGCGCGGCCTGAGCATCGAGGAAATCGGCCTGATGATGGGCGGCGCCCACGACATGGAGGTGGCCGATGCGATCTGACGCGGCAAGACGGAGGCCCGGCGCATGATCCGGCTGGAAAAACGGCCCGAGCCCTCGCGGTTCTGGACCGCGGTGACGCCGGTGCTGGCGGTGCTGACGACCATGATCGCGGGCGGCGTTCTCTTCGCCATGCTGGGCAAGGATCCGCTGGAGTCGATCCGCACGATCTTCTGGGATCCGCTCTTCAACGCGCAGTTCGCCGACTTCGCGCGCCCGCAGCTGCTGGTGAAGGCCGGGCCGCTGATCCTCATCGCGCTCGGACTAAGCCTCGGGTTCCGCGCCGGGATCTGGAACATCGGGGCCGAGGGGCAGTACATCGCCGGGGCGATCTGCGGCGCCGGTGTGGCGCTGGCCTTCTACCCGCTCGACTCCTGGATCGTGTTTCCGCTGATGGTGCTGGCCGGCGCGCTGGGCGGCTGGGCCTGGGGCATGATCCCGGCGCTGCTCAAGATCCGCTTCGGAACCAACGAGATCCTCGTCTCGCTGATGCTCGTCTACGTGGCCGAGCAGTTCCTGGCCTCGATGTCGCTCGGGCTGCTGCGCAACCCCGAGGGCCACGGCTTCCCGGGCTCGCGGAACCTGCAGGAATACCCGGCGGCGGCCAATACCGAGATCATCGCCGGAACGGGCATGCACTGGGGCGTCATGACCGCCTTTCTCGCGGTGATCGCCGCCTATGTGCTGCTCAACCGCCACATCCTGGGCTTCCATATCCGGCTCGCCGGGCAATCGCCGCGCGCGGCGCGCTTCGCCGGGGTCAGCCCGCCCCTCCTGGTCGCCTTCTGCCTCGGCACCTCGGGCGCGCTCGCCGGGCTCGCCGGGCTGTTCGAGGTCGCCGGCCCCGCCGGGCAGATCTCGATCGATTTCAACGTGGGCTATGGCTTCACGGCGATCATCGTCGCCTTCCTCGGGCGGCTGCACCCGGTGGGCATCCTGCTGGCCGGGCTGCTGATGGCGCTGACCTATATCGGCGGGGAGCTGGCGCAGTTCATGCTGGGCCTGCCCGCCGCCGCGATCCAGGCCTTCCAGGGCATGCTGCTGTTCTTCCTGCTGGGCTTCGACGTCTTTTCCAACTACCGCGTCCGACGCGTCACGAGCGAGGTGGCCTGATGGATCTCTCCGCGATCAATCCGCTGGTGCTCGTGGCGAGCCTGATGGTGGCCGCCACGCCGATCCTGCTGGCCGCCATCGGCGAACTGGTGGTCGAGAAGGCCGGCGTGCTGAACCTGGGCGTCGAGGGCATGATGATCACCGGCGCGATCTGCGGCTTCGCGACCGCGGTCGAGACCGGCTCGCCGCTGCTGGGCTTTCTGGCGGCCTTCGCGGGCGGCGCGGCGCTGTCGCTGGTCTTCGGGGTGCTGACGCAGGTCTTCCTGTCGAACCAGGTGGCGACGGGGCTTGCGCTGACGCTGTTCGGGCTCGGCCTCTCGTCGCTGATGGGCCAGGGCTACACCGGCATCAAGCCGCCGCCGACGGCCCGGATCGAGATCCCTGTGCTGGCCGACCTGCCGGTGGTCGGGCGCATCCTCTTCCAGCATGACTGGGTGGTCTATGCCTCGCTTTTGCTGGTCGCCGCGGTCTGGGCCTTCCTGCGCTACACGCGCGCCGGGCTCGTCCTGCGCGCCGTGGGCGAGAGCCACGACGCCGCCCATGCGCTGGGCTACAAGGTGGTGCGCATCCGCATCCTCGCGATCCTCTTCGGCGGGGCCTGCGCCGGCCTGGGCGGGGCCTATATCTCGCTGGTGCGGGTGCCCCAGTGGACCGACGGCATGACCTCGGGCGCGGGCTGGATCGCGCTGGCCATCGTGGTCTTCGCCAGCTGGAAAGCGCCGCGGGTTCTGCTGGGCGCCTATCTTTTCGGCGGGGTGGCCGTGCTGCAGCTGAATCTGCAGGCCGCCGGCATCGCGATCCCGGTGGAATACTTGTCGATGGCCCCGTATCTGATAACCATTCTGGTCCTTGTGATCATGTCGGCCGACCGCAGCCGCGCGGCGCTCAACGCGCCCGCCTCGCTCGGCCGATCCTTTCATGCCTCGAGCTGACCGCCGGGGCGCAGGCTGCCAACCCGGGCGCACCGCGTCCGAAACCAACGAGGGAGATGAAATGAAACCGATGCATAAACTACTGACGGCCGCCGCGCTGTCGCTGGGACTGGCCGGCGCCGCCGCCGCGCAGGACCCGGTCAAGGTGGGCTTCGTCTATGTCGGGCCGATCGGCGACGGCGGGTGGACCTACGAGCACAACAAGGGCCGGCTCGCCGTCGAGGAGCATTTCGGCGACGCGGTCGAGACCGTCTACCAGGAAAGCGTGCCGGAAGGCGCGGATGCCGAGCGCGTGCTGACGCAGATGGCGCTGTCGGGGGCCGACCTGATCTTCACCACCTCGTTCGGCTACATGGACCCGACCGTCAACGTGGCCAAGAAGTTCCCGGACGTGAAGTTCGAGCACGCCACCGGCTACAAGCGGGCCGACAACGTCTCGACCTACTCGGCGCGTTTCTACGAGGGCCGCGCCATCCAGGGACACATCGCCGGCAAGCTGACCGAGACCAACAAGATCGGATATATCGGGTCCTTCCCGATCCCCGAGGTCGTGCGCGGCATCAACGCGTCCTTCCTGCATGCCCGCAAGGCCAACCCCGAGGTCGAGTTCTCGATCGTCTGGGCCTACACCTGGTTCGACCCGGCGAAAGAGGCCGACGCCGCGCAGGCGCTGATCGAGCAGGGCGCCGACGTGATCATGCAGCACACCGACTCCACCGCGCCGCTGGCCGCGGCCGAGAAAGCGGGCGGCGTGATCGGCTTCGGCCAGGCCTCTGACATGGCCGAGTACAAGCCCGAGCCGCGCGTCTCGTCGATCATCGACAACTGGGCGCCCTACTATATCGACCGGGTGCAGGCCGTGATCGACGGCACCTGGGAAAGCCAGGACGTCTGGCACGGCATCGACGAGGGCATGGTGGAAATCGGCGAGATCACCGACGCCGTTCCGGCCGAGGTCCGCGAGGAGGCGCTGGCGCTGAAGGAGAGCATCGCGAGTGGCGCGTACCACCCCTTCACCGGCCCGATCAACAAGCAGGACGGCAGCGTCTGGCTGGCCGAGGGCGAGACCGCCGACGACGGCACGCTGCTGGGCATGGACTTCTACGTCGAGGGCATCACCGGCGACCTGCCCAAGTGAGCCCTTGCCGCCCCGCGGCAGTTCGATACCCTGCAAGGCCCGCGCCCCGGCGCGGGCCTTTTCCTTGAGGAGCCTGCCATGCCCAACGCCCCGCTCATCACCGCCGACGACCAGCCGGCCAGCCGCTTCGTCTTCGGCACGATGCAGTTCGGCGGCCGCGCCGACGCGGCCGCGTCACAAGCCCTGTTCGAGGCCAGCCGCGCCGCCGGGATCACCCATTTCGACACGGCGCATGTCTACACCGACGGCGCCTCGGAGACGCTGCTCGGGCGTTTCGCGGCACCCGAGCGCGACCGGCTCTTCATCGCGACCAAGGCCGGCTACAAGGGTGGGGCCGCGCGCGACAACATCCTGCGCACCTTCGACGAGAGTCGCACGCGGCTCGGCATGGACAGCGTCGACCTGCTCTACCTGCACCGCTGGGACGGCGACACGCCGCTCGAGGAAACCTTCGAGACCCTGGCCGGGCTGCAGGACCGCGGCCTGGTACGCCATGTCGGCGTCTCGAACTACGCCGCCTGGCAGGTGATGAAGGCACAGGCCGTCGCCCGGAGCTTCGGCACCGGGATCGACGTGATCCAGCCGATGTACAACCTGGTCAAACGCCAGGCCGAGGTGGAGATCCTGCCGATGGCCGCCACGGAAGGCATCGCCGTGCAGCCCTATTCGCCGCTGGGCGGCGGGCTGCTGAGCGGGAAATACGCGGCCGGCGGCAGCGGCCGGCTGACCGAGGACGACCGCTACGCGGCGCGCTACGCGCCCGACTGGATGCACGAGGCGGCCGCGGGCCTCGTCCGGCTGGCCGGGGAAACGGGGCACGACCCGGCGACGCTGGCGGTGGCCTGGGTGGCCGCGCACCCGGCCGTGACGGGCCCGATCGTCGGCGCGCGCAGCGTCGCGCAGCTGGACCCGTCCCTGGCCGCCATGGGGCTCACGCTCGACGCCGATCTCAAGGCCCGGCTCGATGCGCTGGCCCCGGCGCCCGCCCCGGCCACCGACCGGCTGGAAGAGGCCTGAGCCTCAGTCGTCGGAGCGCGGCGCCGGCGGCGCGGGGTCGCTCGACCCGTAGCGCCAGAGGAAATAGATGTTGCGCGAGTAGACCAGCAGCCCGAATCCCTGTCCGAGGATGAAGACCGGGTCCTTGCGGTAGATCGCGTACATGAAGAGCAGCGCGCCCCCCGCGAAGGAGAAGTACCAGAACAGTTCCGGCACGATGGACCGCCGGGCCCGCTCGCTGGCGATCCACTGGACGAGGAACCGCGCGGAGAACATCGCCTGCGCCAGGAAGCCGATGCCAAGCCAGGCGAGTTCCAGGGTCGGCGTGTCGGTGAGGAAGTTGCGGATGCTGTCGATCATTCTCGGCCAAGTTCTTCCGTTGCGGCGAAGCGGGTCCGGCGGACGAGCCACGAGACCCCGATCAGATCATAGGCTCCCATCACGCCCCGGCGCCAGTTCGTGTATTTCGATTGCCCGTGGCGGCGCGGACGGTCGCCGACGGGATGGTATGCGGTCACGCAGCCATAGGCCCGGAAGAGCGCGGGCAGATAGCGGTGCTGGCCGTGAAAGAAGGGCAGCCGCATATAGACCTCGCGGTCGAAGACCTTGAGCCCGCAGCCCGTGTCCGGGCAATCGTCGTGCAGCACCGCGCGCCGGATCGCATTGGCCGCCCGCGAGGCGAGCCGCTTGGAGACCGTGTCACGCCGCTTGGCGCGGATGCCCCCGACCAGTTGCGGCCCGTCGGGTGCGTAGTGCCCGGCGAGCCCTGCGATGTCGCCCGGCGGGTTCTGCCCGTCACCGTCCAGCGTGCCGATCACCGGGAAACGCGCGGCGGCGATCCCGCTGCGCATCGCCGCGCTCTGCCCGGCATTGCTGAGATGGCGCAGGCAGCGCAGCCCCGGATACTGCCCGAACAGCGCCGCGACCTCGGCGCCGGTGGCGTCGGTCGAGCAATCGTCGACGACGATCACCTCGCCGAGCAGGTCGGCCGGCACGGCGTCGAAGGTCTCGGCCACGAGGGCGCCTATGTTCCCGGCCTCGTTATAGGCGGGGATGACGACGGAGAGTTTCGGCAAGGATCTGGCCCTCTGGACTGCCCGGCACGGGCTCGCGCGCCCTGTAGCACGGGGGCCCGGAGGTGTCACGGGGGATCGGGCGCGCGGCTATGCCTCGACCGGCGGCGCGCCCCCGATGAAGCTGTTTCCCTCGGCGTAGTTGCAGGGGGCTTCCTGCATCTCGAGATGCAGCCCCGTGCCCGTGTAGGGATGCGCCCGGGCGAGCTCTTCGTCCAAGGCAATGCCCAGTCCCGGGGCCTCCGGCGCATGGATGAAGCCCTCTTCCCAGGTGATCGCGTTCCCGATCAGCTGCTGGTGGAAGTCGCCGCCGGTCCCGATCGTCTCGACCACCAGCAGGTTGGGAATATTGGCGGCCAGCTGCAGGTTCGCGGCCCATTCCACCGGCCCGGCATAGAGATGCGGCGCCATCTGCGCGTTGAAGGCCTCGGCCATGCCGGCGATCTTCTTGGTCTCGAGGATGCCGCCGGACCGGCCCAGCGCCGGCTGCAGGATCGAGGCGCCGCCGGTGCGCAGCAGGGTGGCGAACTCGGCCTTCGTCGTCAGCCGTTCGCCGGTGGCGACCGGGATGCGCACCGCCTGCGCGACCCGGGCGAACTCCAGCAGGTTGTCGGGCGGGATCGGCTCCTCGAACCAGAGCGGGTCAAATTCCTCGAGCCGCCGCCCCAGCCGGATGGCCCCGTCGGTGGTGAACTGGCCATGGGTGCCGAAGAGCAGGTCCGCCCGGTCGCCCACCGCGCGGCGGATCTCGCGGCAAAAGGCGGCCGAGGTCTCGATGTCACGCATCGAGGGCTGATGCCCGCCGCGCAGCGTGTAGGGCCCGGCCGGGTCGAACTTGAGCGCGGTGAACCCCTGCTCGACCATCGCCAGCGCGCTTTCGGCGGCCAGTTCGGGGCTGGTCCAGAACGCGGCCATGTCATGGCCCGGCAGCGGATAGATATAGCTGTAGGACCGGATGCGCGCGTTCATCCGCCCGCCGAGCAGCGCATGCACCGGCCGGTCATGGGCCTTGCCGATGATGTCCCAGCAGGCCATCTCGAGCCCCGAGAACGCCCCCATCACCGTCAGGTCCGGGCGCTGGGTGAACCCGGAAGAATAGGCGCGGCGGAACATCAGCTCGATATTCTCGGGGGTCTCGCCCTGCATGTGCCGGGCGAAGACATCCGCGATCACCGCGCGCATGGCCTCGGGGCCGACGGAAGCGGCGTAGACCTCGCCATAGCCGGTGATGCCGCAATCGGTGGTCAGCTTGACGAAGATCCAGTAGCGCCCGCCCCAGCCGGGTGGCGGCGGCGCGGTGACGAAAATCTCGAGATCGCTCAGACGCATCCTGCCCTCCGATTGCCTGCGCCTACGCTGCCGCGCCGCCATCCGGGTGGCAAGCGCGAAATTGGCCGGTCCGGCCCGGGGCGACACCGCCGGGGCCGGACGCTTCCGGCGCGGCCTTCACGGGCATGGTCCCCGGGGGGCGCTAGCGCAGCACGATGACGTTGCGCCGCGCGCGCCCGGCGCGGGTATCGGCGATGGCGGCGTTGATGTCGTCCAGCGGGTAGCGCCCGGAGATCAGCGCGTCCAGCTCCAGCCGCCCCTGCTTGTAGAGATCGACAAGCCACGGAATATCGCGCGAGATCACCACGTCGCCCATCTTCGAGCCGCGCATCACCTGGCTGGTCGCCGCGACCACCACCGGCTCGTAGGTCACCGTGGCGCCCGATGGGGGCATCCCGACCATGACCAGCGTGCCGCCCGGCGCCAGGAATTTCGGCGCGTCCTGGTAGGCCTGCGCCGCCCCGACCGTGACCAGCACGTGATCGGCCCCGCGCCCGCCCGTGATCTCGCGCACGCTGCGATGCGGCTTCGGATCGGTGGCCAGAACGCCGTGGGTGGCCCCGAAGGCACGCGCGTCGTCGAGTTTTTCCTCCGACAGGTCGACCGCGATCACCTGCCGGGCACCCGCGATCACGGCGCCCTGGATCGCGTTCAGCCCGACGCCGCCCGCCCCGACGACGACAACGCTCTCGCCCGGCCGCACCCCGGCCGAGTTGATGACGGCGCCGACCCCGGTGATCACCCCGCAGGCCAGCAGCGACGCCACGTCCATCGGCATGTCGTCCGGGATCGGGGCGACCTGGCTGCGATGGACCACCACCTTCTCGGCGAAAGCCGCGGTGGACAGCCCCTGCACCAGCGGGCCGCCATCGGCACGGGTCAGCGGCCCGGCATCGGCCGCGGGCGTCTCGCAGCGCACCGGGTGGCCGCCGGAACAGCTGGGGCACTGGCCGCAGGATCGGATCAGCGTCACGATCACCGGGTCGCCGACGGCCAGACGCCGGACCCCGGCGCCGACGGCAGTGACCCGGCCGGCGGCCTCGTGTCCATAGACCGCCGGCAGCGCGCCGCCCCAGGCGCCGTCGGCATAGGAGATGTCGGAATGGCAGATCGCCACGGCCTCCACCGCGACCTCGACCTCGTCGGCGCCGGGCGCGGCGAGCGTCACTTCCTCGATGGAAAGCGGGGCGCCGAATTCGTGGCAGACGGCGGCGCGGATAGTGGTCATGGACGTCCCCCTGTGCAGCGTGTCGGCCGGCGGACCCGGCCCTTGCCCGAACCCGACCGCAAAGCCCGGTTCCGGTCAAGCCGAAACACGCCGCCGCGCCCGCGCCGGGGCGGTCCGGCGGCCGGGGCCATGGCGGCCGGACGGCAGGATAGTTGACATTGCCAATCACCTGCGCCCATCCTCTCGGCACGCCACCGGTCGAGGGAGGAACCGATGCGTACCCAGGTCGTCATCATCGGCGGCGGGCCCGCGGGCCTGCTCCTGTCGCAGCTTTTGCATCGCGACGGGATCGAGACCATCGTGCTCGAACGCCGGTCGCGCGACCACGTTCTCTCGCGGATCCGGGCCGGCGTACTGGAATGGGGCACGGTCGAGATGCTGCGCGCCGCGGGCGTCGGCGCCCGCATGGACCGCGAGGGCTTCGTCCATGACGGCACCTATCTCGCGGCCCAGAACCGCGGCTTCCGGATCGGTTTCAAGGCCGCCACCGGCAAGCCCGTGATGGTGTACGGCCAGACCGAGGTCACCCATGACCTCTATGCCGCGCGCGACGCCGCCGGCGGCACGATCATCGACGAAGCCGAGGGGGTGATGCCGCACGGCCTCGACGGTGACGCGCCCCACGTCACCTATGTCAAGGACGGGACCGAGCATCGCATCGACTGCGACTTCGTCGCGGGGTGCGACGGCTATCACGGTGTCAGCCGCGGCTGCATCCCGCCCGGCGTCCTGCGCGCATTCGAACGCGTCTATCCCTTCGGCTGGCTCGGCGTCCTGTCGGAGACGCCGCCGGTCTCCGACGAGCTGATCTATGCCAACCACGAACGGGGCTTCGCGCTCTGCTCGATGCGGAATGCCCGGCTCAGCCGCTACTACGTGCAGGTGCCGCTCGAGGACCGGGTCGAAGCCTGGTCCGACGACGCCTTCTGGGACGAGCTGCGCCGCCGCATTCCGGGCGATGCCGCCGACCGCCTGGTGACCGGCCCGGCGGTGGAGAAATCCATCGCGCCGCTGCGATCCTTCGTGGCCGAGCCGATGCGCTGGGGACGCCTGTTCCTGGCCGGCGACGCCGCGCATATCGTGCCGCCCACCGGGGCCAAGGGGCTGAACCTGGCCGTGGGCGACGTGCATTACCTGCACACGGCGCTGGCCGCCCATTACCGCGACGGCGAGGATGCAGGGATCGAGACCTATTCCGAGCGGGCGCTCTCCCGCGTCTGGAAATGCGAACGCTTCAGCTGGTGGATGACCACGATGCTGCACCGCTTCCCCGAACAGTCGACCTTCGACCAGCGCATGCAGGAGGCCGAGATCGCCTATCTCGAAACCTCGGTTGCCGCGCAGACCGCGATGGCCGAGAATTACGTCGGACTGCCCTACTGAGGAGAGCCGCCATGCGGATGATCGAGCTGGACGACATCATGGTCCATTACGCCGACGAGGGCGACCCCGACGGCGCGCCGGTCGTCTTCGCCAACTCGCTCGGCACCGATTTCCGGCTCTGGGACCCGATCCTGCCGCACCTGCCGCAAGGCCTGCGCGTCATCCGCTATGACAAGCGGGGCCACGGGCTGACGAGCTGCCCCCGCCCGCCCTATTCGATGGGCGCCCTGGTCCGCGACGCCGAGAACCTGCTCGACGCGCTCGGCGTCAGGGACTGCCTCTTCGTGGGGCTGTCCATCGGGGGCATGATCGCGCAGGGGCTGGCGATGAAGCGCACCGACCAGGTGCGCGCGATGGTGCTGTCGAACACCGGCGTCAAGATCGGCACCACCGAGATGTGGCACGAGCGGATCGCCGCAGTTGACTCGGGCGGCATAGAGGTGCTGGCCGACGCGGTGATGGAGCGTTGGTTCTCCAGGCGGTTCCGGACCGAGCAGCCCGTCGACCTGGCCGGCTGGCGCAACATGCTCACGCGGACGCCCGACGCGGGCTATGTCGGCTGTTCGGCCGCGATCGGCGGCAGCGACTTCTATGCCTCGACCGCGCAGCTGACCCTGCCGACGCTGGCCATCGCGGGCACCGAGGACGGCTCGACCCCGCCGGACCTCGTGCGCGAGACCGCCGAGCTGGTAAAGGGATCGCGCTTCGAACTGATCCGTGGCGCGGGGCACCTGCCATGTGTCGAGAAGCCGGAAGCCTTCGCCGCGCTGCTGACCACCTTCCTGGAGGAGACCGGCCATGTCTGAGCGGCACGACCGTGGCATGGCGACCCGCCGGCGGGTGCTGGGCGCCGCCCATGTGGACCGGGCCGAGGCGGCGAAGACGGCCTTCGACGCGCCCTTCCAGGATCTCATCACCGAGGCCGCCTGGGGCCATCTCTGGTCGCGCGAGACGATCAGCCTGCGCGAGCGGTCGATGCTGACCATCGCGCTCCTGGCCGCGACCGGCAGCCATGACGAGCTGGCCATGCATATCCGCGCCACCGCCAACACCGGCGCCAGCCGCGAGGACGTGATGGAAGCGCTCCTGCATGTCGCGGTCTATGCCGGCGTGCCCAGGGCCAACCACGCCATCCGCATCGCCAAGGAGACCTTCGCCGCGATGGAGGCCGATACCACGGGGGGACAGACATGACCAAGGGCGGCTTCATCCAGCGCGACCGGGCCTGGCACCCGCCGGCCTATACGCCCGGCTACAAGACCAGCGTGACGCGGGCGCCGGGCCGGCCGCTGATCTCGATGCCGACGACCCTGTCCGAGGAAACCGGCCCGGTCTTCGGCCGCGACATGCTGGGCCCGCGCGACAACGACCTGATCCTGAACTTCGCCCGCGACGGCGAGGCCGCCATCGGCGAGCGGATCATCGTCCATGGCCGCGTGACGGACGAGCATGGCCGCGGCGTGCCGAACGCGCTGATCGAGGTCTGGCAGGCCAATGCGGGCGGGCGCTACCGCCACAGGAAAGACGGCTACCTCGCGCCGCTCGACCCGAATTTCGGCGGCTGCGGGCGCATGGTCACGGATGCCGAGGGGCGCTACGAGTTCCGCACCGTCAAGCCCGGGCCCTATCCCTGGCCCAACGGCGTCAACGACTGGCGGCCGAGCCACATCCATTTCTCGCTCTTCGGCTCGGGCTTCGCGCAGCGGCTGATCAGCCAGATGTATTTCGAGGGCGATCCGCTGATCTGGCAATGCCCGATTGTCCGCACGATCCCGTCCGACGCCGCGGTCGAGCGGCTGATCGCGGCGCAGGACATGACCGCGACGATCCCGATGGACGCGCTGGCCTACCGCTTCGACATCGTGCTGCGCGGCCGGCGCCAGACGCTGTTCGAGACCCGAAAGGAGGGGCTCTGATGACCCGGCGACCGGACACTCTCAAGGAAACGCCCTCGCAGACGGCCGGGCCCTACGTCCATATCGGCTGCACGCCGAATTTCCTCGGCAATACCGGGATCTATCCCGAGGATCTCGGCGCGCGGATGGTCAACGACCGGACCCGGGGCGAACGGATCACCATCACCGGCACGGTCTGGGACGGCACCGGCACGGCGCTCCGCGACGCGCTGGTGGAAATCTGGCAGGCCGACGCCGACGGGCTCTACCCCTCGCCCGAGGAGCCGCGCGGCACGGCCGATCCGGACTTCGCCGGCTTCGGCCGGTCAGGCTGCGACTGGGAGACCGGGACGTTCACCTTCGAGACCGTGAAGCCCGGGCGCGTCCCCTACCCCGACGGGCGCCTGCAGGCCCCCCATGTCACGGTCTGGATCGCCGCGCGCGGGATCAACACCGGGCTGCATACCCGGATGTATTTCGCCGACGAGGCGGACGCCAACGCCGAGGACCCGGTGCTGGCGCGGATCGAGCATCGCAACCGCGTGCCGAGCCTGCTTGCACAGCCCGAGGGGAATGGTGTCTACAGGTTCGACATCCGCCTGCAAGGCGACCACGAAACCGTCTTCTTCGACATGTAGCCCCGGAACGTCATGACCACCCCCTGTATCATCTGCGTCGCGATCACCGGCTCGGTGCCGCGCAAGGAAAACAATCCCGCCGTCCCGATCACGGTCAGCGAACAGATCGAGTCGACCCATGAATCCTTCGAGGCGGGCGCCAGCATCGCGCATTGCCATGTCCGGCTCGACGACGGCACGCCGACCTCCGACCCCGAGCGCTTCGCGCGGCTGAAGGAGGGCATCGAGAAGCACTGCCCCGGCATGATCGTCCAGCTTTCGACCGGCGGCCGGTCGGGGGCCGGCAGCGCGCGCGGCGGCATGCTGCCCCTGGCCCCGGACATGGCCTCCCTGTCGGTGGGGTCCAACAATTTCCCCACCCGCGTCTACGAGAACCCGCCCGACCTCGTGGACTGGCTCGCCGCGGAGATGCTGAAATACGACGTGAAGCCCGAGATCGAGGCCTTCGACCTGTCGCACATCTTCCAGGCGGTGAAGATGCAGCAGGACGGCCGGCTCAGGGGGCCGCTCCACATCCAGTTCGTGATGGGCGTCAAGAACGCCATACCGGTGGACCGGGCGGTGTTCGATTTCTACGTCGAGACGGTCAGGCGTCTCGCCCCCGATGCGACCTGGTGCGGTGCGGGCGTCGGCAAGGACCAGGTCACGCTCAACGCGTGGTCCATCGCCGCGGGCGGGCACACCCGCACGGGGCTCGAGGACAACATCCGCTGGGACCGCGACACGCTGGCGCCGTCCAACGCCGCGCTCGTCCGGCGCACGGCCGAGATCTGCGAGAAACACGCGCGCCCCGTCGCCAGCTGGCAGCAGGCGCGCGAGATCCTCGGCCTGCCGTTGAAAGCCGGCTGAGCCATGGCCGTCTCGCCCTTCGAAAGCCGGGTCTTCCGCGGCCTCTTCCATGACGCCGAGGCAGGCCAGCTCTTTGCCGACAGCGCCGAGCTGCGCGCGATGCTGATCGTCGAGGGGGCGCTGGCCAAGGTTCAGGGCGGTCTTGGGCTGATCCCCGAAACGAGCGCCCAGGCGATCCACCGCGCCAGCCTCGAGATCCAGCTCGACCCGGGCGGGCTCGCCGCCGAAACCGGCCAGAGCGCGGTCATGGTCCCGGCACTGGTCAAGGCCTTCCGCGCGGCGATGCAGGCCCCCGAACACGCGCAATACGTCCACTGGGGCGCGACCAGCCAGGACATCATCGACACCGCGCTGGTGCTGCGCCTGCGGCAGGTGGTGACCCTGCTGGACAAGCGGCTGGCCACGACCGCGGCCGCGCTCGGCCGGCTGGCCGCGAACCATGCCGAGACGCCGATGGCCGCGCGCACCTGGGCGCAGACGGCCACGCCGACCAGCTTCGGCGCCGTCTGCGCGGCCTGGGGCCGGCCCCTGCTGACCCATCGCGCGCGGCTGGCAGAGCTGCGTCCGCGGCTCCTGCGGGTCAGCCTCGCCGGGGCGTCCGGCACGCTGTCCGCGATGGGGGACAAGGGGCCCGGGGTGGCCGACGGGCTGGCAGAGGCCCTGGGGCTCGACCGCGCGGACGGCGCCTGGCACGGCACCCGCGACGGCATCGCGGAATTCGCCAACTGGTGCGCGCTCGTGGCGGGCAGCCTTGCGAAGATGGGCGAGGATCTCGTGCTGCTGACCCAGTCCGACACGGGCGAGGTCCGGCTCGGCGCGGGCGGCGGGTCGTCGACCATGCCGCAGAAACAGAACCCCGTGCAGCCCTCGCTGCTGGTGGCGCTGGGGCGGTTCGCGGCCGCGCAACAGGCCGCGATCTCGGGCGCCATGGCCCATCGCCAGCAACGCGACGGCGTGGCCTGGATGGTGGAATGGCTGACCCTGCCGCAACTGGTGATGGCGACGGCGCGCGGACTGGCCGTGGCGGGCGAGCTGGCCGAAACCATCGCGCCCGATCCGGCGCGCATGGCGGCCAATCTCGACGGCGACGGGCTGGGCCTGATCCATGCCGAGGCGCTGAGCTTCGCGCTGGCGCACCACATGCCGCGCCCCGACGCACAGGCGGCCGTCAAGGCGCTCTGCCAGCAGGCGCTGGCGGCGGGCACGCCGCTGGCCGATCTCGCCCGCGCGCGCTGGCCGGAGGCCGACCTGGCCGGGGTCTTCGACCCGGCGGCCCAGCTGGGACAGGCCCCGGCGGAGGCGCGGGCCTTCGCGCAGGCCGCGCGCGACGCCTGCTAGCGCACGGCGCGGGCCGGCGCGGCGGCGTCAGTCCTTCATGTCGGGCACCTTGCGCCCGCGGTATTTCACCGTCAGCTCGAGCGGGACGTCGTTCTCGTCGTAGATGCCGAGCAGCACGCCACGGCGCCGCGACTTGCCCCGCATCTCGCGCAGCTGCGCGTCGCTGCGGGTCGTCCTCTGGGCGACGCGCCGGGTCCAGCGGAAGAGCTTGTCATACATCGCGGCGATCACCGCGGCGTGGTCGGGACTGTCGCCGAGATCGGTCAGTTCGTCGGGGTCGTGTTCGAGGTCGAACAGCACCGGCCGGAAACCGCCCTCGCAATGGATCAGCTTCCAGCGGGTATCCGCGACCATGAACATGACCGCCTCGCGGGCGTCGACGCCCAGCTTCTCGGCCATCGGCGTGGCCGAGAAATCATATTCCGAGATCACGAAATCGCGCCACTCCGCGGGGTCCGCGCCGTGCAGCAGCGGCATCAGCGACCGGCCCTCGACGATGTGGCCGGGCACGGTGCCGCCCGCGGCCTCGATGAAGGTCGGCACGAGGTCGATCGCCTCGACCAGCCGCTCGCAGGCCGTTCCGCGGGTCGCGTCGGCCGCGGGCGCGGGATCGTAGACGATCAGCGGGATCTTCACGCTGGCATCGTGGAAGAACATCTTCTCGCCCATCCAGTGATCGCCGAGGTAATCGCCGTGATCGGAGGTCAGCACGATCATGGTCTCTTCCATGCGGCCGGTCTCTTCGAGCCAGTCCAGCACCACGCCGATCTGGTCGTCGCACTGCTTGACCAGCCCCATATAGGCCGGGATCACCGCCGCGCGGGTCTCCTCGCGCGAGAAGGCCTGCCCCAGCGGGCTCGTCATGAAGGCGTCGAGCACCGGATGGGGCGCGGCGCGCTCGGCCTCGGTGCGGACGGGCGGCAGGATATGCGCGGGCCCGTACATCGAGGCATAGGGCTCGGGCACCACGTAGGGCCAGTGCGGCTTGATGTAGGACAGGTGACAGAGCCAGGGCGCCGCGGCCTGCGAGACGAAGTCCATCGCCCGGCGCGTCATGTAGGGCGTCTCGCTGTCTTGCTCGCGAATATTGGCTGCCTGCGCGGAGTTCTTCAGGAACCAGCCCGAGAGCAGGTTGCCCGCGGCGTCGCGGCCCGAATTCGCGAAATCGTGCCAGGGGTTGTCGGCGTCGTAGCCGCGCGCGCGCAGCCAGTCGTTATAGGCCGCCGCACCGCCCGGGTCGTAGAAGCCGTCCGGCCCCTCGGGCCGCATGCCGTCGTCGCGCTCGAAGACGTCGAAGCCGCATTCGGCAACCCGCGCGCCGATGATCGAGTCGGGCGCGAGCCCCAGCCGTGCCATGCCCTCGGCATCGGCGCGCATGTGGGTCTTGCCGACCAGCCAGCAGTCCATGCCAGCCGCCCGCAGGTGATCGCCCAGCGTCATCTCGCCCACCTTGAGCGGGATGCCGTTCCAGCTGGCGCCATGGGAATGGACGTAGCGCCCGGTATAGAAGGACATGCGCGACGATCCGCAAATGGTCGACTGCGCGTAGGCCCGGGTGAAGCGGACGCCGCGCGCGGCCAGCCGGTCGATATTCGGCGTCTCCAGATGCGGGTGGCCCGCGCAGGACAGGTAATCCCAGCGCAGCTGGTCGAACATTATGAACAGGATGTTTTTCGTGCCGCGTGCCATCGCGCCCCCCTCGCGCAACAGGGTTACACCGCGCGCCCCCGCGGGGGAAGCCGACACCGCTTGCACCCCCGCACGGCCCGGCGCAGGATCGCCCGCGAAAAGGGAGAAACCATGATCGCCGTCATCTTCGAGGTCACGCCCGCCGCCGGCCGCAAGGAGGCCTATCTCGATATCGCCGCCACGCTTCGCCCGCACCTGGAGCAGATCGACGGCTTCATCTCGGTCGAACGCTTCGCCAGCCTCACGACCGGGGGCAAGATGCTGTCGGTCTCCTTCTTCCGCGACGAGGCCGCGGTCGCCGCCTGGCGCAACACCCAGTTCCACCGCGAGGCCCAGGCGGCGGGCCGGGACGGCGTCTTCGCCGACTACCGGCTGCGCGTGGCCGAGGTCATCCGGGATTACGGGATGACCGACCGCGCCGAAGCCCCCGCTGACAGCCGCGACGCCCACGAAGCCGGCTGAAGCCCGGGCTCAGCGCCCGGCGGCATGCGCCAGCAGATCGGCCACCGCCGCGCTCTGGGCGGCGCGCGGGCCGCGGCCCGGCCAGACCAGCCGGCGCTGGAACGAGAGCCGCGGCCCGTCCCCGGCGATCTCGACCAGGGCGCCGGCGCCGAGATGGCTTTCCAGCACGGCCTCGCTGGCCAGCAGCACGCCCTGCCCGGTGATCGCGGCCTGCGCCGCGACGAGGCCGAGGCCGAAATGCACGCCGCGATCCGCCTCTGCCGCCGGGAACCCGGCGGCGGCGAACCAGTCGCGCCAGCCGGGATAGACGTTGTCACCCATCGAGGGGTCGATATGCAGCAGCGGCAGCCGCCGCATCACCCCCGGCGCCCGGGTGTTCGCGATCCCCTCCAGCAGGTCCGGCGCACAGGCCGGGACAATCCGCTCGGGCGGAAACGCCACCGTCTCGAGCCCGGCCGGGATGTCGGCGCTGTAGCTGATCGAGAGATCCACCGCCTCGTCCAGCATCGCGCCCAGCGGCACCGGCGCGACGATCCGCACCTCGAGCCCCTCGACCGCGGCGCGCAGCGCGGGCAGCCGCGGCGCAAGCCAGAGCGCCGCGAAGGACGGATCCGCCGCGACGGTGAAACTCTGGTGCAGGCTCTCGGTGCGCAGGCGCTGCATGCCCTGGCGCAGCGCCTCGAAGCCCCGGTCGATATCCGGCAGGGCGCGCTCGGCCGCGCGGGTGACCTGGACACCGTTCCCGGCCCGGGTCACGAGCTTGACCCCCAGCCTGTCCTCGAGATGACGGATCTGGTGGCTGACCGCCCCGGGGGTCACGCCCAGCCGCTCGGCCGCACCGCTGAGGCTGCCGGCCCGCGCCACCGCGGCAAAGGCCCGGAGCGCCGAGAGAGGCAGGTCGCGAAGTGCGGTCATCTTTTAGTTTTTCTCAATATATTTCGAGCCGATCTCGATAGCATAGCGTGATCCCTGTGCCTATCTTTTTCAAGGCATTCAAAACCGGGACACGAAAGGACCGCCGCCATGATCTCCGCCCTGAAACTGCTGCGCCGCTACCGCGACCGCCTGCAGACCCGCAACCAGCTCTACCGCCTCTCGGCCCATGAACTGGAGGATATCGGCCTGGCGCGCGGCTCTATCGACGAGGTGACCGACCGGATCGCCAGCGGCCGCTGAGGGCATCTCCGCATCCGGGGATTGAGGCAGTTCGCCGCGGCCGGCGGGCCGGGTCTGTCATTTTCCCGTTACCCGGGCGATGGCATCACGCGGCCAGACGTGACCGACCGAAAGGACTGCCCCATGCGCGAGACCAGCCCCCGCCCCGCCAGTGCCGAGACCCCGGCCGGCCTCGACGCGCTGGCCAGTCGCTTCGACCGGCGGATGCACGCGGCCGTCGCGCGCATGACGGGGGGACTCTCGCCGGTGGCGCTCAGCCAGGTCTACCTGGACTGGGCGCTGCATCTCGGCTTCTCGCCGGGGAAATGCGCGCAGCTCGCAGACAGCGCCGGTGCGCGCTGGCTTACCTTGATGAACGATCTCGGGCGCGACATCGCCGGGCAGCCGGAAGATCCGGGCGACAAGCGCTTCCGCGACCCGGCCTGGCAGCGCTGGCCCTATAACCTGCTCTATCGCGGTTTCCTCGCCCAGCAGGACTGGTGGCAGGAGGCCACGACCGGCATTCGCGGCATGAGCGACCAGCATGACCGGGTCGCCTCTTTCGCGGCGCGCCAGCTGCTCGATACCATGTCACCTTCGAATTTCTTCTGGACCAACCCCGAGGTGCAGCGCCGCACGGTCGAGGAAATGGGCGCGAACCTGGTCCGCGGCGCCGGGCACCTGGCCGAAGACGCCACCCGCATCGCCGCCGGCGAACGCCCTGACGGCACCGGCGAATATGCCGTGGGCGAGAACCTCGCCGTCACGCCGGGCAAGGTGATCTACCGCAACGCCCTGATCGAGCTGATCCAGTACGCCCCCGAGACGAAGACGGTGCATCCCGAGCCGGTGCTGATCGTGCCGGCCTGGATCATGAAATACTACATCTTGGATTTGTCGCCGCACAACTCGATGATCCGCTACCTGACCGGACAGGGCTTCACCGTCTACGCGATATCGTGGTGCAATCCGGGCCCCGAGGACGCCGATCTCGGCATGGAAGACTACCGCGCAGAGGGCGTGATGGCCGCGCTCGACGCCATCGGACAGGTGCAGCCGGGCCGCAGGATCCACGCCACGGGCTACTGCCTGGGGGGTACGCTCCTGTCGATCGCGGCGGCGGCGATGGCGCGGGACGGCGACGACCGGCTGGCCAGCCTGAGCCTGCTGGCCGCGCAGGTCGATTTCACCGAGGCGGGCGAACTGACGCTCTTCATCGGGCCGAGCCAGCTGGCCTTCCTCGAGGACATGATGTGGGACCAGGGCGGGCTCGACCCCGCGCAGATGGCCGGCACCTTTCAGCTGCTCAGGTCGAACGACCTGATCTGGTCGCGGATTCTCAAGGAATACATGATGGGCGAGCGCACCAGCCCCAGCGACCTCATGGCCTGGAACGCCGACGCGACACGCATGCCCTACCGCATGCACGCGGAATACCTGCGCCGGCTCTTTCTGGACAACGATCTCGCGGAGGGCCGCTACGAGGTGGACGGCCGGCCGGTCTCGGTCACCGATATCCGCCGGCCGATCTTCGCCGTCGGCACCGAGAAGGATCACGTGGCACCCTGGCGCTCGGCCTACAAGATCGCTCACCTGACCGACACCGAGGTGACCTTCACCCTGACCAGCGGCGGCCATAACGGCGGCATCCTGTCCGAACCCGGCCATCCCCGGCGGCGCTACCGCGTCTGCACGATGGCCGATCACGCGCCCTATGTCGATCCCGACAGCTGGTTCGCCAGCGCCGCCATCAAGGACGGTTCGTGGTGGCAGGAATGGTCCCGCTGGCTCAAGCGCCGGTCGGGCCGGCGGGCCGCGCCGCCGCCCATGGGCGCGCCCGATGCGGGCCTCGCGCCGCTCTGCGACGCGCCGGGCACCTATGTCTTCCAGGAGTAAAGGTAAGGTTAACCCTACCTATCCTTAAGATACTAAAATTGGTGAATTTTCCGGCCCGAATTTGCGCTGGATCAAGGCCGCCGCGGGGGCAGACGGCATGCTCGGAACCGGGAAACGCGTAACCGAGTCCGGAGACCCTCATGAGACATATCCTCCCTGCCTTCCTGGTGACCACCTGCCTGGCCGGGGCGGCCTCGGCCGAGGCCCTGCGCGACGACGCGCTGGACTATTTCGAGCCGCTGCCCTCCACCATCCCGCAGATCGCCGACAACCGCGTGACGGAAGAAAAGATCGAGCTCGGCAAGGCGCTGTTCTTCGACCCGCGGCTCTCGGCCTCGGGCGTGTTCAGCTGCTATTCCTGCCACAACCTCGCCACCGGCGGTGACGACAACCAGGAAACCTCGATCGGCCACGGCTGGCAGAAAGGTCCGCGCAACTCGCCCACCGTGCTGAACGCGGTGCTGAACGAGGCCCAGTTCTGGGACGGGCGCGCCGAGGACCTCAAGGCCCAGGCCAAGGGGCCGATCCAGGCCGGCGTCGAGATGGCCAACACGCCCGAGAACGTCGTCGTCACGCTGAACTCGATGCCCGACTACGTCGACTGGTTCGAGGCCGCCTTCGCCGAGGAAGAGGCGCCGGTCACCTTCGACAACATGGCGCGCGCGATCGAGGCCTTCGAGGCCACGCTGATCACCCCGGCGCCCTTCGACGCCTATCTCAACGGCGATGACATGGCGCTGAACGCCATGCAGAAGGACGGGCTCCAGCTCTTCATGGACAAGGGCTGCGTGGCCTGTCACAGCGGCGTCAACCTCGGCGGCGAGGGCTACTATCCCTTCGGCCTGATCGAGAAGCCCGGCGCCGAGGTTCTGCCGCCCGACGACAAGGGCCGCTTCGCCGTGACCGACACCGTGGACGACGAGTATGTCTTCCGCGCCTCGCCGCTGCGGAACGTGGCGCTGACCGCGCCCTATTTCCATTCCGGCAAGGTCTGGGACCTGAAGGTCGCGGTGCAGATCATGGCCGAGTCGCAGCTCGGCGCGGCGATCACCGACGACGAGGCCGACAAGCTGGTGGCCTTCCTCGACAGCCTCACCGGCCGCGCGCCGGACGTGACGGTGCCGATCCTGCCGGCCGAAACCGCCGCCACCCCGCGCCCGACCGCCGAGGTCATGGCGCAGTAAGCGCGGCGACGGCCTGAAAGATCGGCGGCGCCGGGGGCTTGGCCTCCGGCGCCGTTTCTGTCCAAATGCGCGCCATGAGCGCGCTCTCCGCAGAAAACACCCTGCGCCGGATCTGGCAGGCCGGGGTGGACGCCGTGCGCGGCGATACCGCCGTGGCCGCGGCGCTGGCCTCCGACGCGCCGCCGCGGCCCGACCGGATCCTCGCCGTCGGCAAGGCCGCCGTGCCCATGGCCCGCGCGGCGCTGGCCCGCTACGCCGCGGTGCCGGCCCTCGCGGTCACCAAGTACGGCCACGGTACCGGCGCGCCGCCAGGGCTGACCGTCCTCGAAGCCGCCCACCCCGTGCCCGACGCCGCGAGCCTCGCGGCCGGCCGTGCGCTTTACGATGCGGTCGCGGCGATGTCCGCGGACGAGACGCTGCTTCTCCTGGTCTCGGGCGGCGCCTCCGCGCTGGCGGAATGCCCGGCCGAAGGCGTGTCGCTCGACGATCTCGCGGCAGAAAACGCCCGCCTTCTGGCCGGCGGGCAGGACATCCACGCCATCAACGCCCGCCGGCGCGCCTTGTCGCGGATCAAGGGCGGCGGGCTCCTGGCGGCTTTCGGCGGCGCAGGGGCGACCGTGCTCGCCATCTCGGACGTGTCGGGCGACGACATCGCGGTGATCGGGTCGGGGATCGGGCAATGCCCCGCCGCGGCGGGGGGCACCTGCGAGACCCGCATCGTCGCCTCCAACGCCATCGCGCGCGACGCGGCCGCGGCGGCGGCCCGCGCGGCCGGGCTCGCGGTTCATGTCAATGCCGAGGATCTCTACGGCGAGGTGGAACTCCTCGCCCGCGCGCTGGGCCCGCGACTGCGGGCGCTGCCGCCGGGCGTGGCCATCCTCGGCGGGGAACCCACCGTGACCCTGCCCCCGGACCCCGGCCGCGGCGGGCGCAACCAGGCGCTGGCACTGGCGCTGGCGCGCCAGATCGCGGGCGAGGCCGGGCTGACGCTGCTGGTGGCGGGCACCGACGGCACCGACGGGCCGACGCAGGCCGCCGGCGGGATCGTCGACGGCGCCAGCTGGGCACGCGCCACCGGCGGGGCCGAGGCGCTCGCCCGCGCCGATGCGGGCCGCTGGCTCGCCGCGCAGCGCTGCCTGTTCACCACCGGTCCGACCGGCACCAACGTGATGGACCTGATGATCGCGCTCAGGGGCTAGGGGCCCGCCCCCGTGCCGCCCCGGCGTCCCAAAGAAGGAGGCAGAATGGCCAAACCCGTTTTCGACCGCGTCGCCCTTGAGAACGCCACCGCGCTCGTGCACAGCCAGATGCCGCCCACGCCGCAATATGCCTGGCCGACCCTGTCGAACCGGCTCGGCGCCACGGTCTGGGTCAAGCACGAGAACCACACGCCCACCGGCGCCTTCAAGATCCGCGGCGGCATCACCTTCATCGACTGGCTCCGCCGCACCCATCCCGAGGCGCGCGGCATCGTCACCGCGACCCGCGGCAACCACGGACAGAGCCAGGCGCGCGCGGCCCGCGCGGCAGGGCTGCGCGCCAAGATCTTCGTCCCCCACGGCAATTCGGTCGAGAAGAACGCCGCCATGCGCGCCTTCGGCGCGGAGCTGGTGGAGGTGGGCGCCGATTTCGACGCCGCGCGCGAGGCCGCCGGCCGGGCGGCCGCCGAGGAAGACCTCTTCATGGTGCCGCCCTTCCACGAGGAACTGATGCGCGGGGTCGCGACCTATGCCTTCGAGCTTTTCACCGTCAAGCCCGATCTCGACACCGTCTACGTGCCCATCGGATGCGGCTCCGGCATCTGCGGGGTGATCACGGCGCGCGACGCGCTCGGGCTCGGGACCAGGGTGGTCGGCGTCGTCTCCGAGCACGCCCAGACCGCCAAGCTCTCCGTCGAGCGCGGAACGCTCACGCCGACCGAGAGCGCGGCGACCTTCGCCGACGGCATGGCGGTACGGGTGCCCGTGAAGGCGGCCTACGATATCTACGCCACGGGCGCCGAGCGCATCGTGACGGTCAGCGACGACGCCGTGGCCGAGGCGATCCGGGTCTATTTCCAGGACACCCACAACCTGGCCGAGGGCGCGGGCGCGGCGCCCCTTGCCGCGTTGATGCAGGAACGCGCACGGATGCAGGGCAAGGAGGTGGGCGTGATCCTGTGCGGCGGCAACATCGACACGGACTGGATGCGCACTGTGTTGTCGGGCGGCACGCCGCGCGTCTGAGCCGCTGCGCGGCGAGTCCATGCCTCCGGCGGGGATATTTCCGCCACTTGGAGGATGCCGTTCTCCAAGTGGTCCAAATATCCTCGCGCGCATCGCGCGCGAAACCCGGCCCGGCGGGCCGGGTCACCCGGTCAGCGGGTAGCGCGCCAGTTCCGTGTAGCGCGCCGCCTTGCGGCCGAGCGTCGCCTCGTAGAGCCGAAAATCCGCGACCTCGAATTCCGGGCCGCGATGGGCGGCGTGACCGGCGATGAAATGCTCCAGCGCGATCCGGTCCACGCGCCCGCCCGGCCGGGCGAGCGTCACGTGCGGGACGAAGCGGCGCTTCGCCACCGTCACCCCGGCGCCGCGGGCCGCGGTCTCGAGCTTCGCCTGCAGATGGCAGAGCGGTTCGGTCCCGGAGATGCCGGCATAGACCGCGCGGGGCAGGTCGCCGCCGAAAACGCCCACCCCCGCGCAGTGCAGCGAAAAGCCCGGCGCGGCGACCCGGCGGAAGGCGGCATCGGCATCTTCCAGCACCGGCTCGGGAACCTCGCCCAGGAAGACCAGCGTGACATGCATGTTCTCGGGCGGCACGGCGCGGCCGACAGGCAGTGCCTGCTGCAGGAGCGCGAGATCGGTGCGTGCCGCCTCGGGCAGGTCTATGGCCACGAAGGCCCGCATCATGCCGTCACCGCGGCGATACGCGTCCGGATCTCGGGCCGGATCGGGCCGGGGCGCGGCGCATCGGCCAGCGTCTCCATGAGCGACGGCGCCGGGGGGCGGCTCCGGGCGCGCGACCAGTTGAGCGCGCGCAACACCGCCTGCGCCGACCCGGGCAGGCGGTCGGGGATCTCGTGGCCCGCCAGCGTCGCCCAGACGCCGGTCCACGCCCGCCCGACCGACCAGGGATTGTAGCCGCCGCCGCCCAGCACCAGGAAGCGCGGCGCCAGCGGGCGGAGCGCCGCGACCACGCGCCACAGCGCCCCGTTGGAGAGCGTCAGCCGCGACAGCGGATCCTCGGCGAGCGCGTCGGCGCCGCATTGGAGCACCACGGCCTCGGGCCGGAAATCCGCGACGAGCGGCAGGATGGCGCCGTCGAGGATCGCGTCCATCTCGCTGTCGTTCAGCCCCGCAGGCACCGGCATGTTGCGCGCAGCGCCGCCGGCCCGGTCCTGCAGCGCCCCGGTGAAGGGCCAGCGCCGTTCCTCGTGGACCGAGATCATCCGGATCTCGGGATCACCGTCGAAGGCCATTTCCACACCGTCGCAGTGATGGGCATCGACGTCCACATAGGCGAGCCGCCGGATACCCTGCGCGCGGAAGGCCTTGAGCGCCAGGACCGGGTCGTTGAGATAACAGAACCCGTTGGCGCGATCGGGCAGGCCGTGATGGGTCCCCCCGCCGGGGTTGTAGACCACCCCGCCGTCGCGCAGCAGCTCGGCCGCCAGGATCGAGCCGCCGGCGGCCGTGGCCGGGCGGCGGAACACCTCGGGGTAGACCGGGTTGGAATGGGTGCCGAGGTGATGGCGGGCGCGCACCTGGTCGCTGACCGACTGGGTCCGCTCCGCATCCTGGAGCGCGGCCAGGTACCCCGGCGTGTGGAAGGCTGCCAGCGCGGCCGGCTTGGCGCGCGGACTGGCGACGTAGCGGTCCCGCGGCAGCCAGCCGAGCGCGCGCGCGAGATCCATCACCGTGGGCACCCGCGGGATCGCCAGCGGGTGCCAGGTTCCGTAGCTGGAGCCGCGATAGATCTCGGACCCGATGAAGAGCGGCGCCGCGGTCACTCTGCCAGCAGCGCCTCAATCCGGCGCGTGACCTCGGGCGCGGTCGGCTTGGTGGCCGATCCCCAGCTTTCCACCGGCAAGCCGTCGGGGCCCAGCAGCACCTTGTAGAAGTTCCAGCGCGGCGCGATGCCGTGATCCGTCCTCAGCCATGCATAGAACGGATGGGCATTCCGCCCGCGCACATGGGTGATGTCGGTCATCGGCAGATCGAGGCCGTAATTCAGCTCGCAGAAATCCTTGACCTCGGCGGCGCTGCCGAGCTCTTGCCGGAAGTCGTCGGACGGCACGGCCAGCACGACCAGCCCCTTGTCGCGGTAGCGATCGTAAACCGCCTGGAGATCGGCGTATTGATCGGTGAAGCCGCAGAGCGAGGCGGTGTTGGCCACCAGCACCGGGCGCCCGGCATAGTCGGTCAGCGACAGCGTGCCGCCATCGATCGAGTCGAAGCTGAACTCCGCCGCGCGCAGCGGCAGCGCCATCAGGGTAAGCGCGACGAGCGTGACGATGATCCGCATCCGTGTCTCCTCCGCCTGTGTGACGAAGTAGCTATGGCGCGGGCGTGCCGGATCAAGCCGTCAGTTTCCGCCGCCGAGGAAGTCCAGCAGTTTCTTCCTGGCCTCGTCCTCGATCCTGTCGCGCACGGCATCCTCGAGCGACTGCCCCTCCTCGACCGGGCCGATCTCCTCTTCGATCTTCTCGCGGACACGGCCGCGGAGGTCTTCCTTGACCTGCTCCTCGTCGAGACCCGTTTCCTGCTCGATCAGGCCTGCGAGATCGGGGCGGAACTTCGGATCGTCCCAGCTGCCGGTAATGACAACGGGAATCCTCACGCCCCCGGTCGATTCCGTGCCGTCGCGGTTGGCAAAGGCGACCGGCACCACGCGGTAATCGAGGCGCCGCGCCCCGATATCGACGGTGCCCGCGCCGGTGGCCTCGGCGAGCGGCGCGACGAAGAGCAGGTCTTCGTTGGACAGCACCCCGTCGGAGATCGTGAAACTCGCGGTGACCGCGTCGAAGATCGTCTTGGAGCCGGGCCCCCTATAGGAGGTGTCGAAATTGCGCAGCATGCCGACAAGGTCGAGCCCCAGCAATTCCCCCTTGCCGATCGACAGGCGCCCGCTGCCCGAAAGCGACCGCATGATCGCGGCCATCGAATTGCCGACGCCGAGGAAATCGACCTCGCCGTCCACCGCGCCGATGAGCCGGTCATACTCCGCGGTGGCCGTCAGAAAGGGCTGCAACTGCAAATCGGCGACCGTCAGATCGCCGCCCACCGAGAGGCCGCCCCGGCCATTCACCACGAACTGCCCGCCGATCCGCCCGCCATAGGCACCGATCTCGGTGATGTCGAAAACGAGCCTGGACCGGTCGAGCCTTGCCACGAGATCGGTGCGGTCGAGGCTGATGTCGCCCAGCGCGACGCGCCCGGCGCTCAGGGCGATCTCGGCATCCAGCGCGGCAAGCGCGCTGACGTCGATGGGCGCATCGGACCAGCCGCCACCGTCTTCGTCGGCCCGGCCATCCGCGCCGCCGCCGCCATCACCCGCCAGCGCCCCAAGCTCGAGCGCCTCGGCGCCGAGCCGTGCGACCAGCCGCGGGCGCGGCTCGGCGAATGTCAGGTCGGCCTCTCCCCGCAGCGTGTTTCCCGCGGCAGAGAGCTCGGCACCGCGCAGGGCAAGCCCGGCCTCGGTATAGGTCAGCTCACCCGACAGCGCCGCGCTGCGTCCAAGCCCGGACGGCGGTGCCGGCGGTTGCTGCCCCAGCGCGGTCAGCAGCGCCGGCCAGTCACCGAGATCGGCGCGCAGACGTCCCTCGGCCGCCACCGGCGCGGTCCCCGCCCGTCCGTCGAAGGTGACGCTGTTGGGCCCGATCTCGAGCCGGGCACTGACCGCGCGCAGATCGCCCGCCAGGAACCCGGCGAAACCGTCGATGGCCGTGCTGAACGCGGTCTCGGCGCCGTTCAGGACCGCCGTGCCGGAAATCTCGGCGCGGCCGGCGGCCTCTGGCAGCGCCGCGGTCAGCTCCAGATCCGTCAGCACCGCCTCGGTGCCGGTCGCCGCGTCGGTGAAGTGCAGCTCGCCCCCGGCGATCACCGCCTCGTCAAGCGTCAGGGCGGCCGCCCCCCCGCCGTCGTCGGCCGGGGCGGCCGGCGGGGCCGCCGGGGCGGCTTCGCCGCCAAGGTTCCAGTTGGCCCGGCCGTCGGCCTCGCGGCGCAGCCGGATGCGGGGCGCGGTCAGGCGCAGTTCCTGGATCGCGATCTCGCCCCGGATCAGGGGGCCGGGCTTGAGCCCGATGGTCAGGGCCTCGGCCGCGACCATGGGCCCCGCGCCCGCCCAGGGCGCATCGGAGATCGTCACCGGCCCGGTCCGAACCCCGACAACCGGCCAGAGCGTCGGGCTGACGCCGCCCGAAAGATCGAGCACACGGCCCGTCGCCGCCTCGAAGCGGCGCTCGGCGACCTCGGCGATGCGATCCGTCGGCATGAGCAGAAGCCCCGCGCCGGCGATCAGCGCGAGCGCCCCAAGGATAAAGACCAGGCGAAGCAGCCAGCGCATCCTACGGCCTCCGGGAAATGCGTGCGTGGTCCAGACTAAGGTGCCGGGCGGCGTGCCCACAAGTGCGAAGGGCCTTTCGCGGGCGCGGAGGGGCCTCTATATGGCAGGCATGAGCACCAATCCGCCCGACCTGCGCCCCGACATCGCCCCGGCCGCCCGACTGACCGCGACCCGCCGCCCCGGCCAGCCGACCATCGGCATGGTCTCGCTCGGCTGCCCCAAGGCGCTGGTCGACAGCGAGCGGATCCTGACCCGGCTCCGTGCCGAGGGGTACGCGATCTCCGCGGAGTATTCCGGCGCCGACGCGGTGATCGTGAACACCTGCGGCTTTCTCGACAGCGCCAAGGCCGAGAGCCTCGAGGCCATCGGCGAAGCGCTGGCCGAGAACGGGCGCGTCATCGTCACCGGCTGTCTGGGGGCCGAGCCCGGCTACATCACCGGCGCGCATCCGACGGTGCTGGCGGTGACCGGGCCGCACCAGTACGAGCAGGTTCTCGACGCGGTCCATGACGCGGTGCCGCCCGCGCCCGATCCCTTCGTCGACCTGCTGCCGGCCTCCGGGGTCAGCCTGACACCTCGCCACTATAGTTATTTAAAGATTTCAGAGGGCTGCAATCACAAGTGCAAGTTCTGCATTATCCCTGACATGCGCGGCCGGCTGCAGTCGCGGCCGGCGGGCGCGGTGCTGCGCGAGGCCGAGAAGCTGGTCGAGGCGGGGGTGCGCGAGCTGCTCGTCATCTCGCAGGACACCAGTGCCTACGGCGTCGATCTCAAGCATGCGGCGAGCCCATGGAAAGACGGCGAGATCCGCGCCCATATCACCGACCTTGCCGGGGCGCTCGGGGATCTCGGTGCCTGGGTCCGGCTGCACTACGTCTATCCCTACCCGCATGTCCGCCAGCTGATCCCGCTGATGGCCGAGGGCAAGGTCCTGCCCTATCTCGACATTCCCTTCCAGCACGCCCATCCCGACACGCTTCGGCGCATGGCGCGGCCGGCGGCGGCGGCGAAGACGCTGGACGAGATCGCCGCCTGGCGTGCGATCTGCCCCGAGATCGCGCTGCGCTCGACCTTCATCGTGGGCTACCCGGGCGAGACCGAGGAAGAATTCCAGACGCTCCTCGACTGGCTCGACGAGGCCCGGCTCGACCGCGTCGGCTGCTTCAAATACGAGAACGTCGCAGGCGCCCGCTCGAACGCGTTGCCGGGCCACCTGCCCGAAGAGGTCAAGGAGGAGCGCTGGCATCGGTTTATGGAAAGAGCCCAGACGATATCAGCCGAAAAACTGGCCGGGAAGGTTGGAAAACTGCAAGAGGTGATCGTCGATTCCGTCGATGCCAAGGGCGCGACCTGCCGCACCAAGGCCGACGCGCCCGAGATCGACGGCTGCCTCTTCATCGATGCCGGGTTCGAGTCGCTCAGCCCCGGCGACATCGTGACCGTCGAGGTCGACGAGGCCTCCGAATACGATCTTTGGGGGCGCTTGCCGGAACGCGGGTGACATGCTTTCCTCTCTCCGACGCGATCAGAGAGCGGAGGCCCCATGCCCCACCCTGTCGAACTGCACGTTCCCTGCCCCGACGCGGCGACCGGCGCCGCGCTGGCCAGCGCGGCGATCGCGGCCCGGCTCGCCGCCTGCGCCAATCTTTCGGGGCCGGTGACCAGCCATTTCCACTGGCAGGGCAAGATCGAGAACGAGGAAGAACGGATCCTGAGCTTCAAGACGCGCTCGTCCTGCGTCGAGGAACTGGTGGCGCTGATCCGCGACCGCCATCCCTATGACCTGCCCGCCATCACCTGGTCCGAGATCGCGGCCGACCCCGACACCGCCCGCTGGATCGCGGAAGAGACCGGCGACTGAGCCGGCTCAGTCGCCGAGCCGGTCGAGATAATAGGTCACCGCATCCTGCACGCGGCGGAACCGGTCGCCCCCGAGTTTCACGCCCCCGTACCAGCGGGTCACCACGACGACGTGGTTGGTGCGGCCCGCCCGCTCGAGCATGCGCAGGATCACCATCCCGGCGCCCGCCTCGCCATCGTCGTTCTTCACCGGCTCGGGCGAGCCGTCCGCGTCGAGCAGCACCGCCCAGGTATTATGCGTCGCCTTGGCGAATTTCTTGTTTTTCTTGAGCGTCTTGACGAAAGCCTGCGCGGCGGCCCGGCTGTCGGCCGGCCCGCCGGAAACCGCGTATTTCGAGCCGCGGTCGGTCAGGACATTCTCGAAGACCCGCATGCCGCGCGTCTAGCGCATGGGGGCGCCGGGGACCAGCCCCGCGCCCGCCAGCCGGCTCAGGCCTCGCGGAGCGCGCGGAAAAGACCGGCGTTGCGGCAATAGTCCGGTGTCTGCGACGCACCGTCCTTGTGATCCTCGAGCCAGTGCACGCAGTCATCGGCATGGGTGCAGGCGGTGCAGCTGAACACGGCCGACCGCAGGTCGTTGGCCGAGAGATGCCCGCGCATCATCTCTTCCCCGATGTCGATGCCCTGGGTTTCCGCCATGCGGTCGACGAGTTTCTCGTGGCGATCCAGCTTGGACAGGTTGAACATGTGCGCCTCCTCTGGGTTTCGGGGCCGCATGCGCGGCGTCTCGACACCAGAGTCCGTTGCATCTGCAACGAATACCATGATCCAGATCAAATCCGCGCAAGCCCCCCCCTTTCCGGGCCGGCCCGTCCGCCTATCTTTCGATCATGACCGAGGAAACCCAGACAGACGTGCTTTACAACGGGGCCTGCCCCGTCTGCGCGGCCGAGATCGGCCATTACCAGGGCTATGCCGGCGCGCGGGCGCTGCCGATTCGCTTCCACGATCTCAACGCCACCGACCTGGCGCGCTGGGGCCTGACGCCCGACCAGGCCGCGCGTCGTCTCTACGTGGCCCGGAACGGCCGGCTCGAGAGCGGTATTCCGGCGTTTCTCACGCTGTGGCGGGACATGCCGCGCTATCGCTGGCTGGCGCGGCTGGTCGGGCTGCCGGGCGTCCGGCAGGCCGCCGCGGCGCTTTACGACCATGTGCTCGCGCCGCTGCTCTACCGGTGGCACCTGCGCCGGCAGCGGCGCCTGTCACTCTAGCCGCGCCATCACCCGGCGCACCGTGTCCATGCGCGCGGCGTTGGGCGGATGGGTGCCGAGGAACCGGTCGCCCGGATCGGGAATGCGGGCGAAGAACGCGGCGCCGCGCAGCGGATCGTAGCCCGCGCGATGGGCGATGACCGTGCCCAGCGCATCGGCTTCCAGCTCGAATTCCTTGGAATACCGGCGTGCGCCCAGGGTGGCGCCCAGGTCCTGGCCGGCCTCGATCCCCCGCGAATCCGCGCCCAGCGTCGCGGCCAGCAGCCCCCCGAGCATGGCGCCGCCCAGCGCGTTCTGCTGCAGCTTGGGGATGTGCGCGGCGATGTGATGGGCGGCCTCGTGGCCCAGCACGAAAGCCAGCTCGTCGCTGTTGCGCGCGTCGGCGATCAGGGCCAGCGTGAAGACGATATAGGGCCGGCCCTGCCCGTCGACGGTCTGGAAGGCATTGGCCGGCTGGCCGGGGCGATCATCCACGGCGATTCGGAAATCGCAGTCCAGGCGCGGGGCCTCCGCGCGGCAGACGCGTTCGGCCACCGGCTCGACGCGGCGCACCACCTCCACGAAATTCCGGGCCGCGACGTCGGCGGAGACCGCTGGCGGCGGCGGCTGCGAGGCGGCCGGCGGCGGGCCGTCCTCGACCGTGGCGACGCAGGCCGAGAGGGCGAAGAGGGCGAGGACGAAAAGGCTGCGCATCGGTATCTCCTTCGAACCCAATATAGGCCTGAAGCGGCGGGTTTGCATTTGCGGCGTGACGGGCGTTTGATCGACCCTACAGAATCGGGGGGCCAGATGTTCACGATCGAGCATGAATTCGACGCCACCGTGGTCACGCTGGTCGACGAGCCGGGCAGCCACCTGCAGGAGGACGTGACGATTACGGCCTTCGAGGATTGCGTCACGGTCGAACAGACCGACCCGCGCACCGACCGCGACCAGAAGATCACCCTGTCGCTTTCCCAGATCCGCGACCTGGCGGCCGCGCTCGATCTGCCCGAGGGCAGCTACCGGCTCAAGCGCTGAAGTCCGGTTCCCGAGACGGACGGTCCTGTCGCGGCCCGGCGCGCCCCGCGCGGTCACCCTTCCCTTTTGGCGCGCGTCCGGGTTATCTCGCCCCAGACGAGGGAGGCAGGGCATGCACGAGACGGCGTTCTTCTGGGACGAACGGTGCTTCTGGCACGCGGGCGGGACCTACAGCTTCACCATGCCGGTCGGCGGGCTGGTGCAGCCACAGGCGGCCGGGGGCCTCGCCGAAAGCCCCGAGACCAAGCGGCGGCTGAAGAACCTGATGGACGTCACCGGGCTGACCCGCGATCTCGACGCCCAGGGGGCCGAACCGGCAAGCTGGACGGACTTGGCGCGCGTGCATCCCGAGGCGTTCCTGCGCAGGTTCAAGGCGCTGTCCGATGCCGGCGGCGGCGAGATCGGCGAGCAGGCACCGTTTTCCCGCGGCGGGTTCGAGATCGCCAGCCTCTCGGCCGGGCTGGCCAAGCAGGCGGTGGCGGCGGTGCTCGACGGCGACTATCGCAACGCCTACGCGCTCTCGCGCCCGCCGGGCCACCACGCCCTGCCGGATTTCCCGAACGGCTTCTGCATCCTCGCCAATATCGCCATCGCCATCGAGGCGGCGATCGCGTCGGGGCGCGGCCGGCGCTTCGCGGTGGTGGACTGGGACGTGCATCACGGCAACGGCACGGAGGCGATCTTCTACGACCGCGACGACGTTCTGACGATCTCGGTTCACCAGGATCGCAACTATCCCGAGGACACCGGCTTCGTCGAGGATCGCGGATCCGGCGCGGGGCATGGCTGCAACCTCAACATACCCCTGCCCCCGGGTGCGGGCCACGAGGCCTATCTCGAGGCGATGGAACGGCTGGTGGTGCCCGCGCTCACCGGCTTCGGCCCCGATATCGTGATCGTGGCCTGCGGCTACGACGCCAGCGCGATCGACCCGCTCTCACGGATGATGTGCACCGCGGAAACCTTCCGGCTCATGACGCGCCAGCTGATGCGGGCGGCGGACACGCTCTGCGACGGGCGGCTCGCGATGGTTCACGAGGGCGGGTACTCGGAACTCTACGTGCCCTTTTGCGGCCACGCGGTGCTCGAGGAGCTCTCGGGCAGCGCCGTGCGCGCCCCGGACCCGCAGGGCGAGGTCTTCATGGCGCGCCAGCCCTGCGCAAGGGTCCGGGCGCTCCATTCCGAGATGATCACCGAGATCCGCCAGCAGGTCTTCTGACCCCGCTGCAGCGCGGCATCGGCATTGACTCCACCCCGGCCCCCGGTCACAAACGCGGGCAGTTTCAGACATTCGGGAGCTTGCCATGAACAAGATCTACGGCTCGGCGGCGGAAGCGCTGGACGGGCTTCTGTTCGACGGGATGACCATCGCCGCGGGGGGCTTCGGGCTCTGCGGGATCCCGGAACTGCTCATCGCGGCGATCCGCGATGCCGGCACCAAGGAGCTGACCGTCGCCTCCAACAACGCGGGCGTCGACGATTTCGGACTTGGCCTCCTGCTGCAGACCCGCCAGGTCAAGAAGATGATGTCGTCCTATGTCGGCGAGAACGACACCTTCATGCAGCAATACCTCTCGGGCGAGCTCGAGCTGGAGTTCAACCCGCAGGGCACGCTGGCCGAACGCATGCGCGCCGGCGGCGCGGGCATCGCGGGCTTCTACACCAAGACCGGCTACGGCACGCAGATCGGCGAGGGCAAGGAGGTCAAGGACTTCGACGGCGAGCCCTACATCCTCGAGCGGGGGATCTTCGCCGATCTCGCGATCGTCAAGGCCTGGAAAGCCGACACGACCGGCAACTGCATCTTCCGCAAGACCGCGCGCAACTTCAACCCGCCGGCGGCGATGTGCGGGAAGGTCTGCGTGATGGAGGTCGAGGAAATCGTCGAGCCCGGCGAGCTCGACCCCGACGGCATCCACCTGCCGGGCATCTACGTGCACCGGCTGATCCAGGGCGATCACGAGAAGCGCATCGAGAAACGCACGACCCGGCCCAAGGCCGAGGGCGGCGCCGGACAAGGGGAGGACCTGTAATGGCCTGGGATCGCGATCAGATGGCGGCACGCGCCGCGCAGGAACTCGAGGACGGCACCTACGTCAATCTCGGCATCGGCATCCCGACCCTGGTGCCGAACTTCATCCCCGAGGGGGTGACGGTGACGCTGCAATCGGAAAACGGCATGCTGGGCATGGGCCCCTTCCCCCTCGAGGGCGAGGAGGACCCGGATCTCATCAATGCCGGCAAGCAGACGATCACCGAACTGCCCAACACCGCCTATTTCGACAGCGCGACCAGCTTCGGCATGATCCGCGGCGGCAAGATCGCGATGGCGATCCTCGGCGCGATGGAAGTGGCCGAGAACGGCGATCTCGCCAACTGGATGATCCCGGGCAAGCTGGTGAAGGGCATGGGCGGCGCCATGGACCTCGTCGCCGGCGTCCGCCGCGTCGTGGTGGTGATGGACCACAACAACAAGGCCGGCGCGCCCAAGCTGCTGAAGGCCTGCACCCTGCCACTGACCGGCACCGGCGTCGTGGACCGGATCATCACCAATCTCGGCGTGCTCGACGTGGTCGAGGGCGGGCTCAGGATCGTCGAGACCGCCGACGGCGTGACCGCGGACGAGATCCGCGAGAAGACCGAGGCGACGATCGTCGACTGAGGCGCCGCCACGACCCCGAACGCGGCCAGGGGGCGCCTGCGGGCGCCCCTTTCCCGTTCTCACCGTTCCGGAAATATCCCCGCCGGAGGCACCGCGCGCCCGGCACGGGCGCGCAAACCGTCTTGGCGCGCGCCAGCGCGCCGCCGCTCAGCCGGCCGCCAGCATCTGCATCAGCCGCAGTTTCTCGCCCTGGTCGCCGGCATCGGCCACCGCGTCCGCCAGCGCCTCGAGCGAGGCCAGGTTGTGGCCCGCGCGGAAGCAGTCGACATGGGGCAGCATCGCCGCGATCCCCTGTGCACGCGGCGCGAAGCCCTCCCAGCGCAGCAGCGGGTTGATCCAGATGACCCGCCGCGCCGAGAGATGCAGCCGCTCCATCTCGCGCGCCAGCCGCTCCGGGTCGTCGCGGTCGAGCCCGTCGGTGATCAGCAGCACCACCGCGCCCGATCCCAGGACGCGCCGCGACCAGTCGCGGTTGAAGACGTGCAGGCAATGCCCGATCCGGGTGCCGCCCTCCCAGTCCCGCGCCTCGGCCCCGGCCGCGGCCAGCGCCGCGTCCACGTCGCGCGCGCCGAGCTGGCGGGTGATGTTGGTCAGCCGCGTGCCGAAGGTGAAGGCGTGCACCTTCGCCCAGCCCGCGCCCTTCTCGTTGGCGACGCTGTGCAGGAAATGCAGCACCACCCGCGAATAGGCCGACATCGATCCCGAGATGTCGCAGAGCGCGACCAGGTTCGGCCAGCGCGTCCGCCGCGCCCGCCAGGACAGCCGTTCGATCGCGCCGCCGCGGCGCAGCGCGGCGCGCATCGTGGCGCGCCAGTCCGGTCGCCGGCCGCGCGGATCGGCGGCCAGCCGGCGCGTCTTCAGCGGCGGGACCGGCAGGCTCAGCCGGGCGATCCGGCGCCGGGCCGCGGCCATCTCGGCGGTGGTCATCTGCTCGAAGTCGAGCGTCCGGAGCCGCTCCTCGGCCGACATGGTCAGCGCGGCGTCGATCTCGATCTGCTCGCTCTCGCCTTCGGGCTCGGGCAGGTCGGGCGCGTCACGCGCCACCCCGTCGAGCAGCGCCTCGGCCGCGCGGCGTTCGGCGGCGCGCGCGGCGCGTTCCTCCTGCACGCCCCGTATCGCCGGCAGCATCATCGACATCATGTGCTCGAGGTAACGCGGATCGCGCCAGTAAAGCCGGAAGATCTGCGCGAAGACCGCGCGCTGTTCGGGCCGGTTCACGAAACAGGCCTGGAGCGTGAAGAAGAAATCCGCCCGGCTGGTGAAGCCGGCCGCCTCCACCGCGCGGATCGCATCGACCACCCGCCCCGGCCCGGCCGGCAGCCCGGCCTTGCGCAGCGCGCGGGCGAAATGGGTGATGTTGGCGGCGAGCTTGCCGTCCTCGGGAATGTCGAGGGGGGCGTATTCGACCATGGCGCTGCGCCCGGGCTCAGGCGGTTTCGAGCCCGGCGCGGGCCTCGTCGAGGATGCGCTTGGCCTCCGATCCCTGCAGGCGCTGGATATCGTCCTGGTATTTCAGGATCGCGCCGATCGTGTCCGCGATCACCTCGGGGCTCAGCTGCACCGCGTCGAGCGCCAACAGGCATTTCGCCCAGTCGATGGTTTCGGCCACGCCCGGCTTCTTGAAAAGATCCTCGCCCCGCAGGCGCTGCACGAAGCTCACCACCTCGCGCGAGAGCGCCTCGGCGGCCTCGGGCGCGCGGGCATGCAGGATATCCATCTCGCGGCTGAAATCGGGGTAGTCCACCCAGTGATAGAGGCAGCGCCGCTTCAGCGCGTCATGAACCTCGCGGGTGCGGTTCGACGTGATGATCACGATGGGCGGCTCCGGCGCCCTGATCGTGCCAAGCTCGGGGATCGTCACCTGGAAATCGCTGAGCGCCTCCAGCAGGAAGGCCTCGAAGGGCTCGTCGGTGCGGTCGAGCTCGTCGATCAGCAGCACCGGCGCGCCCCCGGCCTGCGGGCTCATGGCCTCGAGCAGCGGGCGGCGGATCAGGAACCGGTCCGAGAACAACTCGTCGGTGAGCGCCTCGCGGTCGGTGCTCTCCACCGCCTCGGCGGTGCGGATCGCGACCATCTGGGCGGGGAAGTTCCATTCATAGACCGCGCTCGCGGCGTCCAGCCCCTCGTAGCATTGCAGCCGGATCAGCCGCCGGCCCAGCCCGGCGGCGAGCGCCTTGGCGATCTCGGTCTTGCCGACGCCGGCCTCCCCCTCGAGGAACAGCGGCCGCCCCAGGCGCAACGCCAGGAAGACCACGGTGCCAAGCGCCCGGTCACAGACATAATCCTGCCCGGCAAGCAGCGCCTGGACGTCCTCGATAGTCTCTGTTTTCGGGGCCACGCGCGCACCTCCCTGCCCGGTTTCCGGGGCAAGATAGCGGTGGCGCGCGGGCCGGTCCACCGCCCGCCCGCCGAAAAGCGCCGCGCGGGCTCAGGCGGTGAAGTCGAGCAGCACCTGCGCGCCCACGTCCGGCGCGCTCTTTTCCCCCAGCGCGGCGCGCGTGACCTCGAGCCCGAACACGACGGCGTTGTCGGTCGTCGCCCAGATCGCCGCATCGCGCAGCGGCATCTCGAGCAGGACGATCTTCGGATCGTCGCGGCCTTCCTCGAACCAGGCGGCGGCGCCGCGGGTCCAGACCTCGTCCAGCTTGTCGGTGTCCTCGCTCTGGCGAAGCGTGCCGGTCAGGCAGGCATAATAGTCTTCTTCGGGCGACTGGATCGTGAACCGGGCCGTCGCCCCCTGCCCGAGCGCGCGCACGAGATCCGTGTCGCGCGCGGTGATGAAGTGCAGCACCCGCCCGGCCTCGTCGAGGTAATGGGTCATCGGACGGGCGTGCAAAGAGGAATTCTCGAGCGAGAGCATCCCGGCCCGCACCGCGTGCAGGCGCCGGAACAGCTGCGTCTCGGCGTCTTTCCAGGTCGTGTCGGTATCGGCCATGTCTGCCTCCGTCAAAGCGTGGGTGATCCGGCGGCCGCGGGCGGCCGGCTCCGGGGGTCCCCGGAGAAACGCACCGGGCCGCCCGACGTTCCGCCCAGCCGGCCGGGCTCAGGCGTCCGGCAGCGGAACCGCCTCCTTCTCGGGGTCGAATTCGGCGATCTCGAAGCTGACATGGATTCCGAAGCGTTCCGTGCCCGCCTCGGTCTCGAGGGTGCCGCCCAGCTGGGTGACGAAGGACTCGATCAGCCGCGAGCCGAGCCCGGAGCCGTTGTCCTCAAGCGCGTCGTGGACCGGGTCGCCGAGGGAGTTCACGATGCTCAGGACCGCCTTGCGCCCGCCCAGATCCTTCAGCACCAGGGAAATCCAGGGATCTTCGTCCCGGGGCCGGCCAACATACTTCACGGCGTTGGTGGCCGCCTCGGTCGCGAGCAAAGACAGGGGCACAGACTGGTCGGGCGTGATCTCGACCGGGTCGAGATGCTCCGATATGCGCACCGCGGCCTCGCCGCCGCCGCTGCCGACCACGCCCAGCTGGTTGATGATCTCGCGCAGCAGCGTGTCGGCCCGCACCGTTCCGAGGTTCCGCGCGGTATAGAGGTAGCGGTGGATCGTCGCGAGCCCCATCACGCGATCCTGCACGCGGCGAAGCACGCGCCGCGCCTCGTCGGTGGCGGCGGCGCGGATCTGCATGTTCATGATCGAGGAAATCAGCTGAAGGTTGTTCTTGACCCGGTGATGCACCTCTTTCAGCAGGACGGTCTTCTCCTGCAGGTCCTCCTCCCGGCGGCGCTCGTTCTCGTTCAGGGTCCGGGTCATGGTGTTGAACGTCGCCGCCACCTCGTCGAGCTCTTCCGGCGCGCGGTCCAGCCGCACGGTCCCGAATTCATGATGCCCCGCGGAATAGAGCCGCATCCGGCGCTGCAGGCGGCGGACATGGCGGATCACCAGACGGTTGAGCCCGAAATAGGCGACGAAAATGCTGACGATCCACATCAGCAGCGGAAAGACCAGCGCCATCGCGCCGTTCAGGCTGCGTTCCGGCGGCCAGCTGCCCAGCGCATAGACCGTATCGTCGACGATCGGAACCACCGCGAAGACACGCTCTTCGCCCAGGGTGTTGCGCCCGAGGAAGGCCCGCGGCGCCCCGCCGAAATACCAGGCCAGTTCATGGGCCGCGGGCAGCGTGCGGGCGATGTCACCGAGCCCGGGTCCGGCCGAGAGGATCGTGCCCTCGGCGTTGAAGGTCAGAAGCTCGGCCTGGCGGTCGGTCTCTTCGTTCAGGGGACCGGCGACGGCGTGGGGGACGCCGATGGTCACGTAGCCAAGAAAGCTGGTGCCTGCCACCAGGGGCACGCCGACGGTCAGGACCGGCGGGCCGCCCTCCGGCGCGCCGGCCTCTATCTCCACCACGCGCCGGGGGCTGGCCCGGTAGGTCTCGTAGCGCTCCGTGTCGCCCAGGCTGGCAGGTTGCCCGTCAGAGGAGCAGATCGTCGCGCCGTCGGGTCCTATGAAGGCCGCATGTACGAACCGCGGGCCGGTCTCGACCAGCCGCGCCAGCATCGGGCCGCAGGCATCCCCGCCGCGGCGCAGTTCCAGCAGCGCGGCCCCGGCCGCGGCAGCCGCGCCGAAGGCTCCTTCGATCAGGGTGCGTTCGCGCTCGGCGGCCCGTTCGGTCTGGCCGAGCAGCGCCGTTTCCGACAGCGCGCGCGTTTCCTCGAGCACTTCGGAGGTCTGGTAGAGAGAGATCAGCCCCAGCGGCAGCAGCGCCACGGTGAGGACCGCGATCAGCTGCGATGTCAGGCTGCGCATGAACCGGCGGCGCGGCGGCGGCGGGCCGCCCGGCCCGGTCATGCGGCCGGGGTGCCCGAGACCACGGCGACCGTGGCGGCGTCCGTCATCTCGAGCTCTTCGTCGTCTTCGAGGTTCATCAACTCCGCAAGGCGCCGCCGGGCCCGGTTCGTCCGGCTCTTGATGGTGCCGACCGCGCAGCCGCACATCTCGGCCGCTTCCTCGTAGGAAAAGCCGGATGCCCCCACGAGGATCAGCGCCTCGCGCTGTTCGTCGGGCAGCTGCTCGAAGGCGGCGCGGAAATCGCTCAGCACGAGCCGGCCGTCGTGGTCAGGTTTCTGCGACAGCTGCTCGGCCATCGCGCCGTCGCTGTCGGCGACCTCGCGCTTGCGCTTGCGGCGCAGCGAATAGAAGGTGTTGCGCAGGATCGTGAAAAGCCATGCGCGCAGGTTCGTGCCCGGCTGGAACTTGTCGATATTGGTCCACGCCTTGACGATGGTGTCCTGCACCAGGTCGTCGGCCGTCGCCGGGTTGCGCGTCAGGCTCAGTGCGAAGGCCCGCATGGCCGGCAGATGCTCCACCAGCTCCTCACGCGGGTCGGAATGTCCGGGATCGGCGGTCATTCGCCCTCCGCGGGATCGTCCGTCGCGCGACCCTTCTCCTGTGCACGCAGCTGATCCAGCAACGAGGTGAACCGGTCGGGGATCTCGTCGTCGAGCGCTTCGGCGTAGACGCGCCGGAGGTTTTCGTCGATCTGTTCCTGCACTTTGGATTTCTTCCGCTGGTTTGTCATGCTTGCCTAAGTCCGCGAATTCCCGGCTTGTTCATGGAACCGAACGGCGCGACCCTGCGTTCGGTTCCAAGAGCATGTGAAAAGTTATGGGGGAACACAATGTCAGACGCCCGCACCGACGCGAGCCTCACCGATGCGATCGCCGCCGAACTGCCCTTCCTGCGCCGCTATGCGCGGGCCCTGACGGGCAGCCAGGAAACCGGCGACCGCTATGCGGCCGCGACGCTGGAGGCGATCCTCGCCGATGACGAGGTCTTCGACCGCTCGGCCACGGCGAAGGTCGCGCTTTTCAAGGTGTTCCACGGGATCTGGGCGTCCTCCGGCGCGCCGGTCGACAGCGGGCCGGACGCCCCCGACGGCCCGGAATCGCAGGCCCAGCGACGTCTTTCGGGCCTTACGCCGAACACCCGCGAGGCGCTCCTGCTGCACAGCATCGAGAATTTCCGCCCCGACGAGATCGGCGACATCCTCGGGGTCGGGCCCGGCGAGGCCGCGGAACTGGTCACCATCGCCCAGACCGAGATGGCCGATGGCGTCACCGGCCGGGTCATGGTCATCGAGGACGAGGCGATCATCGCGATGGATATCTCCTCGATCGTCTCCGAGATGGGCCACAGCGTCACCGGCGTCGCCACGACGCGCGACGAGGCGGTGAAGCTCGGTCGCGCGGACCCGCCCGACCTGATCCTGGCGGATATCCAGCTGGCCGACAAATCCTCGGGCATCGACGCGGTAAACGACCTGCTCAGCGGCGCGAACATGCCGCCGGTGGTCTTCATCACCGCCTTCCCCGAACGGCTTCTGACGGGCGAGCGGCCCGAGCCGGCCTTCCTCATCTCCAAGCCCTATAACGAGGGCCAGATCCGCTCGGCGGTGAGCCAGGCGATGTTCTTCGCCAGCACCGAGACGCTGACCGCCTGATCGCGAAGCGGGACGGCAAACCGACGAAGAGGATCTGCGCGCCCCCCGCCGCAGCCGGAAACACCGGCGACGATGGCCCCGAAGAAAACTCCGAGCGCCCGGCAGGCCCGTCGCGCCGGGCGGGTGGGTCCGTCCGGCCACAGCTCAAGACAGGCTCTCGCGCACCATCTCGCCGGTGAAAGGGCGCACCAGGTGCTTCCAGCCCCGGTCCGCGACCCGCGGGGCATCGGCTTCGCCGGCGGTCATCACGATCCGCGCGCCCAGCCCTTCGAGCGTGCGGTCGAGCCCGTCGCGGGTGATGGCGTCATAGCCGGTTTCGAGAAACGCCGCGGTCAAGCGTTCGTAGCGGGCCAGATCGGCACGGAAATCGGCGATGCTGTTGTATTGATATACCTTGCACGGGCCGGCCTCGCGCAGGGTCTCCACAAGGTCCATGGAAATCACCGCGTCGCGGTCGACGACGGCGTAAATCGGGGTCTTTCTACGGTCGGTCAAACTTTCTCCTGCCCGAATCGGGTCTGGTCATGGTTCGCAGTGTGGAACCCATCCGCTGCCGGCGCATTTAACTATGACATGACGCCAGGAGCGAAGATGGCCACCAAATGCCACGCATGCCCGCTGCGCCGGAAGGAGATCTTCACCCCGATGTCGGAGGAGGAGGTCGCCTTCATGCAGAAATTCAAGACCGGCGAGCTGAATGTCAATCCCGGAACCACGTTGCTGATGGAGGGATCGAACAGCCCGCAGCTCTTCACGGTGCTCGAGGGCATGGGCCTGCGCTACAAGACCCTGGCCGACGGGCGTCGGCAGGTGCTCAACTTCGCGCTGCCCGGCGATTTCGCCGGGCTGCAGGCCGGCGTCATGGGCAAGATGCAGCACTCGATGGAGGCGACCACCCGGATGACGCTCTGCGTTTTCGACCGGGCCAGCCTATGGTCACTTTTCCGCCAGCGGCCGCAACGGGCCTTCGACCTGACATGGCTCGCCGCGATCGAGGAACATTTCCTGGGCGACAGCGTCGCGGCGCTCGGGCAGATGACCGCGCGCGAGAAGGTGGCCCGCGCCTTCGTCCACGTCTACAGCCGGGCGCGGGCGGTCGACATGGCCCGCAACGGGCACGCGCCCCTGCCCTATACCCAGCAGGACCTGGCCGACGCGCTGGGGCTGTCGCTGGTGCACACGAACAAGACCCTCAAGACCCTGCGCGAACGCCAGATCGCCACCTGGCGCGAGGGCCGGCTGGCGGTCAACAATTTCGACCGCCTCTGCGAGATCGCCCAGGTCGCGCCCGATGAAACGCCGCAGAAGCGGCCGCTGATCTGACCCGCGTCTAGCGCCCCGCGCGCGGGCCGGCGATCAGCCAGAGGATGAAGCCCAGCAGCGGCAACAGGACGACCAGCAGGATCCACAGAACCTTGCGCCCTGTCGTCGCCGACGCCCCGAGGATGGAGACGATCGCCCAGAGGTCGAGGATAAGCAGGATGAACCCGCCGATGCCGGAAATCTCGATCATGCCATCTCCCAGGTTGCGCGGCGCCTTCGGTCCGCCGCAGCCTAGCGGAGCCGCGCGGCAAAGACAAAGACCGGGCCGGGCATCGCGCCGGGGCATCGGCGGCGTTGCAGACAGGGCGATCCCGATGTGCTACCCCCGTGGCAATCCCTCCGGCCCGATCCCCGGGCCCCGCAAGACGGAGCCCCCCGCGCACCCGCCCATGTTCGCCCCGCTGCCCACCCCCACGACCGAGGACGGCTCGGAGAGACGGATCGGCGTCGAGATCGAGTTCGGCGGGCTGGACCGCGACGCCGCCGCAGCCTGCGTGCGCGCGGAATTCGGCGGCAGCCTCCACGACGCCGGCGCGCTCGAGACCGAGATCCGCGACACCGGGATCGGCACCTTCCGGGTCTATCTCGACACGGCCCTGCGCAAATATGCCGACACGCCGCTGAAGAAGGCCGGGCTCGAACTCGGCAGCGCGGTCATCCCGGTGGAGATCGTCACCCCGCCGTTGCCGCCCGCGGCGCTGCCCACGCTGGAAAAGCTTCGCGCGCGGTTGCGCGCGCGCGGCGCGACGGGCAGCCGCGACGGCCTGTTCCTTGGCTTCGGGGTGCATTTCAACCCGGAGGTGCCCGCGCTCTCGGGCACGGCCACCGTGCATATCGTCACCGCCTATGCGCTGATCGAAGACTGGCTGCGCGCGGTGAACCCGATCAATCTCAGCCGACGGGTGCTGCCCTTCACCGACCCCTATCCGCGGGGCTTCGTCGACGACCTGGCCGCCGGCTGGCCCGAGATGGATGTCGATGCGCTGTTCGGGCTCTACGCCCGGCACGGCAATACCCGCAACCGCGGGCTCGACATGCTGCCGCTCTTCGCGCATCTCGACCGCGCCCGCTTCGACCGGCTTTTCCCGCGGGATACCGCCACCGGGGGGCGGCCGACCTTTCACTACCGCCTGCCGGACTGCCGGATCGACGAAGCCGACTACAGGCTGGCGGACGAATGGAACCGCTGGGTGCTGGTCGAGCGCGTGGCCGCGGACCGCGCCGCGATGGCCGAGCTGGCCGAGGCCTGGGCCGCCCATCGCGGCGCGCTGCTGACCGTGCGGCCGGACTGGAAGGATCGCGCGGATGCCATACTTTCCCGCCACGGCCTGAGCGGAGAGGCACGCCTATGACCCGACCCGTGATCGGTGTGACCACGTCGCGCCGCAGCGGCTGGCGCGTCTTTCCCCTGCTGGCCTTCAACATATGGCTCGCCGGCGGGCGCGCGGTGCGCTGGGGCAACGGATACGGCACGGATATCGATCATGCAGACGGCATCATCGTGGGCGGCGGGGACGATATCTCGCCCGATTTCTATGGCGGGCATCTCGTCTCCAGTGCGCGGCTCGACCCCGACCGCGACCGGATGGAGCGCGACCTCGTCCACAGGGCCTTCGAACTCAACAAGCCGATCCTCGGGATATGCCGGGGCGCGCAGATGCTGAACGTGGCCCTCGGGGGCACGCTGCACCAGGACGCCTACAGCGTCTACGACAGGAGCGACCGGCGCTGGACGGTCCTGCCGCGCAAGTCGATCGAGATCGTGCCGGGCTCGCGGCTGGAGGGCATCGCCGGGCCGGAGGGCATGCGGGTCAACGTGCTGCACACGCAGTCGGTGGACCGCCTTGGCGTGGGCATCCGCGTCGCGGCCCGCGACACGGGCGGCATGATCCAGGCCGTCGAACGCGTGACCGATCCCTTCGCGCTCGGCGTGCAATGGCATCCGGAGCACCTGTTCTACGCCCACCGGCAGCGCGCGATCTTCCGGGCGCTGGTCGCGGCGGCGGCGGCGGGCCAGGCGCATCGCGCGCAGATACCCGCCGTCGAGGAACATGTCGGCTGAACACGACGAAACGATACGGCTTGCCCGTTGTGGCCGCTCGTTGCAATTGATACGGTCCGGCACGACACCCGTGCCAGCCTGCGGAGGAAAGACATGAACATGGAAACGCCGATCCCGGCCAAGGACTCGCCCTCTCTCTCGCGCTTCGACTGGGAGGATCCCTTCCGGCTCGAGGACCAGCTGACCGAGGACGAGCGGATGATGCGCGACGCGGCGCGCGCCTATGCGCAGGAAAAGCTTCAGCCGCGCATCATCGACGCCTATCGCGAGGCCGAGACCGATCCGTCGATCTTCGCCGAGATGGGCGAGATGGGCCTGCTGGGCGTGACGATCCCCGAGGAATACGGCGGCATCGGCGCGGGCTACGTCACCTACGGGCTCGTCGCCCGCGAGGTGGAGCGCGTCGATTCCGGCTACCGCTCGATGATGAGCGTGCAATCCTCGCTGGTGATGTACCCGATCCACGCCTACGGCTCGGAAGAGCAGCGCCGGAAATACCTGCCCGGGCTGGCGAAGGGCGCGCTGATCGGGTGCTTCGGCCTGACCGAGCCCGATGCGGGCTCGGACCCCGCGGGCATGAAGACCGTCGCCAAGAAGACCGCGGACGGCTACGTGATTTCGGGCTCCAAGATGTGGATCTCCAATTCGCCGATCGCGGATGTCTTCGTGGTCTGGGCCAAGTCCGAGGCGCATGGCGGCAAGATCCGCGGCTTCGTGCTGGAGAAGGGCATGAAGGGGCTCTCGGCGCCCAAGGTCGGCGGCAAGCTGTCCCTGCGCGCCTCGATCACCGGCGAGATCGTCATGGACGGCGTCGAGGTGGGCGAGGACGCGCTGCTGCCCAATGTCGAGGGTCTGAAGGGTCCGTTCGGCTGTCTCAACCGGGCGCGCTACGGCATCTCCTGGGGCGTGATGGGCGCGGCCGAGTTCTGCTGGCACGCGGCACGGCAATACGGGCTCGACCGCAAGCAGTTCGACCGGCCGCTGGCGCAGACACAGCTGTTCCAGAAAAAGCTCGCCGACATGCAGACCGAGATCGCGCTGGGGCTTCAGGGCTCGCTGCGGGTGGGACGCCTGCTGGACGAGGGCCGCGCGGCGCCCGAGATGATCAGCCTCGTCAAGCGCAACAACTGCGGCAAGGCGCTCGACGTGGCGCGGCTGGCGCGCGACATGCATGGCGGCAACGGCATCTCCGAGGAATTCCAGGTGATGCGCCACATGGTGAACCTCGAGACGGTCAATACCTACGAGGGCACCCATGACGTCCATGCCCTGATCCTGGGGCGCGCCCAGACCGGTCTGCAGGCCTTCTTCTAGGGCGCGACGGGATCCCGTCCGGCCCGCCGGGCGGGGTCACGCCACCCGGTGGCCGCGGCTCCAGGCGGCGCGGGTGATCGGCAGGCCCTCGGCCAGCGAGAAGCGGACGAGGTCGGCCCGGAGCCCGGGCGCGATACGGCCCCGGTCGGACAGCCCCGCCACCGCGGCCGGCGCGGCGGTCACCGTGCGCAGACCCGCCGCCATGTCCTGCGTCTCGAGCCCGAGCCGCACCGCCCCCATCAAGAGCGCCGAGGGCGCGTAATCCGACGACAGGATATCGAGCAAGCCCTGCTCGGCCAGGACGCCGGCCCCGACATTTCCCGAATGCGATCCGCCCCGCAGCAGGTTCGGCGCCCCCATCATCACCGCGATGCCGGACGCGCGGCAGGCCTCGGCGGCTTCTTCCGTGGTGGGAAACTCGGCCAGGCGGCAGCCATGCGCCGCCGAGGTCTCGACGTCCTCGGACCGGGTGTCGTCATGGCTCGCGAGCACCGCACCGAGCCGGCGCGCGTGATCCACCGCGCCGGTCTCGTGGCGCGCGCCGTAGCGCGTCTTCAGGGCATAGAGTCCTTCGAAATGCGCATCGATATCCTCGCGGGACATGCCATATTTTCCAGTGAGATACTCGGCGAATTTCGACAGGTCCCTGAATTGCCGCTGGCCCGGCGTGTGATCCATCAGGCTGAGGATCCCGATCCGATCCTCGGGGACGAATTCCTCCAGCTCCTCCAGCAGCGTCTCCGAGCAGATCTCGGCGCGCAGATGCAGGAAATGGCTGATCCGGAGCCGGCCGGCGCTGCGCAGGTCCAGGATGTGGCGGGTCAGGTCGCGGGCATACTTGCCATGGCGCGACCGGTCGTTCGACAGGATCGAGCCGACGCGGAGCGCATCGAAAACCGTGGTTATCCCGACGCTTGCGAGTTCCGCGTCATGGGCGATCACCGCGGCTTTCTGCGGCCATTTCACGCCCGGCCGGGGCTGCATGTGGCGCTCGAGATTGTCGGTGTGCAGCTCGATCAGGCCGGGCGCCAGGTAGTCGCCCTCGCAGTCCAGCGCACCGGCCGGCACGGCCATTCCCGTGTCGATCGCGGCGATGTCGCCGCCCGCGATCCTCAGGCTGCCGGTCACGACCTCGCCGGGCAGGACAAGCCGCGCATTCGCCAGTACCGTTTCCGTCATTTTCCCGCCTTGTCAGTTCCTTGGCCCGCAGTCTTGTCGCGGGGCTGTAACAGTCCTATGGCATGGCTAACCGGGGAGGAACACCGATGCCGGATTTCAAGAGATACGCGATCTATTACGCGCCGCCCGAGGATCACCCCCTGGCCAGGCTTGGGGCCGCATGGTTGGGCTGGGACGCCATCACCGGCCGGCCCGCGCCGCATCCGGCGCTGCACGGTCTGCCGCGGCCGGTGGCCCGTCTGACCGAGACGCCGCGCAAATACGGGCTTCACGGCACGCTCAAGCCGCCCTTCCACCTGGCCGAGGGGCGCGATCCGGTCGATCTCGTCCGGGCGCTCGACGCCTTCGCGGCCGAGCAGGGCGCCTTCGACATCCCGCGCGTCGCGCTTGGCTGCCTGGGCGATTTCATCGCGGTGATGCCCGCCTCCTGCTGCCCGGCGCTGACCGCGCTGGCCGCCAACACGGTCGAGTCGCTGGATGCCTTCCGTGCGCCGCCCTCTGCGGAGGAACTGGACCGCCGCCGCGCCGCCGGTCTGAGCGACCGGCAGGAGTCGCTTCTGCGCCGCTGGGGTTACCCCTATGTCATGGGCGAGTTCCGCTTTCACATCACGCTCACCGGCCGGTTGGGTCCCGACGAGCGCGAGACCGTCAAGGAACGCCTGCGCGCGCATTTCGCCCCGGCGCTCGGCACGGCGCTGCCGGTGCGCGATCTCTGCCTGTTCGGCGAGGATGAGGCGGGCCGTTTCCATCTCGTCAGGCGGGCGCCGCTGGCGCATTGAGGCAGGCGAGAAAGGCCGCGACGCCGGCCGCGACCGTGCCGCCGTTCTCGACGACCTGGGCGCCGTCGGGCACGGCGTAGTCCGCGCGGGCCAGGCGGGCGGCGATCTCGTCCTCGGCTTCGCGCCCCCGTGCGGCCAGGCGGCGCGCCAGCACCCCGGCGGGCGCGGTGACCAGCACCACCGACAGTCCGGGATAGCGCCGCCGCGCCGCCGGCAGCGCCGCGCGCGAGCCGTTGAAGACCACGTCGCGCCCCGCGGCCAGCGCCGCGTCGATGCTGGCCGGGATGCCATAGCACAGCCCGTGCGCCTGCCAGTCGATGGCAAAGGTGCCGGCGGCCTTGCGCCGGGCGAATTCGGCTTCGCTCACGCCCTCGAAGGGCTCGCCGCCCGCGGTTTCGGGCCGGGTGATGACGCGGCGCGGAAAATGGATGTCCGGGCGGGCTGCCCGCGCCCCGTCGATCAGCGTGTCCTTGCCGGCGCCGGACGGCCCCACCACCGCGAAGAGGCGTCCGCCGCTCATGCCGCCGCCACCGCGAAGCGCGAGACGTCGATCACCCGGTCGCAGACGCGGTCCCGCGCCGCCGCGTCGTGAAAGATGCCGATGATGGCGGCGCCGCGGGCCTTGGCCTCGTCAATCAGGTCGAGGACGGTCTCGCGGTTGGCACCGTCGAGGCTGGCCGTGGGCTCGTCGAGCAGCAGCGCCGGGTAGGCATGGGCGAACCCGCGGGCGATGTTGACGCGTTGCTGCTCGCCACCCGAGAAGGTGAGCGGCGAGAGCTGCCAGAGCGTCTCGGGGATCCTGAGCCGCGTCAGCAGCGCCGCTGCCCGGTCGCGCGACTCGTCGGCCGGCGTGCCCACCCGCAGCAGCGGCTCGGCCACCACGTCCAGCGCCGGCACCCGCGGCACCACCCGCAGGAACTGGCTGACATAGCCGAGCGTCGTGCGGCGCAGCTCGATGATCTCGCGCGGCTCCGCCGCGACCACGTCGACGTCCCCGATCAGGATCCGCCCCCCGGCCGCGAGGTAATTGCCGTAGATCATCCGCATCAGCGTGGACTTTCCCGCGCCCGACACGCCCGTCAGCGCCACGCATTCGCCCGCGGCCACGGCGAGTGTCGCGCCCGCCATGACCGGGATCACGGCGCCGCCCTGGTTGTGCAGCGTGAAGGATTTAGAGACGTTCTCGATGCGGATCATGTTGCCCCCTGCCGGTCAGAACCAGCCCTTTCGCTTGAAATAGATGAGCGGGATCACCGCCGAGACCGCCATGGCCGTCAGCGCCGCCGGGTAGCCGGCGGCCCAGTCCAGTTCCGGCATCGCCGCGAAGTTCATCCCGTAGATCGAGGCGATCAGCGTCGGCGGCAGGAAGACCACCGCCGCGATGGAAAAGATCTTGATGATCTTGTTCTGCTCGATGTCGATCATGCCCAGCGTCGCGTCGAGCAGCAGCGCCGTCTTCTGCTGCAGGAACCCGGCCTGTTCCGCGATGGTGCGCAGGTCGCGCTGAAAGCTCCGGACCATGCCGCGCGCCGGCTTGCCGCCCTCGCGCTGCTCGAGCACCGGGATCAGGAAGATCAACAGCCGCTCCAGCGTCAGGAGGCTCTCGCGCAAATGCATCACCAGCGCGTCGGACTGGCCGATCTGTCGAAGCGTCTTCTGGTGGTCGGGGCGCGCCTCGCCCGACGGGCGGAAAATCTCGCGCGAGAGCCCGTCGATCTCGCGTCCGACATTCTCGGTGATGTCGGCCAGCCGGTCGATGATGTCCTCAAGCAGCCCCAACAGAACCGTCAACGCCGAACTGCAGCCGAGCGAGGCGCGCGCGGCGCGTGCGGGAAACTGGGTGAAGGGGCGCGGGTGATGATGGCGCAGCGTCACCAGCCGGTCTTCGGTCAGGATGAAGGTGACCGGCCCGATATGCGCCTCGTCCGTATCGACGCGGGCCGGCAGCAGGGCCGTCATCACCGGCACCCCGTGATCGAGATAAAGCCGCGAGGACTGCTCGATCTCTTCCTGGTCGGCCCGGCTCGGCAGCGCCAGGCCAAGATGTGCGGCGAGCGATCCGCGCTCTTCGTCGGTGGGCTCCACCAGGTCGAGCCAGACCGCGTCCGGGGCGTCCGGCGCGCCGGCCTCCGCGAGGCCGTCGTCGCTGATCCTGTAGCTGCGTATCATCCGGTTTCCCTCCTTGCGCTCCGGCCCATGCTAGACCTGAAGCACCGAGGAGACGAGAAGCTGCGTGTAGCCGTGCTGCGGATCGTCGAGCACCTGGTCGGTCAGCCCCTGCTCGACCACGTGGCCGCTCTTCATCACCATCAGCCGGTCGGCAAGCAGCCGGACAACGGCGAGATCATGGGTGACGATGATCGCCGAGAGGCCCAGTTCGCGGACCAGCCCGCGCAGCAGGTCGAGCAGCCGCGCCTGCACGCTGACGTCCAGCCCGCCGGTCGGCTCGTCCATGAAGACGAGCCGCGGACCGGTCACGAGGTTGCGCGCGATCTGAAGCCGCTGCTGCATCCCGCCCGAGAAGGCCGAGGGCCGGTCGTCAACGCGGTCGCCCGCGATTTCCACCCGGCCGAGCCAGTCGAGCGCGTTCCCGCGGATCTCGCCGTAGTTTCGCGCGCCCACGGCCATCAGCCGCTCGCCGACATTGCCGCCGGCGCTGACGCCCATGCGCAGCCCGTCCCGCGGGTTCTGGTGAACGAAGGCCCAGTCCGTGCGCGACAGCATCCGCCGTTCCGGTTCCGCCATCGTGACGGTGTCTTTCGGTCCCTCGGCGCGCGTGTCGAAAAGAACCTCGCCGGCATCCGGGTCCAGATGACCGGCGAGGCAGTTGAGGAGCGTCGACTTGCCTGAACCCGACTCTCCCACGATGCCCATGACCTCGCCCGGCCAGAGATCGAAGGAGACATCGGCGCAGCCGACCCGCGCGCCATAGCGCTTCGTGATGCCGTTGACCTGCAAAAGGGGCGTCATGCCTGAGCCTCCGTCTCGTAGGGCGCACCCATGGCACCGGTATGCCCGGCCTTGCGGCGCGCACGGCAGTAATCCGTGTCCGAGCAGACGAACATCCGTCCGCCCGTGTCGTCGATGATGACCTCGTCGAGATAGCTGTCCTCCGCCCCGCAGAGCGCGCAGGGGTGATCGGCCTTGCTGGCCTCGAAGGGGTGATCCTCGAAATCGAGGCTTTCGGCCGCAGTCCAGGGCGGCACCGCGTAGATCCGCTGCTCGCGCCCCGCCCCGTAGAGCTGGATCGCTGGACAGCCGGCGATCTTGGGGTTGTCGAATTTCGGGATTGGCGAGGGATCCATCACGTAGCGCCCCTCGACCTTCACCGGATAGGCATAGGCGGTGGCGATATGGCCGTGGCGCGCGATATCCTCGTAGAGCTTCACATGCATCAGCCCGTATTCCTCGAGCGCGTGCATCTTGCGGGTCTCGGTCTCGCGCGGCTCGAGAAACCGGAGCGGTTCCGGGATCGGCACCTGGTAGACGAGGATCTGGTTCTCGGTCAGCGGCGCCTCGGGGATGCGGTGGCGCGTCTGGATGACGGTCGCCTCCGGCGTCCGCTCGGTCGTGGCGACGCCGGCGGTGCGCTCGAAGAACTTGCGGATCGAGACGGCGTTGGTGGTGTCGTCGGCGCCCTGGTCGATCACCTTCATGCGGTCCTCGGGCGTCAGCACCGCGGCCGAGACCTGCACGCCCCCGGTGCCCCAGCCATAGGGCATCGGCATCTCGCGGCTGGCGAAGGGCACCTGGTAGCCCGGGATCGCCAGCGCCTTGAGCAGCGCGCGGCGGATCATCCGCTTGGTCTGTTCGTCGAGATAGGCGAAGTTGTAGGCCTGTTCGGTCATGCTTGGCTCTCCGCCGTCCCCGGCCTGTCTTTCCTGGCATCTTCCGGCACTCATTCCGCAGCCTCCCGGGACGTGGCCACTTCGGCCTCGGCGCGGATGCGCCGCACCAGTTCCAGCTCGGACTGGAAATCGACGTAATGCGGCAGCTTGATATGCTCGAGGAAGCCGGTCGCCTGGATATTGTCGGCATGGTAGAGGACGAATTCCTCGTCCTGCGCCGGGGCGCCGCTGTCTTCCTCGCCCAGTTCCTTCCAGCGCAGCGCGCGGTCGACCAGCGCCATCGAGATCGCCTTGCGCTCGGTCTGGCCGAAGACCAGCCCGTAGCCGCGGGTGAATTGCGGCGGTTCGGTCTTGGAGCCGGTGAACTGGTTGACCGTCTCGCATTCCGTCAGCTCAATCTCGCCGATCTCGATGGCGAAGCCCAGCTCGGGGATCTCCATCTCGACGGCGACCACGCCGATCCGCAACTCGCCCACGAAGGCATGGTTGCGCGCATAGCCCCGCTGGGTCGAGTAAGCCATGCCAAGGACGAAGCCCTCGTCGCCGCGCGTCAGCGACTGCAGCCGCAGCGCCCGGCCCGCGGGCAGCTCCAGCGGCTCGCGGGTCAGGTCCGGCGGCGTGTCGTCACCCGCGGGCTCCTCCTGGATCAGGCCGTCGCGGTTCAGGAAGCCGGTGATATGCGGAACCTCGGCCGGCGCGGCGGGCGTCTCGGGCGCCGCCGGCACCTCGCCGTCCGCGGCCAGCTTGAAGTCGAGCAAGCGGTGCGTGTAGTCGAAGGTGGGTCCCAGAACCTGCCCGCCCGGCGCGTCCTTGAAGGTGGCCGAGATCCGGCGCAGGCACGCCATGCGTGCCGTCTCGACCGGGGCGGAGGCGCCGAAGCGCGGCAGCGTCGTGCGATAGGCGCGGATCAGGAAAATCGCCTCGATCAGGTCGCCGCGCGCCTGCTTGATCGCCAGCGCGGCAAGCTCGGGATCGTAGAGCGAGCCCTCGGCCATCACGCGGTTGACCGCCAGCGCCATCTGTTCGCGGATCTGCGCGACCGACAGCTCCGGCACGGCGGTGTCGCCGCGGCGTTCCTCGGCGAGCCAGGCATGGGCGTTGTCGATCGCCCGCTCGCCCCCTTTCACGGCCACGTACATCAGGCGTCCTCCACGCGGGTGGTGCGGGGCAGCGCGGCGAGCCGGTCGCCGGCGGTGAAAATGAAATCGAGACCCAGCGGGAACAGTGCCGCGTTGCGCCGGAAGGCCGCGGTCTCGGGCAGCGCGAGCCGCGCGCTGTCGCGGATGCCCGGGCCCGAGAGCCGCGCGCCGCCCTCCGCCGTCAGCCCGGGCATCTCGACGATCAGCGTCGCGGAGCGGTCGGGATAGGTGGCCGTGCCGATCGGGTAGGCGTCGAGCGGCTGCACCGCGGCCCAGGACCCGACGGCGAAGACGGCGCCGGCCGGCCCGGAGAAGGGCGCGCCGGTGTGGAAGGTGATCCAGTCACGCACCGCGCCGCAGTCATGCGCGCCGGCCAGGTGGACCGGCGTCTCCGGGTCGCAGAGCGTCAGGAGCGCGACGCCCGCCGCCACCGAGAGCGGCGCGGGCGGCGCCGCGCCGGCGACGGTTTCGATCCGGCCCGGCCGGGCCATGGCGTTCAGGCACGCGCGAAAGGCCCGCGCCGCGTCAACGGGCGCGTCGGCGAAGCCGCCGCCGAGCGATGCGGTTTCCATCAGTCTTCCCCCCGGACCATCGTGAAGAAATCGACCTTGGTCGCCGCGGCCTTCCGCGCCCGCGCCGCGCGGCTCTCGGCCATTTCCGCGGCAAGGGGCGCCAGAACCGCCTCTCGAAGGTCGGTGGCCGCATCGGTCTGCATCAACGCATCGCAAAGCGCGGCCCGCTCGGCATGGGCCTTGTCACGGCCCTGGACATAGCCATGCCCCACCGCGCCGCCTTCGAGGCGCAGCGCACAGCGGGTGACCGTCATCTCGCCCAGGTTGAAGGGCTGCCCGGTGCCACCCATCCGGCCCCGCACCATGACGCCGCCCACCTCGGGGGCGCGCAGCCAGGCGAAGGCCGGCGCCAGACCCGCCCCCTGCCAGAGCTGTTCCAGCCGGTCGGCCGGCGCCCGGGCCAGCAGGCTCATCCAGCCCTTGCGCGTCTCGATCTCGCTCATCTAGACACCTTGCGGATTTGTCTACGTTCCTATACAACTAGACAAATCCTAGGATAGGCGCCCCGCAGCCTCAAGGGATTCCACGTGAATTTTTGGTGACAGATGGCAAAGACACGGATCTGGCAGCAGATCGAGGCCCGCCTCCGAGACGAGATCGCCGCCGGTCATTACGGTCCGGGCGACAAGCTGCCGACCGAGGCGGCGCTGGCCGCGCGCTTCGGGGTCAACCGCCACACCGTGCGCCGCGCATTGTCAGAGATGCAGGACGCCGGGCTCGTCCATGCCCGGCGGGGCGCCGGGGTCTTCGTGGCTGCCGCGCCGACGGATTACCGGCTTGGGCGCCGCACCCGGTTCCGCCAGAACGTCGAGGCCGCGGGCCAGACCGCGGCCGGGCGCATCCTGCGGCTCGAGACGCGCAAGGCCGATGCGCGCGAAGCCGCGGCGCTGGAGATTGCCGCGGGCGACCCGGTGCTGGTCAAGGAATCGATCGGGCTGGCCGACGCCGCGCCGCTTGCCCTCTCGGTCAGCGTCTTTCCGCTGGACCGGCTGCCGGGGCTGGCCGAGGCCTTCGCCGAGACCGGGTCGGTGACCGAGGCGCTGGCCCGGGCGGGCGTCGCCGACTACACGCGGCGCCACACGCGGCTGTCGGCCGAACGCGCCAGCGCCACCCAGGCGCTGCACCTTCGGATCCCGGAAGGCGCACCGCTGCTGCGCGCGGTGGCGGTCAATGTCGATGCGGCCGGGCGCCCCGTCGAATACGGGCGCACCTGGTTCGCGGGCGACCGGGTTCAGCTGGTGGTGGAACCCGGCTGAGGCGCCGGCTGTCATATCCCCGATACACCATGCCCCTATCAGGACCGAAACCCCGAAGACCGGAGCGATTCCCCCATGCCCGACCTGCTGCCCCCGCTCCGCCTGACCGGCGCCAAGGTGCTGAAGAACGGTGAAATGCAGGCGCGGTCGCTGGCCTTTGCCGAGGGGATCATCACCAAGGGCCCCCTGCCGGAAGTCGACCTCTCGGGCTACTGGATCCTGCCGGGGATCATCGACCTGCACGGCGACGCCTTCGAGCGTCACCTGGCGCCGCGCCCTTCGGCGCCCTTCGACAAGGAAACGGGGCTGGCCAGCACCGACCGCGATCTCGCCGCCAACGGGGTGACGACGGCGTGGCTCGCGCAAAGCTACAGCTGGGAAGGCGCCCATCGCGGCGAGGATCACGCCGAGGAGCTGATGACCGCGCTCGACGGCTACCGGGCCCGGGCGTTGACCGACATGCGCATCCAGATCCGCTACGAGACGCATCTCGTGGGCAGCGCGGACCGCCTTCTGTCGGCGGTGACGCGGCACGGGCTCGACTACGTGGTGTTCAACAACCACCTGCCCGAGGCGCTGGAGATGTGGCAGAGCGCGCCGCACAAGCTCGAGGCCTGGGCGGCGCAATCCGGGCGCAGCGGCGCCGAGCAGATCCGCCTGATCCACCGCGCTGCCGAACAGGATCCGCATGTGCCCGGCACGCTGCTGCGCCTGGCCGAGGCCTTCGATCAAATGGGCGTCCGCTACGGCTCGCATGACGATCCCGATGCCGAGACGCGGGAGCGTTTCCACCTTCTCGGCGCACGCATCTGCGAGTTTCCCACCACCCTGGCCGCGGCAGAGACCGCCTGGGCGCAGGGCGATCACGTGCTGATGGGCGCGCCCAATATCGTGCGCGGCGGCTCGCAGTCCGGGAATGTCGCGGCGGAAACGCTGGTCGCGCGCGGGCTCTGCGATGCGCTGGTCTCGGACTACTACTACCCCGCCCTGCCGGCCGCGGCCTGGCAGCTGGCCGACAAGGGGCTATGCAGTTTCGCCGACGCCTGGGCGCTGATCTCGTGCGCCCCGGCGGAGATCATGGGCCTGACGGACCGCGGCCGGCTGAAACGCGGCCGCCGCGCGGATTTCGTGGTGATGAACCCTGCGACCCGCCGGATCGAGGCGACGGTCTCGGCCGGCCGCCTCGCCTATCTCGCGGGCGAAGCCGGGCGGCGTTTCATGACCGCGCCCGGCGCGCTGCAGATGGCCGCCGAGTAAGGATCAGCCGCCGTATTTCTCCAGAAATGCCGCGATCTCGAGGCTGCGGAAATCCTCGAGCGCCGTGCGCAGCCGGTCGTGGTCCCAGTCCCACCACGCAAGGGCCATGAGGCGTTCGGCGATGTCAGCGGGAAAGCGATCGCGCATCGGCCGGGCCGGCACGCCGGCGACCACGGTATAGGGCGCCACGTCCCGTGTCGCGACCGCCCCGGCGGCCACGACGGCGCCGTCGCCGATACGCACCTCGGGCATGACCATCGCGCCGTGACCGATCCAGGTGTCATGGCCGATCCGCGCGATGCGCGACCGGCGATGGGCGAAGAAGGCCGGATCGTGTTCGGCATCCGCCCAGTAGTCGGCCGAGCGATAGAGGAAATGATGCAGGCTGGCCCGGTGCATCGGGTGATCGGTCGCGCCGATGCGCGAGAAGGACGCGATGTTCGCGAACTTGCCGATCTCGGCATTGGCGATGTCGGCATAGCGGTCGCAATAGGAGTAATCCCCGAGGCTGGAATACCCGATCCGCGATCCGCGGCCGATCTCGACATAGGCGCCGAAACGGCTTTCGGTGATCTCGCAATCGGGATGGATCAGGGGCGCCTCGGCGCTGAGCTTGGGCATGTTCCGTTCCTGCACGTGTTGGCCGTTGTCACCGCCGGCGCGGCGTCGCGTCCTGCCTGTTTCCGCCGGGTCTTCTCAGTGCCCGCCGTCGCTGCCCTTGATCACCCGGCGCCGGATCCAGCCCGAAATCGTGTCCATCAGGATGACCATCAGCACGATCAGGACGATGTAATACGACACCTCTTCCCAGTCCTTCTGGGTGATGATCGCCTGCGTCAGCAAGAGCCCGATCCCGCCGCCCACGATGGCGCCGATCACGGTGGCCGAACGCGTATTCGACTCGAGATAATACAGGATCTGGCTCAGCAGCACCGGCATGATCTGCGGGATGACGCCGAAACGGTAGCGCTGCATCGGCTTCGCCCCGGTGGAGCGCACGCCCTCGATCTGCTTGTCGTCGACATTCTCGAGCGCCTCGGAGAAGAGCTTGCCGAAGCTGCCCGAGTCGGTGATCAGGATCGCCAGCGCGCCGGTGAGCGGCCCCGGCCCGAAGGCCCGGCTGAGGATGATCGTCCAGATCAGCCCGTCCACCCCGCGCACGAAGTCGAAGACCCGGCGCACACCGAACCGGATGCTTGCGAAGGAGGTGAAGTTCTTGGCCGCGAGAAAGGCCAGCGGCAGGGCCACCAGGGCCGCCCCCATGGTGCCGAGGAACGCCATGAGCATCGTCTCGAACAGCGCCCAGAGCACGTCGCCGTGCCGCCACATCTTGTTCGTCCAGACGTCGCTGACCATGGCCGCGATGTTGCTCTGCCCCTCGACGAGACGGTCGGAGGAGACCGCCAGCGCGGCCAGTTCACCCAGCGACTTGCCGTAGAACGGGCTGTCGAGGGTGAACCAGAACAGCTCCCAGCCGAAGGAATAGCGATAAACCTCGGTCCGGGCCTTGGTGACGATCATCCGTCCCGCCTCGGTGGTGACCGTCACCCGCGAGGACGAGGCGCTGATCCAGTCCGGCACCTCCTCGGTCGGCAGCTGCATGTCGATGGCGCGGCGGCTGGCGGTCAGGCTGACCTCGCCGTAGCCCGGCACGGTGAAGACGCTGGTCTCGCCGTCGATCCGCGCCTGGTGGCCGCCGGGCAAGGCGACACGGGCGCTGTCGGCGCCGGTCATCTCGAGCCAGTCCGGGGTCATGCCCTCGGGATAGGTGCCCTTGGCCTCGCCCTCGACCGCGACGGTGATGCCGCCGGTGCGGTTGTCGCGGGTGACATGGGTCTTGTAGCTATAGGCGTCCGAGACGAGGATCGCGGCGTTATCCATCCGCGCCCGCTCTGCCAGGCCGGGAATGTCGAAGGCGAAGAAGACATAGACGAAATAGGCCAGGATCAGCCCGGGCAGCCCGAAACTCAGCAGCCGTTTCCGGGCGAAGAGCGCCTCGACCCCGGCGCGGCGGTCGGCAGCCCCGATATCCGTCGTCGCCATGCTCAGGCCCTCCCGATCAGCTTGTTGCGGTAATGGCTCGACAGCTGGTCGAAAAAGACGATCGACAGGAACAGCAGGATGAAGATCGCGGCGACCTCGTCGTAGCGGCCCTGCCCCCAGCTGAAGGCGTTCTTGAGGTCGTAGCCGATGCCGCCCGACCCGACGAAGCCGAGAATGGCCGAGGCACGGATGTTGATCTCGAAGCGCAGCAGCCCGTAGCTGAGATAGTTCGGCGCGACCTGCGGGATGACGCCCAGCCACATGCGCTGCGTCCAGTTGGCGCCGACCGAGTGCAGCCCCTCGACCGGTTGAAGCGAGGCGTTCTCGTTGACCTCGGAGAAGAGCTTGCCCAGCGCGCCGGCCGTGTGAAAGGCGATGGCGATCATGGCCGGCACCGGTCCGCCGCCCAGGATGAAGATCAGGACCAGCGCGATGACGATCTCGGGAATGGCGCGCATGATGTCCATGATCCGGCGGAACAGCCCGACGAGCCGCGGCCAGCGCGCCAGCCCGCGGGTCGAGAGCAGCGACAGCACGACCGCCGCCATCGCCCCGATCAGCGTCGAGGCCGCCGCGATGTTGAGCGTCTCGATCAGCGAGGGCAGGAATTTCCACATCAGCCCCGGCAGGTTGGCCGCGTTCTCCGCGGCCTCGGCCACGACCTCGGACGGGAACTGGAAGATATTGCTGATGCCGTCCCAGAACCCGCCGGCGTTGCGTCCGTCGGCCAGCCGGAAGCCCGAGACCATCAGCACCACGAAGATGGCCAGGATGATGCCGCCATACATGCGCTTGCGGCGCGTCATCGCCATGTAGGCGTCGCGGATGTCCTCTGCGCCGCGCCCGGCGCCTGCGGTGATATCGGCCATGGTGTACTGGGGTCCCCGGATATGGCGGGACCGGGCCCGCCAGGGGCCCGGTCCCAGGTGCGGTCAGCCGCTTACATCTTCGACTTGCGCGCCTCGATGATCGAGATGTAGGCGTCATGGTTGATCGGCATCATGCCCAGCGCCTCACCGGCCATGAAGTTGTAGGCGCAGTCGGCGTCCATGTAGGGCAGCGAGGCCATCAGCGCGGTCATGTCCACCTTGACGCGCTCGGGCAGGTCCTTGCGCAGGACGATCGGGCCTTCCGGGATCGGGGCGGACTTCCAGATCTGCACGAGCTCGTTCATGTCGACGAGGCCGGCGTCGGACGCCTTGCGCAGCGCGCCCGAGTTGTAGCCGTCTTCCCAGGCGCCGAGGCCGTCGGCCCAGGTAACGCCGCCGTCGACGTCGCCATTGGCGACCGCGACGATGGTCTGCTCGTGACCGCCGGTGAACCTGACCTCGCCGAAGTAGTCACCCGATTCCATCGAGGCGCCGGTTTCCTGCGGGATCTCGATCGACGGGATCAGGTAGCCGCTGGTGGAGTTCGGGTCACCGAAGCCGAAGGTCTTGCCTTCCATGTCCGCGAGCGAGGCGATGCCCGAGTCCTTGCGGGCGAAGCCGATGGAGTGGTAGCCGTAGGAGCCGTCCACGTTGACCTTCACCAGCACCGGCTCGACCGCTTCGGGGTCGGTCAGCCAGGTCTTGGCATAGGACGAGGCGCCCAGCCAGGCCATGTCGATGGTGCCGCCGAGCAGGCCCTGGATCACGCCGTCATAGTCGGCCGGGGTAAAGAGCTTGGTCGGCACGCCGAGCAGCTCCTCGGTCTTGGCGCGGAAGCACTCGTTCGACGTCATGCGGTCCTGGGCGTTCTCGCCGCCGAGGATGCCGATGCGGAATTCCTCGATCCCCATGCCGCCGTGGTCGTCGGCGAAGGCGGGGGTCACGAGCGCGGTGGTGGTCAGTGCAGCAGCGATCAGTTTCTTCATGTTCGGTCTCCGGTCTGGTGGTCCCGCGGCGGCCCGCGGGGTTGGGGTCAGACAGTCGCCGCGGCCGCGGCTGCGGGACTGCCGGGGGTCCGGTCGAGCGCCTCGACGCTGGTCGAGGTCGCCTCTTCCGAGAAATCGGCGTCGGCGCCGTAGATGTCGCGCGCGACGCCCGTGGTCAGTTGGTCGGCCCGGCCATCGAACACGATCCGCCCGTCCCGCATCCCGATCACCCGGTCGCAGTAGCGCCGCGCGGTATCGAGCGTGTGGAGGTTGCAGATCACCATGCGGCCGTCCTCCTCGTGGATGCGGCGCAGGCTGTCCATCACGATCTGGGCGTTCATGGGGTCGAGGCTGGCGATGGGCTCGTCCGCCAGGATGATGTTCGGATCCTGCATCAGCGCCCGCGCGATGGCGACGCGCTGCTGCTGTCCGCCCGACAGCGCCTCGGCCCGCTTGGCCGCGTGTTCGGCGATGCCGAGCCGGTCGAGGATGTCGATGGCGCGATGAATGTCGGAACGCGGGAAGACGTTGAACATCGTGGCCAGCGTCGAGCGCTTGTTGAGCTGGCCGAAAACGACGTTGGACACCACGTCCAGTCGCGGGACCAGGTTGAACTGCTGGAAGATCATGGCGCAGTCGGACTGCCAGGCGCGCTTGGCCGCCCCGTCCAGCGTCAGGACGTTGCGCCCCTCGAAGTGGATCTCGCCCGCCGTCGCGTCGGTCAGGCGGTTCATCATCCGCAGAAGCGTCGACTTGCCGGCGCCGGACCGCCCGATGATGCCGACCATCTGGCTGGACTCCACGTCGAAGCTGACATTGTCCACCGCCGTGTTGCGGCCGAAGGTCTTCACCAGACCCTTGACGCTGAAAAGCATGTAATCCCCCGCATGTCGGTTGCCCGCACTTCTAGAGACGGGGATTGACGCGTCTGTGACAGTTCGGATTCAGTTTTGTGACGCGCGATCGGCCGGGCTGCGCGGGGGGTGCACGCCGGTCATGTCCCGGCACCGTCGTCCCGGACGGCCGCCGTCATGGCGGCCAGAACCCGGTGCGCCGCCGCCGCGGACAGGGTGGCGCTGCCACCGGCCAGCAGGAGCCGGCCGAACAGCCGGGCCTCGTCCGGGCGGCGCATCAGGGTGCGAAACCGCGCCCGGTGCCAGGCGACGCCGGCGGCGTGCAGGTCGGCCAGCCCCGGCAGCGCCCGCAACCGGGCGGCTTCCGCGGCCGTGGCCGGGGCCATGCGGGCGATGCTGTCGTCGCGCACGCTGTTGAAGTTGCGTTCGACCCAGTAATCGAGGTCGACCGCGCGCCCGCGATGGTTGGGCAGACCCCGGTCGCGCTTGATCATGAAGCTCTCGGCCGCGCGGACGGCGTAATGGTTGAGCTGCACCAGCCCCGTGCCCGTGGGCAGACCCCAGAGATGGATGCGCCCCTGCGCCGCGGCCAGGCCCGGCGGCAGCGCCCGGCCGCCCCCGTCGACCCAGCGCCGCGCCTCGGGCGCCGTCGCCGCGCGCGGACGATGTACGCCGAGGCCGTCGAAGCGACACGCGCGAAACAGTGTCTTGAAGAAACTCGCCGGCAGCGGGTAGGGGCACGGGTCCGGCGCGGCGGAAAGGAACTGCCCGGTCACCGGCGCATCGGTGAACGCCACGCGCCCGTCATGGCCGAAAAGCCGCCAGCGCAGCGCGATCGCGTCGGCCGGCCCGGCGGCGGCGATCAGTTCGGGGATCGTGGCCAGCGGCGCGCGCAGGTTCAGGAACTCGTCGCAGTCGAGCACGGCGATCCAGTCCGCGGCCCGTCGCAGCGGATGGTCCGACGCATCCGCCAGGGCCTGCCACTGCACCGAGCGCTCGCCCGCGGCGAGCCGGGGGCGGTGGACCACGACGCCCTCCCGGTCGAGCCGGTCGAGCATCCGATCGGTGCCGTCCGCGCAATCGTTGGAATAGACGAGGAAATCGGTGACGCCCGCGGCGCGATGATGGGCGATCCACTCCAGCAGGAACGGCGCCTCGTTGCGCATGGTCGTGACGATCAGGACGCGCATCGCGGCCCCGGGCCCGTCCGGTATCTGCGGATCACTCATTACGCGTTACACATGGACCAGCCGCCCGTCACATTCCCGGCCGGTCCAGACTGGGCCGCCGGGGTTAAGCCCGGGCGAACGCGCCCGGGATCTCGTTCAGTCCGCCACGACCTCCTGGCGCTGCACGCCCAGCCCGTCGGCGCCCAGCTCGACCACGTCCCCGGGCCTGAGGAACCGCTTGGGGTCCATCCCCATGCCGACGCCCGGCGGCGTGCCGGTGGCGATGATATCACCCGGTGCGAGGGTCATGAAATCGCTCAGATAGGCGATGATCTGGGCTACGGTGAAGATCATCCTGGCGCTGTTGCCGCTCTGCATCCGCTGGCCGTTCAGGTCGAGCCAGAGATCGACCGCCTGCGGGTCACCCAGCTCGTCTGGCGTCACCAGCCAGGGGCCGACCGGGCCGAAACTGTCGCAGGACTTGCCCTTGGTCCACTGGCCCGCCCGCTCGATCTGGAAGGCCCGTTCCGACACGTCGTTGACCGCGCAATAGCCGGCCACGTGATCCAGCGCCTCGGCCTCGGAGATGTATTTCGCCGGCTTGCCGATCACCACGCCCAGCTCCACCTCCCAGTCGGTCTTGACCGACCCCTTCGGCAGGCGCAGGGGATCGTTCGGCCCGCAGATCGCCGAGGTCGCCTTCATGAAGAGGATGGGTTCGGACGGCGGCTCCATCCCCGCCTCGGCGGCATGGTCGGAATAGTTGAGACCGATGCACATGAACTTGCCGACCCCCGCGACACAGGGACCGATCCGCGGCGTCCCCTCGACCGCCGGCCGATCCTCGACCGCGACGTCGAGCGCATCGAGCCGGCCGAGCACGTCGCCAGACAGGTCCGGGATCACCCCCGAGAGATCGCGGATCCGCCCCTCGCGGTCCAAGACGCCGGGCTTCTCCGCCCCCGCCTCGCCATAGCGCAGGTATTTCATCGTCTCCTCCTGTCTTGCTTGGCCGCGATTGAAGCAGAGCCCGCGACCGGGCGAAAGCCCGAAACCGCGGTTTGGCCCCGCCCCGGCCGGGCCTATGTTTGCCCTGAGGAGAGACATATGCTGGCCTTTACCGAGCGGGGCATCTACTGCCCGGCAGGCGATTTCCACATCGACCCCTGGCGCCCCGTGGACCGGGCGCTGATCACCCATGCCCATGCCGACCACGCGCGGCCGGGCCATGGCCGCTATCTCTGCACCGAGGGCAGCGCGCCGGTGCTGCGCCACCGGCTGGGCGACGTCGCCCTCGACACCCTCGGCTACGGCGCACCGCTCGATATCAACGGGATCACCGTCTCCTTCCACCCAGCGGGGCATGTGCCGGGTTCGGCGCAGATCCGTCTCGAACACCGGGGCGAGGTCTGGGTCGTCTCGGGCGACTACAAACCCGAGGATGACGGGCTCAGCACGCCCTTCGCGCCGCTGCGCTGCCATGCCTTCATCAGCGAGTGCACCTTCGGGCTGCCGGTCTTCACCTGGCGTCCGCAGGCCGAGGTCGTCGCCGAGATCGAGGCCTGGTGGCGCGCGACCGCCGCCGAGGGCCGGGTCGCGGTCCTGGGGGCCTACGCGCTTGGCAAGGCGCAGCGGGTGCTTGCCAATATCGATGCCGGGATCGGGCCCATCCTGACCCATGGCGCGGTGGAGAATACCAACGCGCTCCTGCGCGCACAGGGACTCGCCCTGCCCGAGACCGCGCCGGTGACCGACGCGATGACGCGCAAGGATTTCGCCGGCGCGCTGGTGATCGCGCCGCCCGGCGCGCTCGGCTCGGCGTGGATGCGGCGGATGGGGCCGGCCTCGACCGGGATGGTCTCGGGCTGGATGGCGCTGCGGGGCGTGCGCCGCCGGCGCGCCGCGGACCGGGGCTTCGTGCTCAGCGATCACGCCGACTGGGCCGGCCTCAACGCCGCGATCGCGGCCACGGGGGCCGAACGGGTCTACGTCACGCACGGCTACACCGCGATCTACGCGCGCTGGCTGGCGGAACAGGGCTACGACGCGCGGATCGTCGAGACCGAGTTCACCGGCGAAGAGATCGACAGCGGCGAGGCCGAGGCATGAGGGCCTTCGCCGACCTGTTCACGCGGCTCGACCAGACGACGCGCACCACGGCCAAGGTCGGGGCGCTGGCGGCCTATTTCGAGACCGCGCCGGACTCGGACCGGCTCTGGACCATCGCGCTCTTGTCCGGGCGGCGGCCGCGACGCGGGGTGACCACGACCCTTCTGCGCCAATGGGCGGCGCAAGCGGCGGGCATTCCGCTCTGGCTCTTCGAGGAAAGCTACCCCATCGTGGGGGATCTCGCCGAAACCATCGCGCTCGTGCTGCCCCCGCCCACGCGCCGCAGCGATGCCGGGCTCACCGCGTGGATTGCGTATCTCTCCGAGTTGCGCGGGATGGACGAGGCGGCCCGCCGCGCCCATGTGCTGGATGCCTGGGACCGGCTCGAGACGACCGAGCGCTTCGTCTTCAACAAGCTGCTGACCGGTGGGTTCCGCATGGGCGTGAGCCAGAAACTGATGACCCGCGCGCTGGCCCGCGCCACCGGCATCGAGGAAGCGGAACTCGCCCACCGGCTGATGGGCGACTGGACCCCCGACACCACCAGCTTCCACGCGCTGATCCACGCGGCAGACCCGGCCGCGGCGCTGTCGCGGCCCTATCCCTTCTACCTTGCCTACCCGCTCGAGGACGCGCCCGAGCGGCTCGGCGATCCCGGCGACTGGTTCGCCGACTGGAAATGGGACGGCATCCGCGGCCAGCTGATCCGGCGCGGCGGCGCACATTTCCTGTGGTCCCGCGGCGAGGAGTTGATCACCGACCGCTTTCCCGAGTTCGCCGAGACCCGCGACCGGCTGCCCGACGGCACGGTGCTCGACGGCGAGATCCTGCCCTGGAAGGGCGACCGCCCCCTGCCCTTCCAGGCGCTTCAGACCCGGATCGGGCGCAAGACCGTGACCAGGGCCCAAATGACCAAGGCGCCGGCGGTGATGCTGGCCTACGACCTGCTGGAGCGGGACGGCATCGACCTGCGCGACCGCCCCTTCGCCGAACGGCGCGCGGCGCTGGAGGCGCTGCTGGCGGGCCTGCCCGGCGGCGGCCCGGTTCGGCTGGCCCCGGAGCTGCCTTTCGCGGACTGGGCCGCGCTGGCCGGGACCCGCGCGACCGCCCGCGACCGCGGCGCGGAGGGCGTGATGCTGAAGCATCGCGCGGGCCTCTACGGCGCGGGCCGCCGGAAGGGCGACTGGTGGAAATGGAAGCTCGACCCGCTGACGCTGGACGTGGTGATGATCTACGCCCAGTCCGGCCACGGGCGGCGCGCGAACCTGTTCACCGACTTCACCTTCGCCGTCCGCGACGGCGACGCGCTGGTGCCGGTGACCAAGGCCTATTCCGGCCTGACCGATGCCGAGTTCCGCGAGATCACGCGCTGGGTGCGGCGCAACACCACGGAACGGTTCGGCCCGGTGCGCCAGGTCCGCCCGGACCTGGTCTTCGAGATCGCCTTCGAAGGGATACAGGAAAGCCCGCGTCACAAATCGGGCGTCGCGCTGCGCTTTCCGCGCATGGCGCGCTGGCGGCGCGACAAGCCGGTGGCCGAGATCGACACGCTCGAGACCGTGCGCGAGTTGCTGCGGTTCTACGGCGCGGGCGGCTGACGGCGCGCGCCCGTGGGCACGCGCCGCCGGGCCGCGATCATTCCGCGGCGGTGTCGGTCTTGAGCACGCCGCGCGCGATCTGGTCCTGTTCGATCGACTCGAAGAGCGCCTTGAAGTTGCCCTCGCCGAACCCGTCGTCGCCCTTGCGCTGGATGAACTCGAAGAAGATCGGCCCGATCACCGTCTTCGAGAAGATCTGCAGGAGGATCCGGGTCTCGCCGCCGCCGACGACGCCTTCGCCGTCGATCAGGATGCCGTGCTTCTTCATCTTGTCGAGCGGCTCTTCGTGGCCCGTCACGCGGTCATGGCTCATCTCGTAATAGGTGTCCGGCGGCGCCGGCATGAACTTCAGCCCGCGTTCCGCGATGGCGTCGGTGGCGGAATAGATGTCCTCGGTGCCGACGGCGATGTGCTGGATGCCCTCGCCGTTGTAGCGCTTGAGGTATTCCACGATCTGCCCGGTCTCGCCGCGATCCTCGTTGATCGGGATGCGGATCTTGCCGTCGGGCGAGGTCAGCGCCCGGCTGAAGAGCCCGGTGAACTTGCCCTCGATGTCGAAGAAGCGGATCTCCTTGAAATTGAAGATATCGCGGTAAAAGCCGAACCACTTGTCCATGTTGCCCTTATGGACGTTGTGGGTCAGGTGATCGAGGTAGTAGAAGCCGACGCCGGCCGGGTGGGCATTGTCGACCCAGTCGAACTCGGCGTTGTAGGGGTTCGCCTCGTAATACTTGTCGATGAAGTAGATCAGGCTGCCGCCGATCCCCTTGATCGCGGGCACGTCCATGACCTTGCCCGCGCCCTCGTAGGGCTCGGCGCCGTTGTCGACGGCATGGCGGAAGGCATGATCGGCATCGACCACGCGCCAGCCCATCGACGGCGCACAGGGGCCGTGTTCCTCGATGAAGGCGGCGGCATGGGTTCCGGGCTCCGCGTTCAGGACGTAGGTGATATCGCCCTGCTGCCACAGCTCGACAGCTTTGGTCTTGTGCGTGGCGGTGTGCTTGTAGCCCATCTTCGTGAAGAGATCCCGCAGCTGCTGCGGATCGGGATGGGCGAATTCGACGAATTCGAAGCCGTCGGTACCGGCCGGGTTTTCCCCGGTGATGGTCGCCTTGGGGGCGTCGTGCGGGAACGGTCCCATGGGTGTCCTCCTGTTTGCGCGTTCAATTTGGACAATGCCGCAGGCGCCAACGGAAATTTGCGCGTTTTCGGGCCTGAAACCCTAGTCGGACGCGCGGATTTCGCGTAGGTTTTACGTAATTCGCGGATTCAATGCACGCATGCTGGACGAGATCGACTCACGGCTCCTGCGCGCGCTCCAGAAGGACGCGCATCTCACCGCCCAGGAACTGGGCGAGGTGCTGAACCTGTCGTCGAGCCAGGCCGGACGCCGGCGCCAGCGGCTCGAGGCCGAGGGATACATCACCGGCTACACCGCCCGGCTCGACCCGCCGAAGGTCGGCCTGGCCGTGCAGGCCTTCGTGCAGGTCTCGATGGCGACCCACGCGCCGGACGCGGCGCGCGCCTTCACCCGGCTCTGTGACACGCGCCCCGAGATCGTCAGCGCCTGGACGCTCACCGGCGAGGCGGATTACCTGCTGCGGGTGTTCTGCACCGACCTGGGGGCCCTCAACCGCCTGATCCACGAGGTGCTGCTGCCGCACGAGGCGGTGGCCCGCGTCCAGAGCCAGATCGTGATGGACCAGATGAAACCCGACTCTCCCCTGCCCACCTGAAGGAGTCCAAATGGAAGGTTTTCTCCACCAGGCCACGATCTTCCTTGCCGCCGCGGTGATCGCGGTGCCGCTGGCCAAGCGTTTTGGGCTGGGCTCGGTGCTGGGTTACCTGATCGCGGGCGTCATCATCGGCCCGGTGATCGGGCTTGTGGGCTCCGAGATGACGGATATCCGCCATTTCGCGGAATTCGGCGTGGTGCTGATGCTGTTCATCGTCGGGTTGGAAATGGACCCCATGAGCCTGTGGAACATGCGCCACCGGCTGATCGGCCTGGGCGGGCTGCAGATCGGCGTGACCACGGGGCTCGTGGCCTGGGGCGCGTCGATGCTGGGCCTGCCATGGCAGACGGCGGTCGCGACCGGGCTGGTCTTCGCGCTGTCCTCCACCGCGATCGTGATCCAGACCCTGACCGAAAAGGGTCTGATGCACACCGTGGGCGGGCGGTCGACCTTCTCGGTGCTGCTGACCCAGGATATCGCCGTGATCCCGATGCTGGCGCTGGCGCCGCTGCTCGCGCTGCCGGAGCTGGCGGGCGGGGGCTATCACGGGGCGGAAGACGCGCACGGGCATGGCAGCCAGATGTCGCTGGTCGAGGGCCTGCCGGGCTGGGGCGTGACGCTGGTCACCCTCGGCGCGGTCGGCGCGGTGATCGCGGCCGGGCACTTCCTGACACGTCCGCTGTTCCACTTCGTCGCCGCCGCGCGGCTGCGCGAGATGTTCACCGCGGTCGCGCTGCTGATCGTGCTGGGCATCGCCTTCCTGATGACGCTGGTCGGCCTGTCGCCGGCCCTGGGGACGTTCCTGGCCGGCGTGGTGCTGGCCAATTCGGAGTTTCGCCACGAACTCGAGTCGGACATCGAGCCCTTCAAGGGCCTGTTGCTGGGGCTCTTCTTCATCTCGGTCGGCGCCAGCATCGATTTCGCCGTGCTGTTCGGCGACGTCTTCACCATCGTCGGGCTGACGCTCGGCATGATGGCGCTGAAGCTCGCGGTGCTGCTGGTGCTGGCGGTGCTGTTCAAGCTGCGCGGCAAGGACCGATGGCTGTTCACGCTCGGGCTCGCCCAGGCGGGGGAGTTCGGCTTCGTGCTGATCAGCTTCATGAGCCAGCAGGCCGTGCTGCCGGACGCGCTGTCCCAGCGGCTCTTGCTGATCGTCGCGCTGTCCATGCTGCTGACGCCGCTGCTCTTCATCCTGTCGGACCAGCTGGGGCGTATCCTGCGCGAGGATCGCGCCGAGCGCCCGCCCGACGAGATCGACGAGCACGGCCCGATCATCATCGCCGGGATCGGCCGCTTCGGGCAGGTGGTGAACCGCATGGTCAGCGCCAGCGGCTTCAAGGCGACGGTGCTCGATCACGACATTCACACGATCGAGTTGATGCGGCGGTTCGGGTTCAAGGGCTTCTTCGGCGACCCGACCCGGCCGGAACTGCTGCACGCCGCCGGGCTCGAGAACGCCAAGGTGCTGGTGGTGGCGCTCGACGATCCCAAGGCGGCGCTGCGGCTGGTGGAATATGCCCGGCGCGAGCGCCCGGACCTGCATATCGTGGCCCGCGCCAAGGACCGGGTGCATACCTATCAACTCTACCGTGCCGGCGCCAACGACATCGTGCGCGAGATGTTCGACAGCTCGCTCCGGGCCGGGCGCTACGTTCTGCAGGGCATGGGTGTCCAGGAGGAAGAGGCGCACCAGCGGCTCCGCGCCTTCTTCAGGATGGACCGCCATATCCTGCGCGAGCTGGCGCAGCTCTGGAAGCCGGACGTGCCGATTTCGGAAAACGAGGCCTATCTGGAACGCGCCCGTGAATTGAACCGCGAGCTCGAGACCGAACTGATGAGCGACTTCCAGGACACCGAGGGGGCGGAGGGCGACGAGTCCCCCGGCGAGGGCAGCGCCTATCGCGGCTGAGCCCGGCCCGGGGCCGCGCCCGGTTCCGGGAAATGCGCCCGGCGGCCGCGCATGAAAAGGCCGCGATCCCTGGGATCGCGGCCGGTTTTCCGGGTCTGTCTCGGGCGGTTCAGGCCGCGCGCGAGACCAGCACGTCGTCCACGCGCTGCTGCGCCTTGACCTCGTCGATGCCGCTGACGGCGGCCACTTCGCGGGTCAGCCGTTCGAGCGCGGCCTCGTAGAGCTGGCGTTCGGAATAGGACTGTTCGCGCTGCTCGTCGGTGCGATGCAGGTCGCGCACCACCTCGGCGATGGAAATCAGGTCGCCGGAATTGATCTTCTGTTCGTATTCCTGCGCGCGACGGGACCACATGGCGCGCTTGACCTTGGCGCGTCCCTTCAAGGTATCGAGCGCCTTGGACACGACGTCCGGCGTCGACAGGCTGCGCATGCCGATTTCGGTGGCGCGGTTCGTGGGCACGCGGAGCGTCATCTTGTCCTTCTCGAAGGAGATGACGAACAGCTCCATTTTCATGCCGGCGATCTCCTGCTCCTCGATGGACATGATCTGGCCGACACCATGGGCGGGGTACACGACGTAATCGTTGGGACGAAATTCAGCGGTCTTCTTGCTCTTGCTCATATGGTCCAGTTCCCGGTCAGGGCTCCCACGCAGTCAGCGAAGGGGAGCCTGTGGCCGCGGCGGCGGTCCAGCACATCCTTCGCTTGGCGATGATAAAGCCATCCCGCAGGTTCGCGTTCTGCGGATGGCGGCAGCGTCCTAGTTTATCTGTAACGCAAATATAACAAAAACACGCCGCATTTTCCAGTGCCGCGGCGCCGCGAAGGCGGTAATGCCTTTGTTTTCAGGCCATTGGGCGTGCAGCCGCGGCCTGATCTACCGTGTTTTTCGGCCCGGCGCCGCGCTGCGGCGCCCGAATCGGCCGTTCAGCCCCCCTCGCCGGGGTTCTCGCTGAAGTATTTCTCCAGCTTGCCTTCTTCGCCGTCATGCTTCTCGGCGTCCGGCAGGGGATCCTTCTTGGTGATGATCACCGGCCACATCTCGGAATACTTGCGGTTGAACTCGACCCATTTCTCCATCTCCGGCTCGGTGTCGGGACGGATCGCGTCGGCCGGGCATTCCGGCTCGCAGACGCCGCAATCGATGCACTCGTCGGGATGGATCACCAGCATGGTCTCGCCCTCGTAGAAGCAGTCCACGGGGCAAACCTCGACGCAGTCGGTGTATTTGCAGGCGATGCAGTTGTCGTTGACGATATAGGTCATGGGTGGCCGTTCTTCAGGTGTTGGCCCGGCCCCCGCCGGGCAGTTACCAGCTACCTATTCCGGTTGTGCGGGTCAATCAAGCGCGCGCGGGCGAATTCGATCGATCTCGCGACGCTCTTTCTTGGTCGGGCGTCCCTTGCGATCGCCGCCCGCGGCAGGCGCCGGGGTCGTCTCTTCCGGCGGGGTCAGGTCCTCGTAAAGCGCCGCGGCCTCGGTCGCCGGGCCGCGCCGCTCTCCCAGCGCCAGAACGCGGACGACACGGATCCGCCGGCCCTGGGGAAAGGTCAGGATATCCCCGGGCCCGACCTGGGCGCTCGCCTTGGCGAGCCGGTCGGAATTGGCGCGCACCCGTCCCGAGGCCACCGTTTTCGCGGCCAGGCCGCGGGTCTTGAAAAACCGCGCCTGCCAGAGCCACTTGTCCACGCGCAGGGTCGGACGCGACGCGGCCAAACCGGATCAGGACTTGTCCTTGAGCGCCGCCAGCGCCGCGAAGGGATTATCCGGGTCGATCGGCTTGTCCTTCTTCGGCTTCGGCTTGGCCGTGAAGGACTGCGGCCCCTTCTGTTGCGGCTTGCGGCCCTTGCCCCTGGGCTTCTGGCCCTGGCGCGGCTTGCCGCCGCCGTCCCGGCGCTTCGGCGCCCAGGTGAAGGTGTAGAAGACCTCGACCTCCGGCTCGGCGGGCGTCTCGGGCGCCGCGGCGTCGGCGGCGTCCGCGGCCGCGGTATCGTCGGATGGCGCGGGCGCGTCGGTGACGGCCGTCGGCGCTTCCTCCGCGGTCTCCGCCGCGGCGGCCGACCCGGCGTCGGCGGCGGGTGCATCGGCGGGCGCGTCCGTTTCCGGGGCCGGCGACGCGGCACCGGCTGCCGGGGCCTCTGGCTGCGCCGGGCGCTCCTTCGGCCGCTCGCCCTTCTCGGCCTTGAAGCCGAGACCTTCCATCAGATCGGCGAACTGTTCCAGCGTCATGCCGGTGATCGACAGCATGTCGGCCGTAGCCTCGAAGCCGGCACGGCTGTTTTCAGGGCGCAGCAGGTCCGCGAGCCGTTCGAGCATGTCTATGCGGATCGCGCGCGCGCCGGCGAGCCGGTAGCCTGCCATCGGGTAATAGTCGGCGGGCGCACCGGGGACCGCAGGCACCGTGACCAGCCCCGGCGGTGGTGCGGACGGGAAATCGTCGATCCCCTGGGACAGCGACCAGAGCACGAGCCGCAGCCGCGTCGGCGCGGGTTTCAGCAGCAGCGGCATGAAGACCGTGTACTGACCGAAGCGGACCCCGTGTTTGCGCAAGGCGCCGCGCATGTCCTGGTCCAGCGCCTTGACCTCGCCGGAGACGCGCTCACGCGGGATGACGCCGAAGGACTCGACCATCCGGAAGGCGAAACCGCGTGCGAGCCCGGCCATCTCCTCGTCGCGCTTCATGTTGAGGAGCGGCTCGAAGAGCGTGGCGATCTTGCGATCGATGAAATGCTGCAGCCGGCGGCGCACCTTCTCGGCGACGTCCGGGCCGGCCTCGTCGTCGACGAAGGCGACGGCGCGGGGCGCCAGCGGGTCGTCGCCCGCTGCGAGTTTGCCGATGGCATGTTCGCCCCACATCAGGCCGCCCTGTTCGGTGAAGTCGAACTCGGTGTCCGGGGCGTTGTAGAAGCGATCCGCACGCAGGTTGAATTCCGGCTGCAGCGCCTGGATCGACGCCGCGCGCAGCGTCTTGGCCTCGTCGGCGCTCGCGCTTTGGTCCTGGCGGAACCGGAACCCCTCGAGGCGGCCGACGAACTGTCCCTCGACCGTCACCTCGCCCTTGTCGTTCACCTCTGCCACAAGGCTCTCCTTTTGCTTCAACCGGCGCATCAGCACGCTGGTGCGCCGGTCGACGAATCTCTGGGTCAGGCGCGCGTGGAGCGCGTCGGACAGGCGGTCTTCTACCGCGCGGGTTTCCCCGCGCCAATGGTTTTCGTCCGAGACCCAGCCGCTGCGCTGGGTCACGAAGGTCCATGTTCGGATATATGCCAGACGTTTCGACAATGTGTCGATATCGCCGTCGGTCCGGTCGATGCGGCGAATCTGCCCGGCGAGCCAGTCGTCGGGAACCGCGCCGCCGTCATGCAGGAACCCGAAGAGCCGGGCGAGAAGCGTGGCATGCTCACCCGCGGAGATGTTGCGGAAATCCGGCACCTGGCAGACCTCCCACAGCAGCCGCACGTCCCGCGGCCCCGACAGCCGCGGCGCGACATCGGGGTGATCGGTCAACGCCTTCAGCGCGGCGAGATCGTCGGCCTCGCGGGTGCGGGTCAGCATGGGGTCGTCGCTGTTCTGCTCGAGCGACGCGACGAGCCTGTCGGTCGACCCGAAATCGAGGGCCGCGCTGCGCCACTGAAGCCGGCGGAGCGGCGTGAAGCGGTGGCTCTCGATCGCGTCGACCACCGGCTGGTCCAGCGCCGCCGCCTCGCCCGTCACGCCGAAGGTGCCCGCGTTCATGTGCCGCCCCGCGCGCCCGGCGATCTGCGCCAGTTCGTTCGGCGCGAGATGGCGCATGCGGCGGCCGTCGAATTTCTCGAGCCCGGAAAAGGCCACGTGGTCGATATCGAGGTTGAGCCCCATGCCGATGGCATCGGTCGCGACGAGGTAATCCACGTCCCCGTTCTGGTAGAGCGCCACCTGCGCGTTCCGGGTGCGGGGGCTGAGCGCCCCCATCACCACCGCGGCGCCGCCCTTCTGGCGGCGGATCAACTCGGCGATGGCATAGACGTTTTCCACCGAGAAGCCGACGATGGCCGACCGCGGCTTCATCCGGCTGATCTTCTTGGGCCCCGCGTAGGAGAGCGTCGAGAAGCGCTCGCGCCGCATGAATTCGGCCTCGGGCACCAGCGCGGCGATGGTCGGGCGCATGGTGTCGGCGCCGAGGAAGACCGTTTCGAGCTGCCCGCGCGCGCGAAGCAGCCGGTCGGTGAACACGTGGCCGCGCTCGGGATCGGCACAAAGCTGGATCTCGTCCACCGCCAGGAAATCGGCACCGATGCCGGTCGGCATGGCCTCGACGGTGCAAACCCAGTACTGGGTGCGTTCGGGCACGATGCGTTCCTCGCCGGTCACCAGCGCCACGACCGACGGGCCCCGAATCGCGACGATGCGATCGTAGACCTCGCGCGCCAGCAGGCGCAGCGGCAGGCCGATCACGCCGGTGCGATGGCCCAGCATCCGCTCGATCGCGTAGTGGGTCTTGCCTGTGTTGGTGGGGCCCAGGACCGCGGTGATCCTGGCGTTGCTCGGGCCCATGGTGCCGCGCCCCCTGCGCCGCCTCAGAGTGTCCGGCCGAGAACCTTGCGCTCCAGCCGCTTCAGGGCCTCATTTAGGTTGGGACGATGCGGATGTATAGAGACCGCGGCCCGGAAGGCGCCGAGCGCGATCTCGTCTTCGCCCAGTTCTTCCATGATGATGCCCAGCCCCGACAGGGCCCCGAAATGGCGCGGGTTGAGCGCCAGGGTGCGCTTGATGTCCTCGATCGCGAGCCCGTAACGTTCCTTCTGGAACAGAACCGTGGCGCGGGTGTTCCAGCCCTCGGCGAAATCCGGGGCGTGATCGGTCAGGGCGGTCAGGTGCTCGAGCGCCGTGTCGAAGTCGCCGGCTTCCATGGCCTCGGTCCCGCGCTGCAGAAGCAGGTCCATCGCCGACGAGCCCGATCGGGACCAGTGGCGAATGATCTCGTCCTCTACGGATTGCCAGTCCTCGAGATCGGGCGAGGCCAGCGTCTCGAAGAGCGGATCGAGCTCTTCGGTCTGGGCGGCGGCGGCCGGCGGCAGCAGGACGAGCCCGGCGGCCAGCAGGATTGCCGCGACGACAAGATTGGCAATGCGGCGCATTCGTTTCATAACGTCATAGAGTGTAGCGCCCGCCGCGAGAAATGCGACCCGGGTCACGAGGATTTTGGAGGACGGAGATGAGCAAGGTGATCGAGACCGCGAAGGCCGCCCTGGAAGAGCGCCTGGGCGACGGCTTCGATGGCAGCGTGAAATTCGAGATCGCGGACGAGGGGGCGCTGATCATCGACCAGGACGGCGTCCGCGAGGGCAGCGGCGAGGCTGACTGCACGCTCAGCGCCGATGCCGAGACCTTCGAGGCGATTCTCGACGGCGAGCTGAACCCGACCACCGCCTTCATGAGCGGCAAGCTGTCGGTCGACGGGGACATGGGCACCGCCATGCGCCTCGGCAGCCTGCTCGGCTAGGCGATGGACCCGGCGCCGCTGCACGAGGCGGTCGCCGACGCCCCCCCGGGCGGCGCGGCCTACTGGCTGCGCACCGAGGACGGTGTGCAGATCCGCGCGGGGTTCTGGCCCGACGGCCCGCGCGGCACGGTGCTGATCTTCCCGGGGCGCACGGAGTTCATCGAGAAATACGGCCGCGCGGCGGGTGCGCTCGGCGCGCTCGGCTTCGCGACGGCCACGGTCGACTGGCGCGGACAGGGGATGGCCGACCGTCTCATCGACGACCCGGGCCCGGGGCACGTGCACCGTTTCAGGGACTACCAGCGCGACGTGCGGGCCCTGGTGCGCGCCGCCGAGGCCGCCGGCCTGCCGAAACCCTGGTACCTGCTCGCCCATTCCATGGGCGGGTGCATCGGGCTCCGGGCGCTGCGCGAGGGCCTCGCGGTGGACCGCGCGGCCTTCACCGGGCCGATGTGGGGCATCGAGATCGCGCCGCCGATGCGCCCCGTCGCCTGGGCGGTCAGCGGGCTGAGCCGGCCGCTCGGGCTGAGCGACCGGCTGGTGCCCGGCACCGAGGCGCGGAACTACGTGTTCTCCAGCGCCTTCGAGGGCAATACCCTGACCTCGGACCGCGAGATGTGGGACTACATGCGCGCGCAGATGGCGGCGCATCCGGACATGGTGATCGGGGGGCCGACGCTGCACTGGCTCAACGAGGCGCTGCGCGAGGTGGCGATCATGGCCCGCCTGCCCGCGCCGGCGGTGCCGGCGCTCACCTGGATCGGCAGCGACGAGAAGATCGTCAGCATCCCGGCCGTCCGGCGGCGGATGGCAAGCTGGCCCGGCGGCCGGCTGGAGACCCTGGCCGGCGGACAGCACGAGGTGCTGATGGAAACGCCCGCGATCCGGCGGCGTATCTTCGCTGCGCTCGACGCGTTTTTCGGAACGGGCGGCTAGGCTCCGGCGCGCGACAACACCGCGAGCGCGGCGGCGTGGATCGCGGGGTTCGCGGCCGCGAGCACCCTGCCCCCCTGATGCGCCGGCCCGCCCTGCCAGTCCGTCACCAGGCCGCCCGCGGCCTCGATCACGGCGATCGGCGCGTGGATATCGTAGGGTTGCAGACCGGCCTCGACCACGAGGTCCACCTGACCCAGCGCGAGCAGCGCGTAGGCGTAGCAGTCGATCCCGTAGCGGGTCAGGCGCACCCGGCCGGCCAGGTCGTGGAAGGCGTGTGCCTCGGCGGCGCTGCCGATCTCGGGAAAGGTGGTGAAGAGCGTGGCCCGCGACAGCTCGGTGGTCGCGCGCGTCGCAAGGGGGTGGCGGCCCTGCGGGCCGTTCGTCCAGGCCTCGCCGAGCCCGCCCGCGAAGCGCTCGCCGATAAAGGGCTGGTCGATCACGCCGTAGAGCGGCCCGTCCACCCCGCTCAGCGCGACCAGGACACCCCAGGTCGGCGTGCCGCTGATGAAGGCGCGCGTGCCGTCGATCGGGTCCAGAACCCAGGTCAGGCCGCTGTCGCCCCCGGAGGCTCCGAACTCCTCGCCAAGGATGCCGTCACGCGGCCGGTGTTCGGCCAGCAGCGCGCGCATGCGCGACTCGGCCTCGCGGTCGGCGGCGGTCACCGGGTCGAAGCCGCTGGCATGCTTGTTGTCGGCCTCCAGCGCGGCGCTGCGAAAATGGCGCAGGGTCTCTGGCCGGGCCGCGTCGGCCAGGGCGTGGGCGGTGGCGATCACCGCCGCGCGTTCGGTTTCATCGAAAGGATTCATCGCGGACCCGCCGGCATGCCTGGGCTCGTCCCCCCAATTCCATGACCCGGCGGGGCCGTCAACTCTCGGTGGCGCTCAGGCGACGTCGCTGAGCACGCGCGCCAGGTCGAACAGCCGGCGCCGCTGGTTTTCCGGGATCGCGTAATAGGAACGGACCAGTTCCAGCGCCTCCTTGTCGGCAAGGAGATCCCCCTGCTGGCCGCCGGCCGCGGGTTTCGAGATTTCCGCCGTGCCGGCCTCGGCCTCTTCGCCGAGCCCTTCGAAGAAGAAGCTGACGGGCACCTCGAGCGCATGCGCGATATCCCAGAGGCGCGAGGCGCTGACCCGGTTCATCCCGGTCTCGTATTTCTGGATCTGCTGGAACTTGATGCCGACGCGCTCGGCGAGCTGCTGCTGGGTCATCCCGACCATCCAGCGCCGGTGCCGAATACGCTTGCCGACATGTACGTCCACGGGGTGCTTCATGCGATATCCTCCACCTTTGGCCCTGCCTGCGCCCGAGTGACTGCGCGAGAGCGGCGAAAGCCCGGTTGTGCTTGTTTTTCGTTCGTCATGGCAGACTCCGCCAACTTGCCAGATACGCCCCGAGACGGACGCGCACGGGGCACCACGTTACGCAACTTGCATAAATCGCAGGATGCCCGGGAAAATGCAACGTATACTGATCAAATGGTAAACGCTTTGCCCGCATAAAGCGAGGCCTATCCGGCGCGGCTGTCCCCGGGCGGCGCTTGGCCCGGCCGCGGGCACGGGATAGGCTCGGCGCGAAACGACGGAGACGACGAAGACATGCAGGTTTTCCTGGCAAGCGACCATGCCGTGCCGCCCGCGCTGGCGGACCGCCCCGCACCGCGCCCGGGCCCCGGCGAGGTGCTGGTCCGGATCGCCGCCTGCGGGCTGAACTTCGCCGATCTTCTGATGATCGAGGGGCGCTACCAGGACACGCCGCCGCTGCCCTTCGTGCCGGGCATGGAGATCGCCGGCACGGTCGAGGCGCAGGGCGACGGGGTCGATCGGCCCGCCATCGGCACGCGGGTCGCGGTCTTCTCGGGCCAGGGCGGGCTGGCAGAGATGGGCTGCTTCCCGGCCGCGCGCTGCGTTCCCCTGCCCGACCCCATGCCCTTCGAAGACGCCGCCGCCTTCCAGGTGGCCTATGGGACCGGCCACGTGGCGCTTGCGCACCGGGCCCGCCTGGCGGCGGGCGAAACGCTGCTGGTGCTGGGGGCCGCCGGCGGCGTGGGGCTGACGGCGGTGGAGCTTGGCAAGCTGATGGGCGCGCGCGTCATCGCCGTGGCGCGGGGCGCCGAGAAGCTGAAGGTCGCCGCCAAGGCCGGCGCCGATCACCTGATCGACAGCGACCGCGACGACATCCGCGCGGCGGTCAAGGCGCTGGGGGGCGCCGACGTGGTCTACGACCCGGTCGGCGGGGACCAGTTCAAGGCCGCGCTCCGGGCCTGCAACCCCGAGGCACGGCTCATTCCCATGGGCTTCGCCAGCGGTGACGTGCCGCAGATCCCGGCCAATATCCTGCTGGTCAAGAACCTGACGGTGATCGGGCTCTACTGGGGCGGCTACCTGAGATTCCGCCCCGACGTCCTGACCGAAAGCCTGGCGGAGCTCATGGGCTGGTATGCCGAGGGAAAGCTGCGCCCCCATGTGAGCCATGTCCTGCCGCTCGCCCGTGCGGGCGAGGCGCTGGAGTTGCTGCGCGCGCGGAAATCCACCGGCAAGGTCGTCGTGGCGCCCTGAGCCGCCCGGCGGCTCAGCCCTGGGTGTAGGCCTGGCGCACCATGCCCGCCAGCGCCTGGCGCAGCCCCTCGCCGCGCAGGCCGCCGCCATAGAGGTTGATCCGTGTCTGGCCGAGGTCGGGCAGCGCGCCGCCATGCTCGATCACCTCGATATAGGGCGGCGTCGTTCCCGCCACGCCCGCATGGACCGCCAGGTCGGCGGTCACGCTTGCCTCGACGGACCGGCTCCGGTCCGATTCGACGGCCATTTCCCAGGGGATGCCCGCGGCATCGAGCGACGCCTCGGCGGTGCGGCGGAAGATGCAGCCATGCTCGAAGGCCAGCCGAAGCGGCCGCGCCTTCCAGGCGACGCCCTCCGGCGCACCCATCCAGACGAGCGGCCGGCGGTCCAGCGTTTCGCCGCCGCTGTCGCAGCCTTCCTCGGTGGTCAGGATCACGTCGCATTCGCCGCGCCCGAACATGTCTTTCAGACGCCGCGTGTAGGACGAGATCAGGTGCACCTTGACGCGCGGGTACTCGGCCGCGAAGCGCTGCAGGACCCGCGGGATGTAGGGATAGACGATGTCGTCCGGCACGCCGAGCACCATCTCGCCCTCGAACTCGTGATGGGTCAGGCGCGCATAGGCCTCGTCGTTCAGGTCAAGGATGCGCTTGCCGTAGCTGAGCAGCTGTTCGCCCGCCGCGGTCAGCGCGATCCGCCGCGCGCTGCGGTCGAGCAGCTTCTGATCGAGGGCCTCTTCCAGCCGCTTGAGCTGCATCGAGACCGCCGATTGCGTCAGGTTGAGAAAGCTCGCGGCCCGGGTCACGCCGCCTGCCTCGGCGACGGTGACGAAAGAGCGGAGCGAGGTCATGTCGAGATTGCGCGCCATATCACGAATCCTGATGAATGGGACCAAAAACATTCATTTCACATATGGACCACAAACTGCCAGATACATCAAGCATCCTGATGCAAACCTTCTGACCCATCACGTTTGAGACATATCGCGGAACCGGCCATGACCCTTCACAGCCACACCTTCACACAGTCCCGCCCCCTGCGGCGCCGGTCGCTTGTCGACACGCTGCGCAGCATCCACGCCACCTGGCGCCAGCGCCGGGCGCTCGCCGCGCTCGATGCTGCGGCGCTCAAGGATATCGGCCTGACCGAGCGCGACGTGCACCGGGAAATCCGCCGCCCGATCTGGGACGTGCCCGCGCACCGCTAAAAATGGGCATTTGCCGCACCGGTTAAGCTTGAAAACTTGGCCATGCTTGCCGATATTTGTTCCAAGGTCTCCGCGATCCCCCGCGGAAGCCGATGGGTCAAGTAAGGAGAGGAAAGCAATGGCTGAGTTCGAGACGATCCGGCGCGAGGGCGTCGGCGCCCGGACTGCTCAGATCGACGAGGGCCTGCGGGCCTATATGAACAAGGTCTACGGGCTGATGTCCGTGGCCATGCTCATCACCGGGGGCGTTGCCTATGCGGTCGGCACCAACGAGGCGATGCTCGCGGCGATCTTCGGTTCCCCGATCAAGTGGCTGGTGATCTTCGCCCCGCTTATCGTCGTTTTTGCCTTCAGCGCGATGATCAATCGCCTGTCGGCCGCCACCGCGCAGGCCGTGTTCTGGGGCTTCGCAGCCCTGATGGGGCTGTCGATCAGTTCGATCTTCGCGATCTACACGGGCATCTCCATCGCCCAGACCTTCCTGGTCACCGCGATCGCCTTCGCCGGTCTCAGCCTCTACGGCTACACGACCAAGAAGGACATCAGCGGCTGGGGCTCGTTCCTGATCATGGGCGTGATCGGCCTTATCGTGGCGTCCATCGTGAACCTCTTCCTCCAGTCCGAGGCGGTGATGTTCGCGGTATCGGCGCTCGGTGTTCTGATCTTCGCCGGCCTGACGGCCTACGACACGCAGAGCATCAAGAACGAGTACATCCAGCACGCCGCTCATGGCGACCAGGAATGGCTCGGCAAGTCGGCGATCATGGGTGCGCTGCGCCTCTATCTCGACTTCCTGAACATGTTCATGTTCCTGCTGCACTTCCTCGGCGCGACGCAGGAGTGACGCGGCGCGCGGCGCAGCAGACAAAGGTGCATCTCGGGGCCGGCACAGCGCCGGCCCCTTTTTTATGACAGCGCGCGCAGCATCCGCACCGCCGGGAAGACGATCCCGGGGCGGAGCGTGACCTCCACGGCGCCCAGCGTATCGAAGCCCATCGCCCGGTAGAACGCCACCGCCGTCCGGGTCGACAGGCAGTCGAGCCGCTCTGCCCCGGCCCGACCGGCCGCGGCCGCGATCTCGTCCATCAGCGCCCGCCCGACGCCCCGGCGCAGGGCCGCGGGATCGGTCGCCACGTGCCGCATATGGGCGGTGCCCGGCGTCACGCCGCCCCCGCCGGGCGCCTTGAGGCTCCAGCCACCCGCGCCCAGCAGCCGGCCCTCGGCGTCCTCGGCCAGGTAGTACCGCCCCGAGGCCACCAGCGACGGGCTGGCCCGGGAAATCAGCGGCAACGCCGTCACCAGGACCGAGGGCGGATAGTCGGCTTTCAGCAGCTTGGGATAGGACCGCGCCAGCAGAACGTCGATCCGGGCGATATCGGCGGGCGAGGCAGGTCGCAGCGTCAAGGTGGCAGGCATCGGGCAGGCTCCGGAAAAGAAAAGGGCCGCGCTGGCGATCCAGCGCGGCCCGTCCGTCTCTCGGTCAGGGAAGGCTTACTTGATCTTGCCTTCCTTGTACTCGACGTGCTTGCGCGCGACCGGATCGTATTTCTTGATCGACATCTTCTCGGTCATGGTGCGTGCGTTTTTCTTGGTCACGTAAAAGTGGCCGGTGCCTGCCGTGGAGTTCAGGCGGATCTTGATCGTGGTCGGCTTCGCCATGTCTGTCTCCTTCGGCGGACCAAGCGTTCTGACGCGGTGCCGCCCCGTGAAATCTGAGCCTCGCCTTTTATACGTCTCAGACCCCGAGTCAACCGCAAAACCGGGATGATCTCAGCCCGCGATCAGGGCCCATGCCACCCCCAGCAGGGCCGAGATGCCGAGCACCGCGATCAGCCCGAGGCGTAGCCACAGCAACAGCACCCCGGCGACCAGCGCCAGCAGAACCGCACCGGGATCCAGCGTCGCCCAGTCCGGCGTCCAGAGGGTGAACGGCCCGGCGGCGCGGGCGGTCACCTCGCCGAAAAAGACGTGCAGCGCGAACCAGATCGACAGGTTGAGGATCACCCCGACGACGGCCGCGGTGATCGCCGAAAGCGCCGCCTTGAGCCGCGGCCGCGTGGCGATCACGGCGACATAGGGCGCCCCGGCGAAGATCCACAGGAAACAGGGCGCGAAGGTCATCCAGAGGGTCACCGCCGCCCCGGCCAGGCCCAGCGCGAGGCCGCCGGCCTTCTCTGCCGCGAGGAAGCCCACGAACTCGGTCACCAGGATCAGCGGGCCGGGCGTCGTCTCGGCCAGCCCCAGCCCGTCCATCATCTCGCCCGCGGTCAGCCAGCCCTGCGCGTTGACCACGTCCTGGGCCATGTAGGCCAGCACCGCGTAGGCCCCGCCGAAAGTCACGACCGCGAGTTTCGAGAAGAAGAGCCCGATTTCGACCAGCAGGCTGCCGGGGGCCGCCAGCCAGAGCACCGCGAGCGGCGCCCACCAGACCGCGAGCCACAGCAGGATCGTGCCGAGCGTGCGCGAGAGCGGCCGCGTCACCGGCGGGGCTGCGGGCCCGGCATCGCCGCCCCGCAGCAGGCCGTAAAGCGCCGCCAGCGCCACGATCAGCGGAAACGGCGCGGAGAGAAAGAAGATCGCGACGAAAGCCAGCGCCGCGATCATCCAGCGGTCGGGCTCCTTCAGCGCGCGGCGCGCGACCTTCAGCAGCGCCTCGATCACGATGACGACCACCGCCGCCTTCACCCCGAGGAAAAGCGCCTGAACCAGCGGAACCGCGCCGATCGCGGCATAGAGCGCCGCCAGCGCGAGCACCACCGCCGCGCCCGGCAGCACGAAGAGCAGCCCCGCCGCGAGGCCGCCGGCCACGCCGTGCAGCCGCCAGCCCGCATAGGTCGCGAGTTGCATCGCCTCGGGGCCCGGCAGCAGCATCGAGAAGGAGAGCGCGTTCAGGAACTCGTCCTCGCCGAGCCAGCCGCGTTCCTCCACCACCTCGCGGTGCATCAGGGCGATCTGGCCGGCCGGCCCGCCAAAGGACAGCACCCCGATCCGCGCCCAGACGCGCAGCGCCGCGCCGAAGCCGGGGGCGGCGGGGGTGGATGCGGTCTCGGTCAAGCGGGTCTCCGTCATGGGGGCGGTTCGATCCCCGCCTCTGGCAGGCGAGGATGACACGGGAATGACGGATAGAACATGCGCGGATGGCCTGTAAGCCGGATTCTGTCCAGGCCGCGCAGTGGCACGGCCCTGGATGACCATTCCTCTGGTCCCGGCGTCGCCGCCGGGATCGAGCTGCCAACCCGGGTCCCTGGGCTGAAGCGTGCCTGCCCCGGATCGCTCCGGGGCGCGGAACCCCTATTCGGCATTGCTCCCGGTGGGGCTTGCCGTGCCGGTCCTGTTGCCAGTCCCGCGGTGGGCTCTTACCCCACCGTTTCACTGTCACCCCGGCCTAGGCCGGGGCCACCTGTTTTCTGTGGCGCTTTCCCTCGGGTTTCCCCGGCCGGGCGTTACCCGGCACCGTCGCTCCATGGAGTCCGGACTTTCCTCGCCCCGGTCGCCCGGGGCGCGGCCATCCGGCCATCCGCGCCGCTTGCACTTAGGGATTGGCCGGGGCGCGGTCAAGCCGAACCGGCCAGCGCGCCGCGAGATCGGCGAGGCAGGCGAGGTCGTCATCGCCCAGCGGTCCACGCGCATGGGGCCGGAAACGCAGGCGGAACGCGGCGAGCACGTCGGCCTCGGGGTCCGCGCTCTCGGGGAAGACATAGCCCACCCGCCCGGCCAGCGTTCGAAAGCCCTGCCCACCCGCGTCGCGCCGGCCCGGCCAGATCCCGTGCCCCGAGAGCGCCAGGCGGCGCCAGTCGAATTTCGGGCCGGGATCTGCCTTGCGGTCCGGGGCCATGTCGGAATGCCCGATCACCCGCTCGGGCGGGATCGCCCAGCGCGCGCGCACCCCCGCCAGCAAGGTCTCCAGCGCGGTCATCTGCGGCGCGGGAAAGGGCGGCAACGCCGCCAGCAGACCCGGATTGGCAAGCTCGATCCCGATGGAGCGGGAATTCACGTCCCGGACATCGCCCCAGGCGCCGCGCCCGGCATGCCAGGCGCGCGCGTCCTCGGGGACCAATTCGAAAACCGTGCCCGACGCGTCGACCAAGTAGTGGGCCGAGACCTCCGCCGCCGGGTCCGAGAGCCGCGCGAGCGCCGCCTCGGCGGTTTCCATCGCGGTATAGTGGATCACGACCATGTCCGGCACCGCACCGCCCCGGCGCGGCCCGTGATTGGGCGAGGGATGCGCGGCCATCCGCACCGCGCGCGGCCTCAGTTGGCCATCCGGCGGAAGATTTCCGGCGACCAGTCACAGGCGAAGCCGTCGCCGTCCGGGTCGAGCCCGAGCCGGTCGCGTTCCGGGCCGCCGGACTCGAGGAACGCCATCTGTGCGTCGTTCGCCGTCTTGAAGCGGCCGCAGCGCCGCCCCCCCGTCACGTTTGCAAGGGGACCCCGGCGATACACCTCGTCGCCCACGGAATGGGTGGTCGACAGCGCGAACTGGGCGATGTTGACCCGGTTCCGGCGTTCCGGCAGCGGCTGGGGTTCGACGAATTCATATTGCTGCCGCATGGCCTGCAGCCGTTCCGCGTCGGATTCGATGGTTTGCCGCGCGCTGACGGCCTCGAAGTCCTGGGTATCCGAAATGCCGGGGTTGTTGACGTCGATCTCGGGGCCGCCCCCGTCGACGGTTTCGGTCCCGGCGGGCGGAACCGTCGAGGCCGTTCCCTGGAGCGCGCTGTCGCGGGCGGCGCGTTCGTCCAGGGTGGCGCCATAGAAGCCCGACTCCGGCACCCGCGGCGCACAGGCCGCAAGGATCACAAGACCGCCTAACGCAAGGAACCGCCGCATTTTTCCGCCTCGAGCTGGGAACCGTTCAGACCGGGTGGTCTTACCACCATTTCCCGGGCTTGGAAACAAACTGCGCCGCCCGTTCGAGCGCATAGGCAGTATTCAGCAGATCGTCCTCTCCCCAGGGCCGGCCGATCAGTTGCAGACCCAGCGGCAGCCCCTGCGTGTCGAGCCCGGTCGGCACAGAGATGCCCGGCAGGCCGGCAAGGTTCACCGTCACGGTGAAGACGTCGTTGAGATACATCTGCACCGGGTCGTCATCCGACACCTCGCCCAGGCCGAACGCCGCCGAGGGGGTCGACGGCGTCAGGATCGCGTCGATGCCTTGGTCGAAGACGGTGTCGAAATCCCGCTTGATCAGCGTGCGCACCTTGCGGGCACGGTTGTAATAGGCGTCGTAGAACCCCGCAGACAGCACGTAGGTGCCGATCATCACCCGGCGCTGCACCTCGTGGCCGAAGCCCTGCGCGCGCGTGCGTTCATACATCTCGGTGATGCCGTCGCCCTTCTCGAGCGCGGCGCGGAAGCCGTAGCGCACGCCGTCGTAGCGCGCGAGGTTCGACGACGCCTCGGCCGGCGCGATCACGTAGTAGGCCGGCAGCGCGTATTTCGTGTGCGGCAGCGAGATGTCCACCACCTTCGCGCCCGCGTCGCGCAGCATCTCGGCGCCCTCGGCCCAGAGCCGCTCGATTTCTTCGGGCATGCCCTCGAGGCGGTATTCCTTCGGCAGGCCGACCGTCTTGCCGCGGATATCGCCCGTCAGCGCGGCCTCGAAATCCGGGACCGGAAAATCGGCGCTGGTCGAATCCTTCGGATCGTGCCCGGCCATCGCGCCCAGCATGATCGCCGCGTCGCGCACCGTTTTGGTCATCGGGCCGGCCTGGTCCAGCGACGAGGCGAAGGCCACGATGCCCCACCGCGAACACCGGCCATATGTGGGCTTGAGCCCGACCGTGCCGGTAAAGGCCGCGGGCTGACGGATCGAGCCGCCGGTATCGGTGCCGGTCGCCGCGAGGCAGAGATCGGCCGCCACCGCCGCGGCCGAGCCGCCCGACGAGCCGCCCGGTGTGAGCCGGACGTCCGAACCCTGCCGGCGCCAGGGGTTGACCACGGGACCGTAGACGCTGTGCTCGTTCGACGAGCCCATGGCGAACTCGTCCATGTTGAGCTTGCCCAGCATCACCGCACCCGCGTCCTGCAGGTTCCGGGACACGGTGGACTCGTATTCGGGCGTGAAGCCGTCGAGGATCTTCGAGGCCGCCTGGCTCTGCACGCCCTTGGTGCAGAAAAGGTCCTTGATGCCGACCGGGATCCCGCACATGGCCGGCGCGTCGCCCGCTTGCAGGCGGGCATCGGCCGCCTGCGCGCGCTCCATCGCGATCTCGGGCGTCTTGGCGGCGTAGGCATTCAGCGCGTCGGCGCCGTCGATGGCCGCGACGGCGGCCTCGGCCAGTTCGACCGCGGTCACCTCGCGTTTGCGCAGCTTGTCGCGGGCCTCGGCGATGGTCAGTTTCGTCAGGTCGCTCATCGCCTCACTCCACCACCTTGGGCACCGCGAAAAAGCCCTCGCGCGCATCGGGCGCGTTGGAGAGCACTCTCTCGGGGTAGCCGCCGTCGGTCACCACGTCCTCGCGGCGCTTCAGGCGCATCGGCGTGACCGATGTCATCGGCTCGATGCCCTCGATATCCACCTCGTTGAGCTGTTCCATGAAGGTTAGAATGCGCGAGAGTTCGTCGGCGAGGGTCGGCAGATCGCCGTCTGCGACCTCGATCCGGGCGAGCTTGGCGACCCGGCGGGCGGTCTCTGTGTCGATCGACATGGGGCGTTCGTCCTGATCTGCGGTTCGCGCCCCGTTTAGCGCCCGGTCCTGCCCTCTGCAAGCCTGTGGCGGCGGTAGACCTCGATCATCCAGGCCAGCATCACCGCGTTCAGGATATGCCAGAGGAAATGCGTGCCCAGCGGCCAGGCCCCGCAGAGCGGAACGTCGAGGATCCGCGCCGTGATCGACAGGCCAAGGATCACCGCCCCGATCAGCAGGCCGCGCCCGACGTCGGGCAGCGGGCGCAACAGGAAGACACCGTAAAGCGCGATCAGCAGCCAGACCGAGATATAGGCCGACGACCCCGCCACCGCAGGCGGCAGCAGCGCGCCGATGGCATAGCCGACGGCGGCGGCGTAGGGGAAGAACAGCACCACGCCCACCCCGGATTGCCACCCCGGCAGGCCCAGGTAATGGCGATTGGCGGCATAGATGTAGATCAGGATGAAGCCCAGGATCGGCAGCACGTCCGCCATCGCCGACCAGGCCTGCGCGACGGTGTGGAACAGCCCCGACCCGATCCCGATCAGGAACAGCACCGCCGCCAGCGCCCGCGCCAGCGGCAGCGACGCCATGCCGGGTCGGGTCCAGGCCACGACGGCGGCGACCAGGAAGGCGAGGTTGGTGACCGCGTTGACCGGCTCGGCCCAGAGCCCGGGCTCCAGCCGCTCGCAATAACCGTCGATGTAGCGCGTCCAGGTCACCGGTCTCTGAGATCCGCGAAGAAAGAGGTCAGCAGCCGTTCCGCCTCCGCCGCCGCGATCCCGTCATAGACTTCGGGCGCGTGGTGACATTGCGGGTGGGCAAAGATCCGCGGTCCCTGCGCCACACCGCCCGACTTAGGGTCGGATGCGCCGTAGTAAAGCCGCCCGATCCGGGCAAATCCGATCGCGGCCGCGCACATCGGGCAGGGTTCGAGCGTCACGTGCAAATCATGCCCGGTCAGCCGTTCCGAGCCCAGCGCGGCGCAGGCCGCGCGGATGGCGAGAATCTCGGCATGGGCCGTCGGATCGGCCAGCTCGCGCGTGCGATTGCCGGCGCGGGCGACGATCCCCCCCTCGGGCGAGACGATCACCGCGCCGACCGGCACCTCGCCGCGGTCCCCGGCCGCGCGGGCCTCGGCGAGCGCGGCCTCCATATGCGACCGGAACGGGCTCATGAAACCGTGATGCCCCCTCCTCCGCGCCGCTGCAAGCGATGTTTCGCTTGGGTTCCCCGCCGCACCGCGATAGAGCGGGCGCATGAGCGAAACCGGAAAGACAGGCGAGCGCATCGCCAAGGTCCTGGCACGGGCCGGCGTGGCCTCGCGTCGCGGCGCCGAGGAGATCATCGCGGCCGGCCGCGTCACCGTGAACGGCAAGCGCATCGACAGCCCCGCGCTGAACGTGACGCCTGCCGACCGCATCACGGTGGACGGCAAGGAGATCGGCGAACCGGAGCCGCCCCGGCTCTGGCGTTATTACAAGCCGACAGGTCTGGTCACCACGACCCGCGACGAGAAAGGCCGGGCGACGATTTTCGACAAGCTGCCCGCGGAACTGCCCCGCGTGATGAGCATCGGGCGGCTGGACCTCAATTCTGAGGGACTGTTGCTGCTCACCAATGACGGCGAGGTCAAGCGCCGGCTGGAACTGCCCGCGACCGGCTGGCTGCGCAAGTACCGCGTGCGCGTCAAGGGCAGCCCGAGCGAGCAGATGCTGGAGCCGCTGCGCAAGGGGATCACCGCCGATGGCGAGCGCTTCCAGCCGATGACGGTCACGCTCGATCGCCAGCAGGGCGCCAACGCCTGGCTGACCGTGGGCCTGCGCGAAGGCAAGAACCGCGAGATTCGCCGCGCCATGGAGGCGATCGGCCTGACCGTGAACCGCCTGCTGCGCCTGTCCTACGGTCCGTTCCGGCTCGAAGGGCTGAAACCGGGCGAGGTCGAGGAGGTCCGCCCGCGCGTGGTGCGCGACCAACTCGGGCTCGCCCCCCCCGCGCAGGCCGCGAAACCCGGCAGGTCACCGGCCCGGCGCCGCAAGAAGTGATCGCGCAGGCTGGTCCGCCGCGCTACATGGCCGCTGGCCCCTATGCCGCAACTGCACTATGCTCGGACAGGTAACGCGAAACGGGGCTTGGGATGGCGCGACTGGTCCTTGCAGTTGTCTTCGTCGCCCTCGTGCTGGGCGCGGTGACCGTGGTCGCGCTTGGGCTCCGCGCCATAGCACGGCGTGGCGCAGGCGGAGAGGAAGACGACATGGCCGAGAACAGCTTCTTGCCGAAACTGGCCTATGCGCTCCTGCTGGCGCTGATCCTCTACGTGGCGTTCAACGCCGCAGGGGTCTGAGATGGCCGAGCGCTACGGCGGCAAATACAGCCCAGGCGGCGATCCGCGCGGATCGGCGACCGGGAACCGGTCACCGCTTGCGGGACTGCGGCCGAGCCGCGCAGGCATGCGGGTCAACCTGCTGTTCCTGGCCCCCCTGCCGCTGATCTGGAAGGGCTTCCGGGCCGAGCCGATCGTCATGGTCCAGTATTTCCTGGCCTTTGGGCTCATCATCGGGGCGGCCTGGATGACGCGCGAAGGGCTTCGCGCCGAAGAGGCCTTTGACGCCCGCCGCGTCGCCCGCCGCCCGGCCCTGCCCCGCAAGATCTTCGGCGCCGCGCTGATGGGCATGGGGCTCGGCCTGGCCGGGATCGCGGGCTACGGCCCGCTGGAGGCCGTGATCTTCGCCGCGATGGGCGCGGTGCTCCACCTCTTCGCCTTCGGGATCGATCCCCTGCGCGACAAGGGCGCGGGCGCCGATACCATCGCCACCCAGCGCGTCGCCCGCGCCGTCGAAGAGGCCGAGACCCATCTCGGCGCGATGACGAAGGCGATCCGGCAGCTGGGCGACCGGCGGCTTGAATCGCGGCTCTCGCGTTTCCAGGCCGTGGCGCGCGACATGTTCCGCACCGTCGAGGAAGATCCCCGCGACCTGCCGGCGGCCCGCCGCTATCTCGGCGTCTACCTGATCGGCGCACGTGACGCGACGACCAAATTCGCCGATATATATGCCAAGACACGGGACCCGCAGGCGCGGGCAGATTACGAGGCGCTCCTGAGCGACCTGGAAAAGAATTTCGAAGCGCGCCACCGGTCGCTGCTGCTGGACAACCGCACCGATCTCGACGTCGAGATCGAGGTCCTGCGCGAGCGGCTGGAACGCGAAGGCGTGCACCCAGATTGAGAGGGAAAGAGTTATGTCCGACAGCACACGTGACCGGGCGAAGGCCGATCTCGAGGAAGTCGAGAAGCTGAACGCCTTTGTCCTGCCCGAACCCGCGCCCGATGCGCGCCCCGCCACCGAGGCGGTCGCCGCGCGCATGGACGAGATCGACATGGGCGACACCAATTCGATCATCGCCTTCGGCAGTCGCGCCCAGACCGAGTTGCAGGCGATCAGCCAGAAGATGCTGGCCGATGTCCGGAACAAGGACGTGGGTCCGGCCGGCGACAGCCTGCGCGACATGGTCACGACGATCCGGGGCTTCTCGGTGTCCGAACTGGACATGCGCCGCAACCGGTCCTGGTGGGAATGGCTGACTGGCCGGGTCGCCCCCGCCGCCAAGTTCGCGGCCCGCTACGAAGAGGTGCAGGGCCAGATCGACCGGATCACCGACAACCTGCTGAAGCACGAGCACCGGCTTCTCAAGGACATCAAGTCGCTCGACAAGCTCTACGAGAAGACGCTCGATTTCTACGATGAGCTGGCGCTCTATATCGCCGCGGGCGAGGCAAAGCTGAAGGACCTCGACGAGACCGAAATTCCGGAACGCGAACGCGCGGTCGAAGCGGCGACCGAGTCCGAGCAGGTCATGAAGGCGCAGGAACTGCGCGACCTGCGCGCGGCCCGCGACGATCTCGAACGCCGCGTCCACGACCTGAAACTCACCCGGCAGGTGACGATGCAGTCCCTGCCCTCGATCCGGCTGGTGCAGGAAAACGACAAGTCGCTGGTGACCAAGATCAATTCCACGATGGTCAATACCGTGCCGCTCTGGGAAACGCAGCTTGCCCAGGCCGTGACGATCCAGCGCTCGTCCGAGGCCGCGCAGGCCGTCAGCGAGGCATCGGACCTGACGAACGAGCTTCTGACCGCGAACGCGGCCAACCTGAAGGACGCCAACGCGCGGATCCGCCGCGAGATGGAACGCGGCGTGTTCGACATCGACGCGATCCGCAAGGCCAACACGGACCTGATCGAGACCATCGAGGAAAGCCTGCGCATCGCCGACGAGGGCAAGGCCAAGCGTGCCGCGGCAGAGGAAGACCTCACCAAGATGGAAAGCGAGCTGCGCGACACCCTCGCCGCCGCCCGCGCCGCGCGGCCGGCCGTCACCGATGACGGAGACGGGCCTGCCGATGGCTGATCGGTCCGTGTTCCCGGGGCTTCGCGGGCTTCTCGCGACCGGCGCCCTGCTGGCCGCCCTGGCCAGTTGCGCCCCCATCGCGCCGATGGACTCGCCCGCCCCCGAACCCCGCCCGGACGCGGCGCAACCGTCCGAGGAAAGCCTGCGGCTGGCCCGGTATTACGCGGGGGTGCAGCAACGCCTTCTGGCGCAGGGGCTACTCCGGCGCGACATGGGCGGGGCGGACGTGCCGTTTACCGCCCGCAACCTGGTCGAGAACTTCGAGCGCATCGCGCTCTACGACGAATACGTCGTCAGCGGCGGGCGCTTCGTCCAGCAGCAGACCCCGAGCCGGCTGCGCCGCTGGGAAGACCCGATCCGCATGCGCCTCGTTTTCGGCCCGTCCGTCGACGCGGCCCAGCGCGGCGCGGATCGCCGCGATGTCCAGCGCTACGTCCAGCGCCTGTCGCGCGTGACCGGGCACCCGATCACCCTGACCGAGGGCACGGCGAATTTCGTCGTTCTGTTCCTCAACCGCGACGAACAGAAGACCATCGGCCCGCAGCTCGAGACGCTGATCCCGCGGGTCAGCCCGGCGGTCGTCAACGAGATCGTCTACAGCCCGCGCAACACCTTCTGCGCGGCCTACGCCCTGTCGAACCAGGCGGCGAACAGCGCCTATACCGCCGCCGTCGTGCTGATCAAGGCCGAGCACCCGGACCTGCTGCGGCTCTCCTGCATCCACGAGGAGATCGCGCAGGCGATGGGGCTTGCCAATGACAGCCCGATGGCGCGGCCCTCGATCTTCAACGATGACGAGGAGTTCGCGCTCTTGACCCGCCACGACGAGCTTTTGCTGGAAATCCTCTATGACGAACGGCTCGCGCTCGGCATGACGCCGGACGCCGCGCGCGCGGTCGTGCGCGAGATCGTCGCCGACCTGACGGGCGGCGAGAGCTAGGGGGCGGCGGGATGCCGATCTTCGATTTTCTCCGCGGCGAGTTCATCGACGTCATCCACTGGACCGACGACAGACGCGACAGGCTGGTTTGGCGCTTCGACCGGGCCGGCCACGCGATCCGCTACGGCGCCAAGCTGACGGTGCGTGCGGGCCAGGCGGCCGTCTTCGTCCATGAAGGCCAGGTCGCCGACGTGTTCGCGCCGGGCCTCTACCGGCTGGAAACCAACACCATGCCGGTATTGACCCGGCTCAAGCACTGGGATCACGGCTTCCGCTCGCCCTTCACCTCCGAGATCTATTTCGTCGCCACCACGCGCTTCCGCGATCTCAAATGGGGCACGCGCAGCCCGGTGATCCTGCGCGATCCCGAGTTCGGCCCCCTGCGTCTGCGCGCCTACGGCACCTACGCGATCCGGGTGATCGACCCGGCGCGTTTCCTGACGGAGATCGTCGGAACCGACGGTGAGTTCACGACCGACGAGATCAGCGACCAGATCCGCAACATCATCCTGCAACAGTTCGGCCCGGCGCTGTCCGGCGCGGGCCTCGGCGCGTTCGACATCGCGGCCAGCACCGGCGATCTGGGGCGTCGCGTCGCGTCCGATATCGCACCCGTGCTGGCCGAGTACGGCCTGGAGATACCCGAGCTCTACGTCGAAAAGGTATCTTTGCCCACGGCCGTGGAGGCCACGCTCGACGCGCGCGCGGCCTCGGGCCTCGGCCGCGCCGGCACGGACAAGACGCCCCCGCCGCCGCCCGCCGCGCAGGAATGGCATATCGCCGAGGGCGGCCAAAGCTACGGCCCCTACAGCCGCGAGACGCTGGCGCGGATGGCCCGCGACGGCCGCATCGGGTCGGGGACGCTGGCCTGGACCGCCGGGCAGCAGGGCTGGAAGCCGGCCGGAGAGATCGCCGAACTGGCGGCGCTCTTCGGCCCGCCGCCGCCGCCGCCGCGGGACTGACGGGGCCAGCCCCTGCCCCGGCGCGCCCCCGCCCTGTGCCGGCTCAGCCGCGCTTGATCGAGACTTTCTTCGCCGCCTCGGACGGCGCCTTGCGCTTGGGCACGCGGATCGTCAGCACGCCGTCCTTCAGGTCGGCCTCGACCTTGTCGCCATCGGCATCGGCCGGCAGCCGGAAGCTGCGGCTGAACGATCCGTACTGGCGTTCCGAGAAATACCAGGTGTCGCCCTTCTCCTCGCGCGAACTGCGTTTCTCGCCGGAAAGCGACAGCACCCCCTCGTCGACCGAAAGCGCGATATCCTCGGCCTCGACGCCCGGCAATTCGACGGCGATACGGTAGGCATCCGCCTCGGCCGAGGCCTCGCTGGCGGGCGCGATCCAGTCGGCGATCCGCGCGCCGGCCTGGCGGAAGGGTTCGTAAAGCGACGGCCAGAAGCCGCTGGTATGACGCTGTTCAACCATCACAAACCTCCATTGTCTCGGTTTCGATCCCCGTCGACTCTAGGGACCGGCGGCCGGTTCACCTTGACCTGCGTCAAGCGCCACGCGCATTGCCGCCCGGCCCCGCCTTCGATAAGGGAAATGCACCTGGGCAGGCGAAGGAGACGGCGATGCGGGCATTGATCCAGCGGGTGAGCACGGCGCAGGTCGCCGTGGACGGCGCGGTGATCGGACGTTGCGGTACGGGGCTGCTGATCCTCGTCTGCGCCATGCAGGGCGACACCGCGGCCGAGGCCGAGAAGCTCGCCGCCAAGATCGCCAGGCTGCGCGTGTTCAAGGACGACGAGGGCCGCATGAACCGCTCCATCACCGATATCGGCGGCAGCGCACTCGTGGTCAGCCAGTTCACGCTTGCGGCCGACACCCGGCGCGGCAATCGCCCCGGCTTCTCGGCCGCCGCCGCCCCCGAGGACGGCGCGCGGCTCTACCTGGATTTCGCCGACCGCCTCCGCGGGCACGGCATCGCGGTCGAAACCGGGCGCTTCGGCGCGGACATGGCGGTGAGCCTGACCAATGACGGGCCGGTCACGATCTGGCTCGACACTAGCTCTTGATCCGCCAGCCCGTGCGGAAAATCCACCAGGTCGCGCCGAGGCAGAGGCCGAGGAACAGCGCGATCATGGCAAGGCTGAGCCCGATGCCGACATCCGCCGTGCCGTAGAAGCTCCACCGGAAACCAGAGATCAGGTAGACCACGGGGTTGAAGAGCGTCACCGTCTGCCAGAACGGCGGCAGCATCGAGATCGAGTAGAAACTGCCGCCCAGGAAGACCAGCGGCGTGATGATCAGCAGCGGCACGAGCTGGAGCTGCTCGAAATTCTGCGCCCATATCCCGATGATGAAGCCGAACAGGCTGAACGACACGCAGGTCAGCACCAGGAAGACAAGCATCGCGACCGGGTGCAGGATCTGCACCTCCACGAAGAAGGTGGCCGTCCCGAGGATGATCAGCCCGATCAGCAGCGACTTGGTCGCCGCCGCCCCGACATAGCCGATCACGATCTCGAGGAAGGAGACCGGCGCGGAGAGCAGCTCGTAGATGGTGCCGATGAATTTCGGGAAATAAATCGCGAAGGAGGCGTTTGAAATGCCCTGGGTGATCACCGTCAGCATGATGAGCCCCGGCACGATGAAGGCGCCGTAGGCCACGCCCTCGACCGAGTCGATCCGCGACCCGATCGCCGCGCCGAACACCACGAAATAGAGCGAGGTCGAGATCACCGGCGAGATCACGCTCTGCGCGAGGGTGCGGTAGGTGCGGGCCATCTCGTAGCGGTAGATGGCCAGGATTGCCGGCCAGTTCATGACGCCTCCTTCACCAGGTCGACGAAGATTTCCTCGAGCGAGCTTTGCCGGGTCTGCACGTCGTGCAGCACCAGCCCCGCCGCCTGAATGTCGTTCAGCAACCGCGTGATCCCCGTGCGATCCGCGGCGGTGTCGTAGGTATAGACCAGCGCCGCGCCATCATCGGCGCGTTCGAGCCCGTAGGCCGCGAGGCTCTCCGGCAGGCGGTCGACCGGCGTGCCCAGCTCGATCCGCATCTGGCGCTTGCCCATCCGGCGCATCAGCGCCGCCTTTTCCTCGACCAGCAGGATACGGCCGCCATTGATGACCGCGACGCGGTCGGCCATCGCCTCGGCTTCCTCGATGTAGTGGGTGGTCAGCAGGATCGTCACGCCCGCATCCTGCAGGCCGCGCACGACCTCCCACATTTCCTTGCGCAACTCCACGTCCACGCCGGCGGTCGGCTCGTCGAGGAACAGGATCTGCGGGTCGTGGGCCAGCGCCTTGGCGATCAGCACCCGCCGCTTCATGCCGCCCGAGAGCGACATGATCTTCTCGTTGCGCTTTTCCCAGAGCGAGAGCTGGCGCAGCACCTGCTCGATCCGGGCCGGATCGGCCGGCCGCCCGAAGAGCCCGCGCGAGAAGCGGACCGTGTTGATGACCTTCTCGAAGGGCTCGAGCGCCACCTCCTGCGGCACCAGCCCGATCAGCGACCGCGCGCGGCGCCAGTCCTGCACCACGTCATGGCCGCCGACCGTCACCTGCCCGTCCGTGGGCGTGACCAGACCGCAGATGATCGAGATCAGCGTCGTCTTCCCGGCCCCGTTCGGGCCGAGCAGCGCGAGGATCTCGCCCTCTTCGATCTCGAGGCGCGCGCCCGAGAGCGCCGCGAAGCCGTTATCGTAGACCTTGGCCAGGTCCCGGACCGAAATGATGGAGTCCATGCCGCCTCGCGTTCTTGCCCTGGACGCAAGCTATCGCGTTTGGGCGGCGGGGCAAACAGGCGGTCAACAAACACCCCGAACAAGGGAGATTGGCCGCAAGACCGGACACAGTTCGCCACGCGCGGCCACAAAATCACCACAGACCCGACGTCATGACCGCAAGGTTCTGGGTCACGTTACCAGCATCACATGCTGCCTGACCTGGGGGTCTGAACGATGAAAACGCCATTCGAAAACGGTCAAACGCATCCGCGCATCCGCCGTGGCGCCCGCGGCGCGGCCGGTCTGCTTGGCGCCGCACTGATGGCGGTGGCGCTCTGCGCCGCCCCTGGCACCGCAACGGCGAGCGGCGCCTTCATCACGCCCAAGTACCCCGCCGCCGCCCCCGCGGGCGCCCGCGGCATCTGCCAGAAATACGGCTGGGCCTGCGAGCGCAGCGCCGGCAAGGCGCTCGACGAGGCGTCCATTCTGCGGCTGGCCAAGACGCTCAACCGCAAGATCAATCGCAGCGTCCGGCCGGTTTCGGACGAACGCCAGTACCGCCGGGCGGAATTCTGGACCCTGCCGACCACGCGCGGCGGCGACTGCGAGGATTTCGTGCTGCTGAAGAAGAAAACGCTGGCCGAGGCCGGCATCCCGTCCGACAGGCTGCTGATGGCGACGGTGCTGGATCGCGACCTGAACAACCACGCGATCCTGATCCTGCGCACCGCGCGCGGCGACCTGGTGCTCGACAATCTGACCGACCGGATCGTGCCCTGGGAGAAAACCCGCTACACCTTCCTGCGCATGCAGAACCCCGAGCGGCTCGACCGCTGGGACGCTATTTTTGCGGGGGGGCTGATCGGGGAGCGGGGGTGATACCTCTCAATTGCTGAAATTTATAGCGTGGGAACATTTCTTGGAACTCCTATCCCCGGCCCTGATACGGTTTAGGACAGCTAAATGCGGGGCGGGTCAATTAGGACTAGTAAAAACCCAAAAAGAGATTTGGAAGAAGAGGCATTAGGATTAAATTTTAAAGAACTGTAACCAGTTCAAATTTTCAAAATTCCATAATCACTATAAATACCTTACTTCGCAGAGGAAAAAGCCTCACTCATTATGGAATAATAGTAAGTGCGTGAGGATCGATAGCTTTTCCCATGCTCATTAGGACAAAGCATCGGTAGGTCTAGGAAAGATGCTACAAGTTCAAGCTTCTCATTAAAGGCTAAATCATCACCCTTGGCAGAAAGCCTTAAAAATTCCTTAGGCATGTTTCTGGAAATAACATGCGCAACCGCTTCGTAGTTTTTAATATATTTTTTTATTTCCTTGAAGCTGTAGGAATAACGATTTCCCTTGGAATACTCAGATGTGTACATGTCTACACTAAGCTCAGTAACGTCCCGTTCGACAAGAATTATTTTAAGATGGCCTAATATTGCACCAAGCGCACTTATGTAATGAATCAAGTGTGGATTAGTGCTGGTGACCAAATATTTTTCATCCAAATGCCTCACACCCCTTAGATAGAATAAATCCTTGGCCAAAGAGTTCTTTTGTGCGTCTGGGATTTCCCTACCCTTATCTAATTGTTTCTGAACCGATCTTAAAACTTGAAAGTTCACAGCCTCATATCTGGGCAAAACGAATTTAGACGTTGATATCAAACGCTCAATAGTTGTCTTACCAGACCTAGAAGGACCCAATATAATTAGGAACTTGGGAGCTTTGACATCAAAATCTCCAGATCTCACCGTCTGATTTAGAGCACGAAAATAGCTTGACTTCCATTTCTTTTCTTGCTGCGCAAAGTACACCCTTGGTATATCTTTTAATCGAGCTTCGTTTGCCGCAATAAATAACTTCGAAGCAGACTCGAATTCCCCTTTATGAACACGCAAATTTGCTAATGAAAATAGTCTTTGCGATTCTGGTATATCGTGCCATGAAAAACTTTTCAAGAAGCTATCAATTTCGAAAATAATTTCTTTTCTCAATGCGCCATATGGCATCTTTAATATTGAGCGAACAGCATTAAACTTTTCCGTTCTTGGGTAGTCTATGCCGTCAACGTGTATAATTTTATAGTATATAAGAATCGCTTCATCAAGGTTGCCCTGCAAAACAAGGGAATTTCCTAGGTTATTCAAATAACTCGCATTACTCGAGTCTATTTTATATGCACGCCGGTAGGAACTGATCGCATCGTCTATTTTACCCTGAGCATGGAAAACATTCCCGATGTTGCTGTGTGCGGCAGCGTTACTTGGATTTAGCTTTATGGCCGCCTTATAAGATGAAATGGCTGCATCGAGCTTTCCTAAAGCATTTAGCGAAATTGCGAGATTAAACCGGGCGGCTGACGACTTTGGATTCAGCGCAATCGCACGCCTGTAGGATTTTATTGCGTCTGGAAGTTTGCCAATTTTTTTATACTCTATTCCTTTCTGGTTATACTCCTCGGCTTTTTTTTCGTTATTTTTCATGCGTTTACCCTCTCACGCACCTGCCCCAACCAAGCAAAAAGTCAAACTTATAAATGACGAGCGCGCTTGTAGACGTCCATCCGATTTGAAATAAAGTATTGTAGTTTTTATTTTAAAAAAATTGAGCGGGCGAAATAAATTTTCGCCCGCAGCACCTCACTCTTTCAGAAGTCTCTCATTCAGCCCTTTTTTATGAATGAGGCATCTGGTTCAAACGTGTTTTTACTGGATCTGCTCAGACTACTAGCTCTGCTCAGACTGCTCAGACTGCTCACTCTGCTCACTCTGCTCACTCTGCTCAGACTGCTCACTCTGCTCAGACTGCTCACTCTGCTCAGACTGCTCACTCTGCTCAGACTGCTCAGACTGCTCACTCTGCTCAGACTGCTCAGACTGCTCACTCTGCTCAGACTGCTCAGACTGCTCACTCTGCT
>NZ_JBOCEG010000006.1:0-54596 GCF_050586465.1 Rhodovulum sp. YNF3179 | reverse complement strand
CAGACTGCTCACTCTGCTCAGACTGCTCACTCTGCTCACTCTGCTCAGACTGCTCACTCTGCTCAGACTGCTCACTCTGCTCAGACTGCTCAGACTGCTCAGACTGCTCACTCTGAACGTCGTCTTCGCCACCAATATCGATATCGACGTCATCTTCGCCGGTAGGCCCTTCACCCTCGTCGCTCTGACCGCCGTTGCCACCGCCGCCATTCGCCTGAACGCCGATCCCGCCAATATTTTCGTTTGGCTCCGGAGTCCGGCGACCGGAAAAGGCCTGTGCGATGGAGGCCGTCGGCCCCTCGGCCAAGATCAGGGCCGCGTCGCCGCAGACCTCGGTCATCTGAAGCAGGATCTCGTCGAAGTCGGCACGGCCGCGCACGCGGGCACGCACGTCCTCGGGAACTTCCTCGATGTCACAGAGATTGTACTCGTCGCCGCTGCCGCCACCACTGGCCGCGCCGCCGCCGATCGAGGCCGTCGCCGTACCGGTCAGCGCCTCGAGGTTCCCTGGGCAGCTATTCGCCACCCGCTGTGCGATGGCATTGAAATCAGGGCGATCCCGGAGCCGCTCGATGAAGGCCGCCGGGACGTTCTCGATGTCGCAAAGGTTATATTGCTGCTGCGCCTGCGCTTGCGTCGTGCCCGCGATCAGGGCCGCGCATCCGGCGGAGGCCGCGAGAGCGAAAAGTTTATACCGGACCATTTTTCCACCTCTCTGGAAAAGAATTCGAAATCAATCGGGTCACACTTATGTCTAATTCTGACCCGAAATCGCCACAATTATGCCTACTTTCGGATCGGCTGTCTAAATGATCTTGAGATTTCGCGTTAAAGTTGTCGAGATTGGCAATCTTAAGTGGAATTTCGATCTCTTTAGGAAACAAAACAGATTGTATTATTGATATAATTCCGAAGCGCGAACGGTAAATTCCTGCCCTGGAAGCAATTAGCCCCCTGAAACGGAGAGAATCACCCCGAAACGATTCGAAATATGGCAGGAATTGGGCGCTGCCTGCAGCCCCCGCCGGACCCGGCCGGCGGGGGAGCACGATTGTGGCGCTGCGTCACCGCCCCTCAGGTCTTGAAGAGACGGTAGATCGCCGGGATCACCAGGACCGTCAGCGCGGTCGAGGAGAGCAGCCCGAACAGGAGCGAGATCGCCAGCCCCTGGAAGATCGGGTCGGCCAGGATCACCGCCGCGCCGATCATCGCCGCGATGGCGGTCAGCAGGATCGGCTTGAACCGCGTCGCGCCCGCCTCGATCAGGATCTCGACCGTGACCCGGCGCTCGGGGTCGGCATGGCGGATGAAATCGACCAGCAGGATCGAGTTCCGCACGATGATGCCCGCCAGCGCGATGAAGCCGATCATCGAGGTGGCCGAGAACGGCGCCCCGAAGAGCCAGTGCCCGCCCATGATCCCGAGAAAGGTGAGCGGCACCGGCGTCAGGATCACCAGCGGCAGCCGGAAGGAGCCGAACTGCGCCACGACGAGGATGTAGATGCCCAGCAGCGCCACCGCGAAGGCCGCGCCCATGTCGCGGAACGTGACCCAGGTCACTTCCCATTCCCCGTCCCAGAGCAGGACCGGCGCGGCCACGCTCTCGGGCTGGCCGTTGAGCCGGATCTCCGGCTTCTGCCCTTCGGGCCAGTCCATCGCGTCGAGCCGGTCGGCCACGGCCAGCATGCCGTAGAGCGGCGCCTCGAACTCCCCGGCCAGCTCGCCCGTGACCATCACCGCGTTATAGCCGTTGTGGCGGAAGATCGGGTAGGAGGCGCGTTCCTCGGCGATGGCGACCACGTCGCCCAGCTCGACCACCCCGCGCCCGCCGGGCAGCGCGTTGGCCGGCACCGGCGTCGAGAGCGCGGTCTCGTCCATCACCCGCGCGCCCCGTGCGCGGGCCATCACGATCGGGATCGGGCGCCGGCCCTCGCCGCGATGGGAATAGCCCACCGTGCTTGAGCCGTTCAGCAGCCGCAGCGTTTCCAGCGCGTCGCGCTCCTGCACCCGGAAAAAGTCGAGATCGCTGGCCTTCAACTCGGCGCGCAGCCGGCGCGGCCGCTCGCCGAAACTGTCGTCCACGTCGACGACATAGGGCACGTCCTCGAAGGCCGCGCGCACCTTGCGCGCGACCGCGCGGCGCGTCTCGGCGTCGGGGCCGTAGATCTCGGCCAGCAGGGTGGAGATCACCGGCGGGCCCGGGGGCGGCTCCACCACCTTGAGCACGGTGCCCTTCGGCACGTCGATCCCGCGGAGCTTCTCGCGCAGTTCCAGCGCGATCTCGTGGCTGGTGCGGTCACGGTGGTGCTTGGCGTCCAGATTCACCTGGACCTCGCCCTGCTCGGGCATCTGGCGCAGGTAGTAATGGCGCACGAGCCCGTTGAAGTTGAAGGGCGCCGAGGTGCCGGCATGGGTCTGCGCCGAGACGACCTCCGGCAGGTCGAGCGCGATGCGGGCGGCCTGCTGCGCCACCGCGTCCGTCGCCTCGACCGCGGCGCCCTCGGGCAGGTCGATGACCACGGACAGCTCGGACTTGTTGTCGAAGGGCAGGAGCTTGACCGTCACGTCGCGGGTATAAAGCGCGCCCAGCGCCCCGAAGGACAGCACCGCCACAATGACGAGGAAGAGCGCGCTGCGCCCCTTGCCCTTCAGCAGCGGCCGCGCCAGCGCCGCGTAGAAGCGCCCGAGCCGCCCGCCGGGGAACCCGCCCGCGCCCTCGGCATGCTGCGCGGCATGGGCGGGGCCCGCGATCTTGAGCATCAGCCAGGGCGTGATCATCACCGCCACGAAGAAGGAAAAGATCATCGCCGCCGAGGCGTTGGCCGGGATCGGGCTCATGTAGGGGCCCATCAGGCCGGAGACGAAGAGCATCGGCAAGAGCGCCACCACCACCGTCAGGGTCGCCACGATGGTCGGGTTGCCGACTTCGGCGACGGCCGCGACGGCGGCGCCGAAGGCGCTGCGCCCTTCGCGCTTCTCGGCCCAGTGGCGGGCGATGTTCTCGATCACCACGATCGCGTCGTCGACCAGGATCCCGATGGAGAAGATCAGCGCGAACAGCGACACGCGGTTGAGCGTGTAGCCCATGACCCAGGCCGCGAAGAGCGTCAGCAGGATGGTGACCGGGATGACGATGGCGACCACCACCGCCTCGCGCCAACCGATCGCCAGCAGCACCAGCCCCACGATGGACACGGTCGCCAGCCCGAGATGGAAGAGAAGCTCGTTCGCCTTCTCGTTCGCGGTCTCGCCGTAATCGCGGGTGATCTCGACCGCGATGCTGTCGGGGATCAGCCCGCCTTCCATCTCGTGGACGCGGTGCAGGATCTCCTCGGCCACGGTCACGGCGTTCGCGCCGGCGCGCTTGGCCAGGGCCAGCGTCACCGCGGGGCGGCGGGTGATCTCGCCGTCGTCGCCCCGGCTCAGCGTGGCGACATGGTGCTCGTCGAGATCGCTGACGAAGGCCACATCGGCCACGTCACGGACATAGACGGTGCGCCCGTCGCGGGTGGTCAGCTCCAGGTTGCCGATCTGGGCCGGCGTGGAGAGCGTCTTGCCGATCACCAGCCCGATCTGTTCGCCCGCGTCGCGCAGATCGCCCGCGGGCGCGGCGCTGTTGGCCCCCTGCACCTTGCCCGCAAGCTGCTGGAGCGTCACGCCGTAGAGCGCCAGCCGCTCCGGGTCGGGGGCGATCCGCAGCGCCTCGGCGGTCGCGCCCACGAGATAGGTGAGACCGACATCCTGGATCTTGGCCAGTTCGACCTCCACCTCGCGGGCGATGCGGGTCAGGTCTGCCGCACCGATGGCGCCCTGCCCCGGCTCGGGCGCGAAGGTCAGCGCCACGATGGCGACGTCGTTGATGCCCCGCCCGACGACGAGCGGCTCGGGGATGCCGACCGGGATACGGTCCATGTTCGAGAGGATCTTGTCGCGCACGCGCAGGATCGCCGTATCCGAAGACAGGCCCACCTCGAAGCGCGCGGTCACCATCACCTGATCATCGCGCGTGTCGGAATAGACATGCTCGACCTGGTCGATCCCCTTGACGATGGTCTCCAGCGGTTCGGTTACCAGCTTGACCGCGTCCTCGGCCTTCAGCCCGTCGGCGCGGACGTGGATATCGACGAGCGGCACGGATATCTGCGGCTCCTCCTCGCGCGGGAGGCTGACCAGCGCGATCATGCCCACGGCCAGCGAGGCCAGCAGGAGAAGCGGCGTCAGCGGCGACCGGATGAAGGCGCGGGTCAGATGCCCGGCGAGTCCCAGCGGCCCGGTCGATTCCTGCCCGGTCTCACTCATCGTCGATCACCACGCGGTCGCCGGCGGCGAGACCGGTCAGGATCTCGCGCCACGCGGCGCCGTCCTGCATGATCGTCTCGCCGGGCACCACCGTCCGGCGCAGCTGCGCCCCGGCCTCCGTCTCGACCGTGACGAAATCGAGCCCGCCGCGTTGGCCCAGCGCGGCTTCGGGCACCAGCAGCGCCATGCGGCTGTCGACCGGCAGGCGCACCGGAACACGGCGGCCTATGAAGCGGTCGTCCAGGCCCTCGACCTCAACATCGGCCTGCACGCGACCGCCCTCGATCTGCGGATAGATCTTTGCCAGCCGGCCGGTGCGGCTGGCGCCGTTCGGCCCGGCCGCGATCTCGATCGGATCGCCCTCGGCCAGGCTGCCGGCGTGGCGTTCGGGGACGGCCAGGCGCAGGAAAACGCCGCCACCGCCGATCTCGGCGACGGCCTCGCCCGGCGTGACCACCGACCCGCGGGACAGCGGAACGGACAGCACCACGCCGGCATCGGGCGACAGGACCGCGCCCTCCGCCACTTGTTGCTCGACGACGAGCCGGTCGGATTCCAGGCTGCGGATCTCGCCCTCGATGACGTCGACCTCGGTCTGGAGCTGATCGAGACGCTGGCTGGTGATGACACCGCGTTCCAGCAGCTGTTCGCCGCGATCCAGGTCCGCGCGCGCGGTTTCGAGGCGGGCCTCCAGCGCCTCGAGGCGAGCATCGATGGAATCGAGCCGGAAGGCGAGCTTGTCGTCCTCGACCACGGCGATGCGCGCGCCGGCCTCGACGGTGTCGCCCTCGCTCACCTGCAGCGTGACGACGGTGCCGCCGATCCGTGCACGTGCGGGCACCCGGTCGCGGGTCTCCACCTGGCCGTAGACGGCCTTCCATTCCACGATTTCCTGCGGGGCGACGGCCAGGGTCTCGCCCTGAGCCACCTGCCCCAGCGCAGCCGCCATGCCGGCCGCCAGCAGAGTCCAGACTCGCATGTTTCTCTCCCGGGTCGAAGGCGCGGATGGGCGCATCTTCTCAGAGCCCGACAAAACAGCAACCCGCCGGGCCCGTCATTGATCGAGGTCAAGGGGAGCGATTCATGCAACGACCGGAAACTACGGCGGTTTTCCCGCCCTGCATCGCCGCGCGCCGGGCGGTGCCGCGCCCGGCAAGGGCGCGAAAGGTCACGCTTTCACCCCAATTTTGCCATCAAGGTCTGAGACAAGAGCCGATGGTGAACCCGCAGGCTGCCAAGATGCGGGCGCCGGCGCCCCCACGCGGCGCCGGGGTCCGGGCGGCCTGCTAACCGGGCGTCCAGCGGGATGAAAAAAATGAAAGCCCTGACGAAATTCCGAACGCGGATCGGATCGCTGAAACGCGACGACGACGGCAGCGTGACGATCGAGTTTGCACTCTGGCTGCCCTTCTTCGCGGCGCTGCTGGTGCTGACGGTCGATGTCAGCATGCTGTTCATGACCCAGTCGAACTACTGGAGCGTCGCGCGCGACACCGCCCGGCTGGTGGCGCGACACGCCATGGACGAGAGCGCGGCGGAATCCTATGCGGCAGCGCGCGCCAGCCTGACCGGGGTGACGCCGACCACGGACGTCACGATCGGCACGGACACCGTGACGGTGCTCGTCTCGGTCCCGGCCAACCAGATTGCCACCTTCAACGCATTCGGCCTGGCAACCAACTACGACATCAACGCGGTTGTCTCGCAGGCCATGGAGCCTCTCTGATGACACCCTCCCCACTTCCCTCCCGCGGCGCCCACGCGGTCGAACGGTTCGCAACGGACGAGCGGGGCGCCGGCACCGTTTTTGCGCTCTTCTGGCTGATCCTCTGCTTCGTGCTGGCCGGCTTCGCCGTCGACGGAACGAACGCGTGGCGCAACCAGCAGCAGCTGCAGCAGACGGCCGACGTGGCGGCGCATGCCGGGGTCGTGCAGATCGCGCGGGGTGCGGACAACGCCACCGTGCACCAGACGTCCGTCGACGCGGTGGCCTACAACATGCCGCAATCCGTTTTCGGGCCGTTGATCTACGATGCGAATTCAGACGTCGTTCTGCTGGAATACGACGACGTCACGAACACGGCCAAGACCGGGGGCACCACCAATGCCGTCGGCGTCACGCTGCATCGGGACGGTCTTGTGGGCAACGCCGTGCGCACGCTCATGCTTCGCGTCGCGGCCCTCGCCACGCAGGGCGATACGGATGTGCCGGCCTGGAACATGCAGGTGACGGGCGTCGCCGCGGTCGTCCCGCACCGGAAATGTTCCAGCACCGACGGGTTTTACGCCCAGGGCCAGATTCACCTGTCGTCTTCACAGACCATCGGCGCCGGCTACTGCCTGCACAGCCAGGACGAGGTGTGGATGCCGCAGCAGAACAGCTTCGAGGTCGGCGCCGGACTGAGCATGCCGGACCTCGACGATTGCGGCAGCAAGTGCACCGACGAGGCGAACCCCGGCTCGGAAGCCGCGGCCTTCGAGACCAATCTGCTGCTGCCGGATCTCGGCGTCTTTATTGCGGACAAGGTACAGGCATTCACGGGCCCACCGCTCGTCGACGGCGAGCCCGTCACCTACCCGGTCCGCGACGCGTTCTATGCCGAGAAGATGGGCGATGCGCCATTGAACTCATCCGAGCTGAGCCAGTTCACGGCGGATACGGGAATAGACAGCTCGACACTGGACGTCGGTGACGTGGTCACTTTGACCCGTAGCGAGTTCACGAGCATGACGCATATCCCGCAAGGCCTTACATATGAAGTCTCCTGCATCGATAACGGCTCGGGCGGCAACTCCGAGATCGTTCTCGATTCATCCAACGGCGGCAACGCGTTGCGCAACGTGGCCATCGTGACCAATTGCGCGGTGCATTTCGGGTCGGATGCCGATGTCAGCCGGTCGCTCGTCATCTCGACCCGCGCCAGCTCGAATCCCACCATCACGGCGGACTCGGGCGCGCGCGCCGGGACCCTGTCGGGCCAGGCCGATACCTGCGCCGCCGCGAACAAGAGCTATATCATGGCGGTCAGCCCGCTGAAGGTTCCGGCAAGCTTCACCGCCTCGAACGTGGCGTTCATGGTGGACAACGACATCAACATCGCGGCGTCCTCCTCGGCGTCGGTCTACGAGCATGCCGGCACCAGCTTCCACGCCAGTGGCAATATCAGCATCTCGTCCTCGCATACCTTCACGCCCTGCAACGAGCCGCCGAGCGGGCTCATGCCGCAAATCCTGGTGATCCGTCACGTCGCCCCGATCGGGAACGCCCTGGTCGCGACGAACTGAGGGCGGGCTCAGGTCTCCCCCTGCCAGTAGCTGGGCGGCACGACGACGATGTGGCGGCCCGTGAAGGCCGCGCAGAACGTATCGGCCACGGAAATCACCAGCGACACCGCCGGGCGCAGCGCCAGCGCGGCCAACGCCGCCTCGAATTCCAGCGCACCCAGGAAAAAGCCGCTGAAAAAGGCGGAAAGGATCAGGGCAGCCCTTTCAATCTTTCTGTAAAGCGGCATGCGCGATTCCCCCTTAGGTTGTAATATAACCTTAAGGTTGTATTCCGGGCTGTCAACGCAAAAGGATTTCCCGCCAAATCTCGGGATTTCCAAGAATTTCGAAAACCGGAAAGGGAAATGGGAGCGGAATCGCACCGCATGTCCGCCCCGGTTACGGCGCCCGATTTCAAGGGAAAGCCGCGGGGCTGTCCCGCAGGGCGCGGCGGTCAGACCCCGTAATAGTCCCGGTACCAGGCGATGAACTCGGCCGCGCCGTCGCGGATATCGGTGTTGGGGCGGAACCCGGTCAGCCGTTCCAGCAGCGAAACGTCCGCCCAGGTCGCGGGCACGTCGCCCTTCTGCATCTCCATGAAGTTCTTGACCGCGGGTCGGCCCGCGGCCTCTTCGAGCGCGGCCACGAAATCCATCAGCTTCACCTTGCCGGCATTGCCGATATTCACGATGCGAAAGGGCGCCACGTGGCTGAGGCTGTCACCCGCCGCGATGGCGTCGCGCCCGGCCGGGCCTTCGGGGATCGCGTCGATCAGCCGGTCGATGCCTTCCACCAGATCGCCGACATGGGTGAAGTCCCGGTACATCTCGCCGTGATTGTAGATGTCGATCGGCCGCCCCGCGAAAATGCCAGAGGCGAACCGGTGCGGCGCCATGTCCGGCCGTCCCCAGGACCCGTAGACCGTGAAGAAGCGGAACATCGTCGTGGGGATGCCGTGGAGATGGGCATAGGCGTGGCCCATGGATTCCGTCGCCTTCTTGGTGGCGGCGTAGATCGTCATCTGCGTATCGGCCTTGTCGGTCTCGGCGAAGGGCATCTCGGTATTGGCGCCGTAGACGCTGGACGTCGAGGCCAGGAGCAGGTGGTCGACCCCGCGCTCGCGCGCGCATTCGAGCAGGTTGAAGGTGCCGGTGACGTTGGTCTCGACATAGGCGCGCGGGTTCTCGAGGCTGTAGCGCACCCCGGCCTGCGCGGCGAGATGCACGATCACGTCCGGCCGGGCCTGCGCCACCGCGCCGGACAGCGCCTCCATGTCCTCGAGCCGCGCCACGGTGGCCGAGAACCCGTCATGGCCGTCGAGCAGGGCGTGGCGCCGCTCTTTCAGCGTGACGTCGTAGTAATCGGTCAGCGCATCATAGCCGAAGACCCGGTGCCCCTGCTCCAGCAGGCGCCGCGCGAGATGGAAGCCGATGAACCCTGCGGTTCCGGTGATGAAGATCCTGCGCATACCGACCGTTCCGCCCTGACCAAGATACTGATGGATCAGGGCCTAGCGCCCGCCAGGCCGAAGATCAATCTTCGATCACGTTGGACAGCTCGTAGGTCCCGAGAAGCCGGCGCAGCGTACGGTTGTAGTTGGTCAGCGGTTGCGCGGCGATGAAGACGATATCATCCGGCCGCAGCTCGAATTCCGACGCGAGAGAGAGCCGCAGCGGGTCCGAGGCGTCGAGATGATAGGCCGTGACCGGCTCACGTCCCCGGAACAGATAGATCTGCGCGGGGTTCGAGTTCTCGAGGTCGATCGCCCCAGTGGCGTAAAGCGCCGTCGCGAGGCTCGGACGTGTATCGGCATTGATCGGGAAGATCTGCTGCTGGCTGACCTCGCCGGCGATCAGAACATGTTCCGGACGATAGGTGAGCCGCTCGACGAGGATCTTGTCGTCGGGCCTGAGATAGACCGCACCCGTCCCGCGGCGCTGCAGGATCCGCTCCACCGAGCTGCGGTATTCCGTGTCCCCGCGCAGCAGCCGCACCAGGTAGGTCGGCTTGGCGGTGGGCGCGCTGGTCTCGCCACCATCCGCGGATTTCTCGCCGTTCCCGACACCCGCAATCAGGAGAAGTTCGGACAGGCGCAGCGGCCGGCTGGTCACTGGGTACGCGCCCGGCTCCGAAACCTCGCCACCGACGAGCACCTTTTGAGAGTTGAAGCCCGTGATCGAAAGCTCGAAGCGCGGGTCTTCGCCAGCGCGGAGGATCGCCTCGCTCACGCTGTCCTGGGCATCGCGGATAGTGAGATCCTCGACATAGACGCGGCCGACCTCGAGCAGGCTGATATAGCCCCCCGGCAGCACGGGCAATTCGCGGGTCAGCACGGTATCGACCATCTGCCCTTGGTCCGAGACCCGGACTCCGATGCGCGAGAAGGTCAGCACATCCCCAACCCCGATCGTGTAGACGTCCGGCTCGGCGCCGACGGGCATGCGTTCGCGGATGGCCTGGCTCTCTGTCACGAAGCGGGCGGGCCCGGCCAGGTCGCCACCCTGCACGATCCGCCGTGCAAAGGGCGTCTGGTTGGCCTGCATCACGACGTCTTCGCTCAGCGCCACGAAATCAACGTCAACGGCGACTGCGTCGGCGGTATCGGCCTCGGACGTGTCCAGCGCCTGCGGTATGTAAAGCACACCGCATCCCTGAAGCCCAAGACAGACGAGACCGATCGAAAGCGCGCGCAACAAGGTGGTTACCTCCGTTGGGTGACGAGGTAGGTATGCATCGAAGCCTCTCGCGCAAGCAAAGACAATTTGTCCAGTTCGGGCCGACGGGCCACACCCAGTCGCGCGACTGCAACAAGTGCATCGGCGTGATCGGCTAGGGCCTCGACGAAAAACTTGCCCCGCCGCAGCGGCGGCAAGAGGAATATGACGCGGTCGTAATCCGCAACCGCGGCCGGCAGCGCGGCGCGGAATCCCGGATCGAGGAACACCCGGCCGGGGTCGCGGTCGCCGGCATCTATCCTGTAGAGATCACAGTCCGCGGCCAGGCCGTAGCGCCGGATGCCTTCCAGGTCGGTCGCCGTCCCAGCGTCATCGCCCCGGATCACACCCTCGGTGTCGAAAATCAGCGTGCGCTCGCCCGGGGCGGGCAACCGGTCTGCCAGCAGCGCCGCCAGCCCGCCCCCCTGCCGCGGGCCATCGAGGGCGGTGACGATGATCCGTCGCGCCTCCTGCTGCTGGAGAGAGAAACAGAACTCCGACGCCTCGACGTCGTCCAGCTGCGCGGCGCGGCGGGCCAGTTGCGCCCAGCCGCGCCCCTTCAGGCGCGCCAGGAATTGCCCCCCCACGACCGAGACCTCGCGGGACAGGCTGTCGCGCAGCGCGCGGCCCGTGTAGAGCCGGCCGCTCATGCTCATCCGCACCAGCGCGATCCCCGACCCCGAGACAAGTCCGAGCACCATACCGAGCGCCAGGATCAGGGCCTTGCGCGGTTCCGACGGCGCCAGCGGCGGCGCGGCCCGGCTGTAGACCTCGCCCGTGGCGTCCTCGAACCCGCTGGCGAAATCGGCGCGGCGGAACTGCTCCAGCACCAGCTCGTAGGTCGTCTCTTCGATTTTGACGTCCCGCTCGAGCCGGGTGCTTTCGGCGGCTTCCTCCGCCGCCTGCTCGGCCTCCTTGCGGAGCGCGCCGATACTGCGCTCGATCCGCTGCAGACGCTCCGACAGCGCAGATCGTGCCACTTCCACGTCCTCGGCCGAGACGCGCGGCCAATCACCCCGGATCGCGTCGTCGCCAAGCGTGCGCAGGAACTCGGCGCTTTCGGCGACGGGCAGGCGTTCCTGGAGGCGGCGCACCTGCATTTCGGACAAGGCATCGCCCCCCGCCAACATCGCGCTGAACTCGTCGAGCGCGGCAAGTTGCGCGCGCACGGTGCTGCGGTTCTCGCGCAGATTCACCAATTGCGAGGATTTCCGCGCCAGTTCCTCTTCAGAGGCGATGTTTGAGCGCACCGCGAAGTCCTGCGCCGCCGCGAGTGCCGCGTCGAGATCGGATTGCACCTCGAGCAGCTGATCGGAAAAATAGTCCAGCTGCCGCCGGGCCCGCGCCAGCTCATCGGCTTCGATCGCCTCGAACAGCCGCTCGGCGGTCATGTTCGCGATAAGCGCCGCACGTTCTGCATCCGGATGCGTGACGGTCAGTTCGGTGGCGCCGTTTTCCGTTTCGCTGGCCACCACCCGCTCGCGGAAACGGCTGACCAAAGCCTCGTCGATCTTGGCAGCCGTAGGGGTTTCCAGTTCGTTCCCGAGAATACCCGCGATTATCCGCGATTTCAGGCCGGGCGGCGTGAGCGCGGGATTGAAAACCGGGTCCTGGTAGAGCCCGAGGGGTTCAGCCGAGGCGAGAATGAAATCGCGCCCTTCGAGCCGTTCGAACACCAGCGTGTTCTCGCCGCCGCCGACATTTAGGCCGGCCAGCGCCGCCAGGCCCTGGGCCGAAGACGGCAGCGAAGGGCCGCTCTCGCGTGCGACCGAGAAGACCGTTTCCGCGGTGTATTCCGGTTCGGCAATCCGGAATGCATAGACCCCGGACAGGAGAACGGCGACCAAAGCGATCGCGGCGATCAGCAGTTTCTGCGCGGCCAGCGCCGCGAAAAGCTCCACCAGATCGATTTCGTCGTCGTCCGTATTCTGGATCTCGTTCATGCCCGGCAGCCTCTGGATTTTCCTGAAGGTCCTACCCGCATTAACTATTCGGAACAATCCTAATCAGTCAGATTTCGAAATGACCGTGCCTCCATTTCAGGACGATTGGACTGGATTTCCATGCATTTGCGAATTGAAAGGACCGGCACCACGGGACCGCGTCACACGTCAGCCTGTCGAATCCTTCATCGGGGCAGAGATGACACCCCGGTCATTCCGTCCCGGCCACGCCCGCAGAAGGGCGCGATCCATGAAACGCAGGCTTCAGTTCCTGAAAAGCCGGGTCTCGAAGCTTACGCCGAGGCCGATGCGGGTGCTGTCCTGCGCGACGAGCGTGCCGAGTCCGTGGCGTCCGATGGCATTGGTCGCGAAAAGATCGAGGCTCGCCGGCATGCCGTCCAGCGCATAGCGCGCGCCCGCGGCCCAGACCGCCTCTTCCCCGCCCGTGACGGGGGTGATCTCGCCGATCAGTTGCCAGTTTCGGCCAATGACGTGATTCAGGCCCAACCCGAGGCCGCCGATTTCCTCGTCGCCGAAGACGGCAAAGCGCGGGTTGACCGTGACCGCCGTCGCCGCGCCGATCTCGCGGCTGGCGGAGAGGCCGCCGAACAGCACGCCGGTCGTCGGCCGCTCGATATCGCGCCCGGCCAGGAGCCGCGCCGAGAGCGAAACCGCGTCCCCGTTATTCTGGTCCAGAAGCTGCAGTCGCCCGCCGAACATGTAGCGGGCATCCTCGCTCGGGTTGCGGTCCGGCCCGACGCTGCCATCCTCGGCGTAGTCCTCGACCAGCGCCTCGAGCTGGATCGCGTGATCCGGGCTGAATTGCAGGGCGAGTGCGGCATTGTCATCCGTCCCGCCGCCGAGCGCGGCCCGGGCCTCGCCCGGGCTCAGCGTATCGGCGCTCGACAGGGTGAAGCCGTCACGCGCCAGCTGGCGGTCGCGCGGCGTCACCGGCGCCAGCGGATCGGCCCCGTAGGCCTGGCGCTGGCTGCCCTGGGCGCCGGGTGCATAGGTGAGTTTCAGGCCGAAGAGAGCCTCGTCACCACCCGGAAAGAGCGTCACCAGATCGGTGGCCGGAGACATCCCGAGCCCGTTCGTCGCAAAGGCGTCGAGCGCGACACGCGGCGTCACGGCATAGCGCAGCCCCGCCGTCCAGACGGGCGTGCGGTCGATGCCGCCGTTGGCGGTCACCGTATTGCCGCCCGGCCCGAAACTGCCCGTGACGCCGCCATAAGCCTGGAGCCGCGGGGTCGGCTGCCAGGTGAGACCGGCGCCCATATGCGCGTTGGTGCCGAAGAATTCGTAGCCCTCGAGGCTGTCCGGGAAAAACGTGACACCGGGGACAAGGTGAAGATGCAGCTCCGGGCTGAGCTGGAAACTCGCCGGCAGTTTCAGCGTCGCCGCCGCCCCGTGCACCCAGTCATCCCCCGCGGTCGCGTCCGGCTCGATCGCGAAATATTCCAGCCCGGCGAGCGCCGAGACGCTCATCCGCGCATCGCCGCGGATTTGGTACTTCACGTTGGCCCCGAAGCCGAGCAAGGTGACGTTTTCCGTGGATCCCCGGATCGCGGAGATCGGCGGATCGTCGAAGACCTGCGCGTCGACGCCGAACTGGAACGGTCCCGCACCGCGCCAGTCGATACCGCCGTGGTAAAGCTGTGTTCCGGTCCCGGCCCCCGTGTCCGGCGCCGTCTGATGCGACCCGAATTCCAGCACGAGACTGCCCGCGGGCAAAAGGTAGCCGGTGTCGAGATTCGCATGGCGCGGGGCGATACTCTCGACCACCGGGTCGGCCGAAGCCGCATCGGTGAAGGCTCCGACGGCCATGGCGACCGCCAGGGAACTGCCAAGCCAGACCCTCTTCATACGCGAGCCGAATGCGCGCATCCTTGCACTCCTTCCCCGGCGGACCCTGCCCGCCAATCCCGCCCGCAGATCGCGGGGCCACTTACCGTGGCACAGTAATGTGCCAGCGCGGTGATGGAAACCGGCAAGCGCAGCGTTGACACCCCATGATGCAGTGATGCACCGCATCGATGCACGCTTCGCGGGCTCCGGCATTCCCCGGCCATGACGCATGGCAAGGATTGCGTGACGCAGCGTTCCGCCCCATTGCGCCGCGGCGTCGCAAGCGGCGCCTGCCGGATCGCGCCATGCGACAGCGCGTACAGCGGGGCAACTATGCCTTGCAATCGCGGGGTCCGGACGGCAGAAACAGGCCTGTAGTCGGTATGCGCGTAAATGGTACAGGACGGCCGCGGTCGTGACATCAATCCCCCCAGCCCAGGCAGATGACGAAATCGATCTGGTCGAACTCTTCGCCGCCATCTGGGCGCGGAAGGGAAAGGTCATGGCGATCGCTTCTGCCTCTTTCCTGGCGGCCATCGTCTACGCGACGCAGATCGCGACACCTGTCTTCGAGGCCAGCGCCCGCTTCGAACTGAACGAGGCCGAGCCGGCAACGCTCGGGGATCTTGGCGGATTGGCCTCGCTCGCCGGTATCAATGTCGGCCGCGGCGGCACGTCAGAGGCCGATAAGCTGGAAGACCGGATTCTGTCGCGGCCGTTTCTCGACAAGATCGCGGCGCCAGCCGGGCTCTATCAGGACCCGGTCTTCAACCCCACACTTGCGCCTCCCGGGCTGCGAGCGCAGGCCAAGGACCTGCTCGGGCTCGACCCGGGGCCGCCACCCGGCCCGGCCCGGATCACGGCCGCCGTCGCGGCTCGATTTGCCGACGCCCTCACGATCGAGCTCAAGGATAACGGGGTGATCACGCTGACGGTCGTCCATCCCGACCCGGACCGCGCCGCCGAGATCGCGAATCTCGTCGTGCGGCAGGTGCTCGAGGATCTCTTCCGCATGCGCCGCGAGGAGGCGCGTGAGAAGCTCGACTACTTTGCACAGGAACTCTACGAAGTTCGCGTCGCGCTCGACGGCTCAGCCCAGGCGCTGAAGGATTATTCGCTTGCCAACAACCTGCGCTCGACCGAAGAGCTGGCGCAATCCTCCGCGCAACTCGTCTCGCTGCGCAAGACGCGGGAGGACATCGCCCAGACCGGCGCGGCGCTGACCGCGCTGGCCGGCATGGCCGAATCCGGCGCGACCTTCGACAACGCGGCGCGAGACGCATTCATGAAACTTCATCCCATCGCGGCCTCGCTGGAGTTTCGCCGCCGTCTCGGCTGGCCCAATGACGAGGCCGGCTGGCGGTTGCCCGCGCAGCCTGAGATCGCGGCGCTGCGCCGGGATCTCGCCGCGCGCGACCAGGTGATCGAGCGCTCGATCTCGCGCCTCGAGCAGGACGCGCGCGACAACGCCGAAGCGGCAACCGAGCTGGAAGAGCTGCGCCGGGAACTGAAGGTCAACGAGGCGATCTACGAGGCGATGATCAAGCAGTTCGAGACCGAGTCCTTTTCGTCGGGCTTTGCCGTGGAAAGTGGCGAAATGATCGAGACTGCCATACCCCCGATCGAACCGGCCGCACCGCGCACGGCGCTCATCGCGGCCCTTGGCCTCGTGCTCGGGACGGTCGGCGGTACCGGGGCGGCGCTGCTCCTGTCGGTGCGGCAAGGCACCCTGCACTCGGCGCGGGCGGTCGCGGACGCGACCGGCATGCCGGATGTTGTCCACCTCGACGCGGGGTTCCGAAGGCTTCGCGGCCCCGGCCCCGACGCCTGGCTCGACAGGGTGCGCGGCTGCCCGCGGCACGGTCTGGCAGACATGGCGGCCCGGCACGCCCCGGCGGCGGGGCAACATCTCGCGCTCATCCCGGCAGGGATTCATCCGCTCGCCAAAAACGCCGCGCTCGGGCTGGCCGATATCCTGCACACAGAGGCGGGCGGCGTCTGTCTCGTCGACCTCTCCGCGGAGCGCGTCCTGGGCAGCCCCCCCGGCGACCGGCAATCGCACGGCCCCGGTTGGACGGTCTGCAGCCTCGGCGACGGGCCAGACCTGGCATGGCCCGATCCGCCGGCCCGGCCGGGCGAAACCGACGGTCTTCGCAAAAGGCTGCACACGCTGGCATCGCATTACGGCCGGCTGGTCCTGTTCTGCCCGCCGCCGTCAGAGGGCACCGCGATCACCGAGAGCCTGCTGGCGGAGTGCGCCGGTTTCGTGGTGCTGGCGCAGACAGGCCAAACGACCCGCAACGACGCCGCCACGGTCGCCACGCTTCGCGCCCGCCACCCCGAAATTCCAGGCGGCCTGGTGCTGGCCTGACGACGAAGGAGACGAAGTTGCGCATATTTGTTGTGCTGTCGGTCAGCGGAGTCCTGATGGCGGGATGTAGCGATCTCGTGCTGCGTCAGCCCAGCTTCAAGGGTCCCAGCCCGACCGGTGAGACGGTTCAGGCCGATTACGCGGTGACCGCGCTGGCCATAACCCCGGAGGTCCTGCGCCGCGCCAACGCCACCCCCTTCGAAAACCGGGTCGTTCTCGCCGGCCCAAACGGCGGCGCGGCCCGGATCGTCAACGAGGATGATGCCATTCGCCCGGCGCCGCCGCCTGCCAACAGGCGTTTCGACTACGTGCTCGGGATCGGCGACGTTCTGCGGCTCGATCGCCTGACCTTCGAGATCGACGCCGACGGCATCGAACGCGAACAGGTGATCTCGCGCAGCCTGACGGTCGCGGAAGGCGGGTATGTGGAACTGGCCGAAGGTCAGCAGGTGACCGTCGCGGGCCGCACGGTGCTGGCCGCGCGCAACGCGATCGAGGCCGCCCTTGTCAGCACATCGGACCGCCTGGCCAGCGAGGTGATGGAACGTCCTTTCCCCAGGATCGCTTCCCCGGACTACCGCATCGGGGCCGGCGACGTCCTTGCGATCAGCCGCATGGTCCCGGTCAGCGAGGACGGCATGACCACCGAGCGCCTCGTGACCCGCCAGGCCGAGGTCAAGACCGACGGCACGGTTACCCTGCTCAACATCGGCGCGGTCGAGGTGGCAGGGCTGGCCGTGACCGATCTGCAACCACGCATAGCGCAAGAGGCCTTGCGTGCCGGGCTGACCACCGAGATCCTCGTCGACGTGACCGGCTTCAAGGCGCGGAGCGCACTGGTCACCGGGGATCTGGGCTCACGGCTCGTGCCGATCACGACGGACCCATTGACCATGGACCGGCTGCTGGCACAGCTCAACCCGGGCCTGAGCCGCGACCGTGACTACCTGGTCCGGCTGGAGCGTGGCGCCGAGATTTACCAGATGCGGGCCCGAAGCGTGCTGCTGGACGCGAACCGCGACAACTTCCCTGTTCTGGACGGCGACCGGATCATCGTCGAGCGCCTGTCCCGCCAACCGGCATTCCAACTCACGGTCGAGCGGTTCGACTCGCAATTCGTGACCTTCACACGAGTCGGCGCAACCGGCGTCGGCGAAATTACCCTAACCGATCAGGGCCTCGACTTGCGACGTCTCCTCAGCCAGCAGGGGCTGGAGGCCGACCGCAACCGGGACATGCTTGTGCGGCTCCACCGCGATGGCCGCGCATACCGGCTCTCGGCGCAGGACGTGCTGCTGGATGCGCCCGGCCGCCAGTACTGGCTCAAACCCGGCGACCACGTGATCGTGGACGATCTCGTCTATGCGCGGAACACGGCCCTCGTCATCGGCACGGTCGGCCGTCCGGCGCGGGTCGAGGTTCAACCGGTGCAGCGCACCACCCTGTCCGAAGCGCTCTTCGACAATGCCGCGCGTCCCACGAACGAAGCGGATTTCGGCCACATCTACGTCCTGCGGGGCGCGGGACGGGTCTTTACCGCCTACCATCTCGACATGCGGGACGTGCTGCGCGCCGCGCTGGCCGAGAGCTTCGAGTTGCGGCCGGGGGATATCGTCTTCATCCGCAAGCGCCCGATCTCGCAGTTCAACGAGGTTCTCCGCATGGCCCTGGGACTCACGACCGCCGCCAGCGGCTTGCAGACCGTAGCCGAGGATATCGGAGACGCCGGGTCCGAGTGAGCCGGGATCCCGGCGATCTCTCTGGCGGATGGATATGCGGGGCGCAACCGCGGCCCGGCGGCGTCGCTGCCGCCTCAGGCCGAACTGCCGTGCAGCCCCTCGCCAGCGCGGCCTTGGCCATTTGCCCCGTCACCGGGCCGGAACAGCCGCGACTGCGCGAGGCGCAGGCCAAGAACATAGCTGAGCGCGAAGGAAACCGCATAGCCGACAAATGCCAGGAACGCGGCAAGCGGACTGTCCCAGAGGATGACGCCCGAGGCCACCGGCGCGATGATGAGCGGCATCATCACGACCGTGGCCAACGGGTTGGCAAGGTGACGCTTGTCACGCCCAAGCCAGAGTATCTCGAGCGCGCGCATGACCAGCTGGTGATAGTGGAGCCGGTCCGGCTGATCGGCCGGACGCTGCCCCCGGCGCCGCCGGTAGATTGCCAGGAACGTATCCGCGATCGGCCAGAAAAAGACCAGGACAACCGCCCACGGGCTCAGCGTCTCGACGCGCACCATCAGTACGATCGCGAACCAGGCGAGCATGTGCCCGAGCGAATAGGCCCCGGCATCACCAAGGAAAATCCTGCCCTTCGGGAAATTGAACACGAGAAAGCCCATCAGGGCGGCGACAAGCATCAGTGTCAGTTCCGCCATCATGGGGTCACCGGCGGCGCGGGCGATCACGGCGAGCCCGACCGCGGTGACCACGCCGGTCCCGGCGGCAAGCCCGTTGAGGCCATCGATCAGGTTGAACGCGTTACAGACCCCGGCCGCCGCGAACAGGGTGAAGAGGATCCCGACGGGCGCCCAGGCCACGAGCACGTCAAGCCCCGGGATCCCGACACGCGGGATCCACATGCCGAGCAAGCCGATCGCCAAGACGCTCGAGAGCACAGCCGCGGCCAGCCGCCAAGCGGGCTTGACCGCGAAGCGTAGGTCCTCGGCGAAGCCGGCCGCGAAGACCGGACCCAGCGAAACCGCGAACAGCGTGTAGTTCTCGCGCAGCGGCGCCGGTGCCAGCGGGATCGATATGAGCACCCCCGCCAGCAGGCCCAGCCCCCCGACGCGCGGCGTCGGCGCGGTATGCGCGGCCTGAACCGCCGATATGTCCGTTGCCCGCCCAGACAGCACCCTGTGGCGCTTGCCCTTCTGGATCACCACCGCACATATCAGCGCCGAGCCGGCGAAGATCAGCAGGTAGGACAACACCAGAAACATGACAGTACCCTACCTCTCGTGACGGACGGCTTTAGCTGAAGTTAAGTAACGCGGAGACACAGGACAGGTCCACCCCCGGAAATAGAATATGCTGCGGCGGCGCAAACCCGCCGATTGACAGCGCCGCCAAGCGCCCCCGCTGCCGGTCCGCGCATGGTCTCGGGACACTCCCCCCGCCCCGGGAACCGGCGTCAGAACAGTGGCCATATCGCGCCCGGGCGCAAGGCCAACCCGGCATCAGAGCAGGCACACGTGACCGTCGCCTGCATCGAAGCCCGCCGGGGGGGCTGCGAGGGAAGCCAGCATGCTACGCGGTCTGTGCGCATCTGAGCCCCTGCGGATTCGTTCCGGGACCCGTTCGGGGCTGGTAGGCGCGAGCGTTATTAAGTATTTGACCCTGTAGACTTGAAGCCGACTTCGGTGTGAGGAGAGACATTCTATCAAGTGGGCAACTGCGGTCGGAGCGACGAGCCAAAAGAGGCGCCTTGACGCCACAAATGACATTGGCAACCCTTCCCCACTCCCGTCGCGGTCGCCGTAACCTTCCCGTTCTTGCGATCATTTTGAGCCTAATTGATTACCGGAATCCATTGTCTCTTCGGAAAGAGAGCACAGGAACTCTTTCGCGTGAAGACATACATAACCACCGTCTTCAACAGTCATCGCTAAATGAGGCCGATGCTTCCGTTTGTGGCCGCCTAGACTGGCTGTGGCTTTGAGACCCGTCATGAACTAAGAGGAGGGGGTAAGACTAATAGTAGAGGCCGTCAACGACTGGAAATATGTATGATCATGAACACTGCCGCCAACGAAGGATCCAGAGGCGATATTTTTGATGACAATTTGCTCATTCATATCGGGTATGCTAAAGCGGCCAGTTCTCTTTTGCAGTCCGCCCTATTCTCAGGCAATCATCCAGAAATTGAAGTAATACGCGACAGATCCATATCTCAGTATCACGGCACTGGGGAAAACTATTACTTTAAATCTGGAAGTTGGATTTTTAATGATAAAATGGCTAGCGGCTGGTCAGTTTGCCCCTTTGCAACTGAGGAAAGAGATCTCAAGAAATTTTCTAGCAATAATTATTCTAAGAAAATTGGTAAGAAGCTTGCGATTTCTAACGAGTCTTGGGCTGGACATCCCTTCAGTGGGGGCATACAGGGCTCGATAATCGCCAACCGTATTCACAAGTCGTTTCCCAATGCCAGGATTTTAATTATAATCAGAGAGCAGCGAAAAATGATACTTTCGACATATTCTGATTATTTAGTCAGATACGCTGGAACTGCGCGCTTAGAGGACTTTCTAATTCCGCGAAATCCAGATCAATTTTCACAGCATCAAATCGAATACTATTGCTTTTCTGCCTTAGTGGATTGGTACAAGAAAAGCTTTGGAAAAGACCGTGTCCTCGTCATGCCAGCTGAAAATATATTCAGAAATACAAATACAGCTTTAAATGAAATTTTTTCATTTATGGGAATTTCGAAAATGGATATAGAGAACGAGAAAGCTAATTTGAACACCGGTAGGTATGATTTATATTGTGTACATAGGCTCTTCCGTAGGCTCAATTTACTAGGCAAGCCCCTGCCAGGAAATGCATACGCTGCACTTGGCGTGCCCGGCCTCCGCGAGGTAGTGCGGATTTCTCTTTCAAAACTCCTTCCGAGAACGGTTAAGAATAGGATTTTGCATAAGGACCTGAAGTTTATTGAAGAACAAATTCAAGAAAATGTCTCAAAGGATAATGTACGCCTTCAGGAGATGACAGATTATCATTTAGAGTCCTATGGATATTTGATGCCCAATAGTTGAAGCGTATTATTCTGGAAGCACAATTACCCCAAGGATTATAAGCTTGGCTGCAATTGAGAAAATTTTTTACAGTGATGCATCACCTAAGAAAGAGTGCTAACGGTATCCAGGACAGCTTCGCAAGCAAAGACAGGAGCAGTAAGATTAGGCTTTCTTTCAGATCGGCCAGACGTTTCTGGCACAGCATGATAGGCACGAGGGTCGTCGAGCTCGACGGTATCAAGTTGAACTCGCGCGCGGATACGTTGCCCGAGTTCGTCCGAAACATGCTTTTCAAAGGCACCTACGAACAAGGCGAGCGAGAGCTCGTGCGCGAGGTGGTTCGTCCGCATAGCCGTGTCCTGGAAATCGGAACCGGCATCGGCTTCATAAGCTTGCTGTGTACTCGCTTGGCGGGCGAGGGCCAGGTGCTGTCCTATGAAGCCAATCCAGTTCTGAAGGACATTATCCATGGAAATTACGCGCTGAACGGACTCGAGCCCAGGCTGGAGATGAAAGCCGTCACCGTCGATGGCACACCAATTCGTTTCTTCAAGAACGAAAACATCATCTCATCCTCGCTCATCGATCGGGATCTGGAGGCTTCCGAGATCGAAGTTGAGAGTGACGCGATTAACGACGTGATTATGCGTCATGAACCGGACATCATTGTCATGGATGTCGAGGGCGCCGAAACAGATTTGCTGCCGGCCGCTGATCTCGCGAAGGTTCGGGCAATCCTTGTGGAACTGCACCCACATATTGTCGGCGCGCCAAAGATCGCCGAACTAATCGAATACCTGGTAAGCGAAGGGTATGAGAAAGCCGGAGAACGCTTCAAGAATGTCCTCATGGTCCGGACCGGATATCAAAAACACGACACAGCTCTCCCAGATGCTGTCAACAAGGTGAGCGGCTAATCCGATTTCGAGAGAGATACCACCGGCTGAGGCTCCGTTCCCTTTTTGGATGTTCAGGTGCTGAGCTTGCACTCCCGCTAGTTTATGCGGCAGGCGGCGACGAATATTCCGTGACACGCAAACCGGTCTCGCAGACAAGGCAACCCCATGTGGCCCTCCTACGTCATTAACCTCGCCGCCAACACGGCGCGCATGCAGAACAGTGCCGCGGCGTTGGCCGCGCAGGGCATCGCCCATGAGCGGATCGAGGCGGTCAATGGCTGGGAGTTGCCGGAGGACGAAATCGCCCGCGTCTACGACGCCGAGACAAATCGCAGGCGCGCGCGCCACCCGCTGGTGCGCCCGGAGATCGGGTGTTATCTCAGCCACATCGCCGCGTGGGAGCGGATCGCGGCCGGCGATGCGCCCGGAGGGATCGTCTTCGAGGATGATTTCGAGGCGGCGGACGACCTCGGCCGGGTGCTGGAGCTGCTGTCCGCAGATGGCGGACGTGACTGGGACATGGTGAAGCTCTTTTCCTTCGATGCTTCCCCGAAGACAGTGCGGCATCGCCCACACGGCCCGAACCATGACCTCGTCATCCCCTACCGCGTCCCCACCTGCATGATCGGCTATGCCTTGACCCGGGCGGCGGCGGCGCATCTCGCGCGCCGCGCTGTCCCCTTCTTCCGGCCCGTCGACGAGGATCAGAAATTCTTTTGGGAGACCGGGCTGCGCGTCGCGCTCGTCCTGCCTCCGCCGATCACGGTGGGCGACCAGCAGGCCGCGACGGGCACGATCGGCACGGCCCGGCGCGCGGCCGGGGGCGGCGGGCTTGCCCGGCTCGTCCGCGGTCTCGGCTACCAGCTGCGGTATCGCGCGGCGCTTCACTGGCACCGCGCCCGGGGGCATGGGCAATGAGCGGCGCACCGAAGATCCTGCACCTGCACTTCGGCAAGGAAGGCGGCGCGGAGCGCTTCTTCGTGAACCTCGCCACGGCCTTCGCGCGCCGCGGGGTCAATCAGCGTTTCGTGATCCGCCCGAACCGAAGCTGGGGGGAGGCGGTCGCCGCGCTCGGCCCGGTGATCCTGAATGACTACCGGCGTCTTTCGCTCTCCGCACCGCTTCTGGAATGGCGCGTGCGGCGGCTCTGCCGGGAGTGGCAACCGGACGGGATCATGGCCTGGATGCCGCGGGCGGCGCGGCTGATCCCCGACTGGGAGGGCGCGGTCAAGATCGCGCGTCTCGGCGACTTCCCGCGTCATCTGCGCCACTTCCAGCGCTGCGACGCGCTGATCGGCAATACCCCGGACATCGGCCGTCATTGCCGCGAGATGGGCTGGACGAAACCGATGCTGACGATTTCGAACTTCGCCAGGCCCGTGACGCCGGCCCCCGTCGCGCGGGCAGCCCATGACACCCCCGAGGACGCCTTCCTGATATGTGGCGCCGGACGCTTCGTGCGGCGCAAGGGGATGGACATGCTGATCCGCGCGACGGCGCGGATACCCGGGGCATGGCTCTGGCTGATCGGCGACGGGAAAGAGCGCCCGGCGCTCGAGGAGCTGGCCGCCGCCGAGGGCGTGGCCGACCGCACCCGTTTCATCGGCTGGGTCGACGAGCCCATCCACCATATCGCGGCCGCCGATGCCCTGGGCATGCCGTCACGTCACGAACCACTCGGGAACGTCGTGCTCGAAGGCTGGCAGGCCGGCGTCCCGGTCGTCTCGACACGGAGCGAGGGGCCGTCGTGGTTCATGCAGGACGAGCGGAACGGGCTGATGACCGATATCGACGATCTCGATACGTTCACGGCAGCCCTGATCCGGCTGCGCGACGATCGCGCGCTGGCCGAGCGCCTGGTCGCCGGCGGTCACCGGCGCCTCGCGGAGCTCTTCAGCGAAGAGCAGATCGTCAACGACTACCTGGCGGTTTTTGCCGGTGACCTGCGCGATCCGCTGGCGCGCAAGGGATGAAGGCCCTCGTCATAAATCTCGACGATGCGCAGGCCCGCATGGACTTCATGGCAGGGCAGCTCGACCGACTGAGCATCGGCTGGGAGCGCCTGCCGGCGGTCACGGCCGAGACCCTGTTGCCACCTGCCGACGATCCCTATTGGACGCGGTGGGAACGCCCGATGCGCGTCACCGAGATGGCGGCGCTGGCCTCCCATCGCGCGGCCTGGCGGCAGGTTCTGCACAGCGGCGCCCCGCACCTGGTCCTGGAAGACGATGCCTTGCTCATGCCTCGCGTGCCCCGCTTTCTCGACGCTGTCGCCTCGCTGGAGGAGGCCGAGCACGTCACGCTCGAGGAACGCGGCCGCAAGAAGCTGATGGCCCGCTCCCCGCACCCCGCGGCACCGATGCGGCGGCTCTGGCAGGATCGGACCGGCGCCGCGGCCTATGTGCTGCGGCCCTCCGGCGCTGCAAAGTTGCTGGCACGAACGGATCTCGCGCCCGGCCTCGCGGACGCCGTCATCTGCGCGGCCTACGAGCTGACGTCCTGGCAGGCCGATCCGGCGCTGGCGATCCAGCTCGACCAATGCGAACGCCACGGGATGACCTCGCCGATCGCGGTCTCCTCATCCATAGGCCAGGTCGACCGGCCGAGCATGTCGGACCTGCCAGCCGCCCAGCGCCGCCGATACCGCCTGCGTCGGCTTGTCTCGCAAATACGGATGGGCTTGCGACAGGCCCGCCATGCCCGGGGAAGCCAGCGGCGGATCGTGGAGATTGCCGCGGCAGAGGAGCGGTGACCTGCGTTATCGAGCCTTCGAGTCGTCCCCGCCAAGGCACGGGCGCCACAAGTGCGGGTTCCCGCCCCCCTGGACGCAAAGGCGAACCGCGGGGAATTCTGCAACCCTTCCCAAAAGGCATGGCCCATACCTGCCCCGGGCAAGGACGACGCCGGGGGTCCGTGTCCATATTGCCCATGATTCCACTTAAAGAAGAACGCTTGGTGCCCTTTTCCGGTCACAAACTGCTGTCATTGCTTGTTCCGTGCCGACAGGAAAGCCTGTCCTGCTGCAATGGAGACGAACATGAAACTGATCCGGTTGATCAAGACCTTCAACAATGACGAGTCCGGCGCCGTAACGGTCGACTGGGTCGTTCTGACCGCGGCAATCGTGGGCCTCGGGATCGCCGTTCTTGCCGCTGTATCCGGTGGCGTCGGCAACCTGTCGACCGACATCGACAGCGCGCTTTCGGGCTTCGGGACGACGGCCTACTCCTTCTGACGGCGTTCCCTGACCCTGTCCGTGTGCGGGCCGCTGCCCGCGCGCGGGGCCTTGTACCAGTCCTCCGTGCGTAGACCAAGGAGGGGGCCCGCGTGACACCACGCGCCCCCTCCTGTTCATACGCAGCCTGCATTGCCATCGCCCCCGACCGGGGCCGGCAAGGCGGTCACTTTCGGTCCACACCCCCGATGCGCCCCCAAGGGAATGGCTGACATTCGGCCGATCGCGTCAAGGCCGTCACATCCGTTCCACTAAAAACGCATAATTTTCTGCAAACTTGACCGATGAATTCGCCGCTAACGGAGAAGATCATTGAGTTTAAAGACCGCGGTCATCAAGTTCGTGCGTGCCGAAGACGGCTCGATCACCGCCGACTGGGTGGTGCTCTCGGCCAGCGTGGTTGGGCTTGGCATGGCCGTGCTCGCCGCGGTCACGCCCGGTATCGGCAGCCTGACCACGGACATCGATACCTCCATGTCCGAGCAGGTGGTCGTGCCGGCGGAACCTTCCAGCGAGACCGCGTTCGATTTCTCGAACGGGTTCGCAAGCTGGGGCACCGCGATCACCTCCTACACGGATCCGCTCATCTCCGACGCGCTCGGCCCGTTCTACGACCAGAGCGGCGAAGAGGTGCTCTCGAACACCTTCGCCTTCGAGCCGGGAACGGAATTCGCCGTCGTCGAGTTCGACATGACCGCGATCGGCAAGATGGAGCGCCACGACGATTTCCGGGTGTTCGTGAACGGCGAGATGCTCGATGCCACCTCTATCCGCGATGGCCGGATCGACGGGACGCTGGTCAACGACCACGAAGCCGGGCGGGTCGCCTACCAGTTCATGGATCACGAACGGATCTCCGACGATGCCGCGATCCAGCAGCGCATCGAGACGGCCAACACGACCGCTGAGAACGGCGCGACGACCGGGCGCGATGCGCTTCGCTCGAACGTCGACCGGCAGAGCACCTACCGGATGCAGGTCGTCGTGCGCAATCCCACGCCCGAGACGCGGATCGGGTTCGGGCGCGGCGGCGATTCCCCATACCCGGGCGAAGGCTGGTCGATCGATAACATGACCGTCACGCCGGTCGACATCATGCCCGAGGTGCCGGGACCCTAGGCTCCTCCGGCCGCTGCGGGAGAGCAAGCGGGCGACAAGGCCCAGGCCTGGTGCCAAGGCTTTGGATGAGCTGCACGCCGTTCCAAGACTGTCATCGTAGCTCCGTTCGCCTGCCGCGCCATCGGGCGCGAGAGGCGCGACGACCGAAGCGCCATGCGCTCGACCCAAAGGCTCGGCGCTGGATACTGAAGAAAGATGTTGACGTTCGATGCCAGGTTTCCGCACCATGTAGTTGCGGGAGGTCTTCCGGATGTGCAAGTGCGCCGGGGAGACAGGCTGGATGGCCACCGTGCACACTTGCGCAAGTCCACAGCCTGGATGGGCCCGTGGCGGCAAGCTCCGGAAGGAGCAAGGCAGCAAGCCTGGGAAAAGGCGGCTGCGGACAAACCTAAAACCCGAAGTTGAACGGTTGTCGCCGTCACATGCGCGTGCAGTTCCCTGCGCGCTCGGCCGAAGGAAAACTACCCATGGCTACCAGGTTCGAAAGCGTCGCCCTCCGCGACCGCAAACAATCCTCCCGCAACACGCTGACCCGTGATGACCGCCAGATCCGGAGGCTCGTGCAAAGCATCCAGTTTTTCGGGTTTCCAGGCCCGGGACTCGTCCATGAGGAGAGCAGCGTCATTGCCGGCAGTGGCCGGCGGGCGACCCCGGAGCGGCTCGGACGGGAAAATCTTCCGACCCTCCGCCGCAGCCAGCTCTCCGAGCTCGAGAAGAACGGGGAGACGCCCCAATGAGCGATGGGGATGATGAATACAAGATCGGCTACGGCCGGCCACCGAAACACACGCGTTTCCGGAAGGGGCAGTCCGGCAACAGGAAGGGCCGTCCCAAGGGTGCACGAAACTTCAAGACCGAGCTCCGCGAGGCGCTCACCGAAAAAACGACCGTGACCCAGGGGGCCAGACCCCGAAAGGTGACGGCGCGGATGGCAGCGTTACTGCGACTCCGCGAAAAGGCTCTCGAAGGCGACCCGCGCGCAATCGATCGATTCCTTCAGTTTGCCCATCAGCTGGACGACGAAGACCTGGTCACCGAAGCACGCAGCCTGACATCCACCGACCACGAGATCCTGGAACGGTTCAGGCAGAGGCAGGGGTGCGGGCAGACCGAGGCCGGTGGCCCTGCTGATGACGGGGGCGGCCATGACGCCGGATGAGACCCTCCATGACGTCTTCGGCGCGCTTCTGCGCAACGACCTCTCGAGCTTCATCCAGAAAAGCTTCGAGGCCGTCGACCCGGGCAGCACGTATCTTCACAACTGGCACATCGACGCAATCGCGCATCGCCTCGCGCAGGTCGAGCGCGGCGAGATCACGCGGTTGGTCATCACCATGCCGCCCAGGTGCCTGAAATCGATCTCGGCCTCGGTGGCTTTCCCGGCCTGGCTTCTCGGACGCAACCCCAGGAAACGAGTGCTTGCGGTGTCCTACGCCGACAGCCTCGCGGAAAAGTTCGCTCTCGACTCCCAAAAAATCATGCAGTCGGGCTGGTACCGGTCCTGCTTTCGAGGCACGCGGATCGCGAAAGGGCGCAGTGCGCGGAGCGACTTCGAGACCACGCTCGGGGGCGGGCGCTATTCGACCTCGGTCGGGGGCGCGCTGACCGGGCGCGGGGGCGACATCATCGTGATCGACGATCCGCACAAGCCGGAGGACGCCGCCTCGGAGGTAAAGCGGCAGGCCGTCATCGAGTGGTTCCGCTCTACCCTGCTGAGCCGGCTGAACGATCCGAAGACCGGCCCGATCATCCTGATCCAGCAAAGAGTCCACGAGGAGGACCTCGCGGGGGTCCTTTTGGCACAGGGCGGCTGGGTGCACCTCGACCTCCAGGCGATCGCGGAAGAGCCGACCGTGATCGCTCTAGGTGAGGGGCGGCGGATCATGCGCCGGGAAGGAGATCTCCTGCACCCCGAGCGGCTGCCTCAGGAACTGCTGGACCGTCGGCGCGCGGAACTGGGCTCTTACGTCTTCGCGGCCCAGTACCAGCAACGCCCGGCGCCGCTGGGCGGCGGCCTCGTCAAGTGGGAATGGTTTCCGAGCTACGATACGCCGCCTGAGCGCGGCCCCGGCGACCAGCTGGTTCACAGTTGGGACACGGCCTCGAAGGCAGAGGAAGCGAATGACTACTCCGTGTGCACCACGTGGCTGGTCAGGCGGAACCATGAGGCCTGGCTGCTCGACGTGTTCCGGCGAAAGCTGGAGTTCCCTGAGCTTCGAAGGCAGCTCATTACGCATGCCGGGTATTGGAGCCCGAGCCTCATCCTGATCGAGAGCGCCGGGTCGGGTGTACAGCTGATCCAGGACCTGAAGCAGACAACGCGGTTCAACATCCGCGGGATCGTGCCGCGGTACGACAAACAAACCCGCCTCATGGCGGTGACCCCGGTCATCGAGGCCGGGCGCATCGCCCTGCCGCGGGATGCACCCTGGCTGGCCGAGCTCCGGCGCGAGCTGGCCCTGTTTCCAAATGGGCGCCACGACGACCAGGTGGACAGCGTCTCGCAGTTCCTGAACTGGCTTGTGATCTCAAGACCGACCGCCTTGTCCGGAACACAACGCTAACAGGCTCGGCGCTCGGCCATCCAGGCCACCAGGCAGGCGGTTCAGGCACGGGTTTCCGCACATATCGCCCGGCGCCCGCCTGCGCCGGGACCACGCGTGTCTCGCCGTTTGCCTCGCTCAGCTCTCGTCGAGATCGAGAAGCCGGTTCAGCTCGTCAAGCTCATCCGCGGTCAGGGTCAGCGCCCGGCCATCGCCGATCGCGCCGAGGGCAGCATAGGCAGCCTCCAGATTCTCTAGCGCGGCAACGTCGTCTGCGTCCAGGTCCCCGTCCGCATCGACGTCATACGCGTCGAAAATGTCGAGGTCTGCCTGATCGAGGTCCCCGTCGGCATCGAGGTCATTGTCATCAATCTCGGAAATGTCGCGCTGATCCAGAACCCCATCACCATTGATATCGAGCTCAGGAGCGAACCCATCATCTCCCGGCTCGAGAGCCTCACCGTCTTCGAGGTTTCCGACCAGTTCAGCGAGACGCACGCGATCACTTAGGAGAGCTTCGAGGTCTTGCTGCTGTTCGACGAGATCTTGCAGGCCCGTTTCGAGATCACCGACGATCTGGCTTTTCAGATCGTTCAGAAACGCGATCTGAACAGCGGTCACGCCGCCTGTCTGCTCGTAGCTGTAGAGCATCCCCGGCATGCTGTTCGGCGCGGCGTTCGCGCGCCCCGTCGGGCTGGCATGGGCCGCGTTCAGGTAGCCGAGCGCGGAGGCCATCGCGCCTCGACCACGGCTGCCGCTCTCCTCGTCAGCGGCGCCGGGCCCGCGCGCCTTGGCGCGGCCCTGGCCGCGTCCCTCGGGCGGACCACCGCGCTCCGCGGCGTCGGCGTCGCCACGACCCTGGCTGCTCCCATTGCCCTGGCCGCCGTTCCCGTTGCCCTGGCCGCCATTGCCCTTCGCCTGTGCGGTATCGGCCATCAAAAGGCTGACTCCGGTTGCGATCGGCATCGCCGTCATGGCGGTAAGTGCGATGACAGCCACGGACTTCTTCAGGTTGCTCTTCATCGAAACGGTCCTCGCAGAGTGGTTTGAGGGTATCCCGATCCCCCGCGTCAGGAGATCTTCTCCACGGGGCTATTTCGGGAATGCGGCGAAAAAAAGGGCAGCGCGGCGCCCGGGTCGGGACCGGCAATCCCCCGCTCAGCAGATCACCGCCGGCGGCCGCCGTTGCGCCGAGGGGTCGATTTGGGACCGTGACGCGCGGGCAGTGTGTCTGCCGTTAAAGGGCTGTCTGCGCCTGTTGATATCAGGTTCGTTAAAAACCAAGCCCCGATGCCCCGGGACCTCAAAGCTGTCGCCGGGAAAATGCGTGATCTGGTCAGGGGCATCGACCGAGCATATCAAGGCACGGCTTTCCAGATTCACCGATCAGGTGAGATATGTGACAGTGTACCCAGTCCAGAGGGGTTTTGGGCCCGAAGCCGCGATCACCTCACACCGGGTCAGGACCTACAGGAAGGGTATCTTATGGTCGCACAAACACGACGTCTTGCCGATATCCTGCCCCTGGTTTTCGGTGCATGGCCCCTCTTCGCGTTGCTGCCCGAGCTGATCGCTCCCGGCCAGAATGGCACCATCATCGCCATCTTGGGCATTCATTACGCGGTCCTGGGACTACTGATCTTGTGGCTCCTGGCTACCCACTCTGCGTCCCCGAGGTCTCCGACGAAGCGCCCAGCCGTCCTGATCCTCTGTGGCCTCCTTCTCTGGGCGGCCCTTGTTACACTGATCTTCGCAGAGAACAGGATTTACGGGCTTCTGAAACTCGTCGAGCTGAGCGGTTTTATCCTCGCGGGTCTCGCCGCAACACGTCTCTACTACAGAGTTGGTGACGCCTTTGCTGCCCGCCTTTTGCGGGCACTCGCAACCGGGCTCATTCTTGCACTGCTCCTGTCGATGACGGCTGATCTTGTCTTTCGAGACGCTTTCGAAGGGACCCGGATACCCGGCTTCATCCATATCAGGATTTTTGGGTTCTCAGCCGCGATCGCGATCGCTCTGTCGATAGGCTGGATTGCCGGCTCCCCCTCTTTTGACCGACAGAGCGCCCGGGGATATGTTCTCCTCTGTTCAGGCTGGACCGTCCTTTTCTGGAGTGCAAGCCGTGGCGGAATCATATCCGTTTTGCTTGCCTTCGCGTTACTCGCGACGCTGATCACACCGCTACGCAGTGTCTGGCTCCATGTTTTGACCGCAATGGCTATCGGCTTTGCCGCAGCCCTCGTCCTCCCCGGCCTCGGCAATTCCGGCGCCACCACGATTCTGGCGCATGACCTGGAGATCAACAGCCTCTCATCAGGGAGATGGGTGCTCTGGCAACGCGTCATCGGGTTCATCCAGGAGCGCCCGCTCACGGGTCATGGATATGCCCAGTACTACGCCCTAGCCGTCGAGGCTGGCGACGCGCCTGAACGTGCCATGCCACACGTGCACAACATCGTTCTCGAAGCCTGGCTGGCGATCGGCGGGCTGGCTACATTCCTGCTCGCCGGGCTTGTTCTCTGGTCCTGGCTGGGATGGCTCCGGTCAGAACGCGCTGCCTCGAGCGAAGCCGGAATCGGCAGCCTTCTGGGTGTCACCACGCTTCTTGCCTACGCCTTGTTGGACGGGGTGTATTTCTATCCCGAGGCTGCCCTGCCCTTCGCGGTGATGGCCGGGATATTGGTGGCCCGCCGAGACATCGACCGAACGGAATGGAATGGCCGAACGTGCTGAATTGCGACTTTTGCGCCGCCAGGTCGCCACCACCTCCGGAAAGGGGAACGAGACCGCCATCCGGGCGGGAAACCTCTTCCATGTCAGGCCCGGACCGAGAGGCCGATCGGACAAGGCTGCGAGGTTGTGCAGCTTGATCAGGCACGGCAAGATCGCAGCGGGTTTCTGAAACGACCGCAAGGAAAACCAGTCCCTGCGGGGAGGATCTCAAGTGTGTGTCTATCGGATATCGACCGACATGGGTAAAGACAGGCAAATCACCGGAAAGGTCGGCCCAGGTCCGACACATGTCCTCCAGGGACGACGGGTCTTCCTGACAGAACATCGGCTCCGCGCCTACCCTAAGATCCTGATCGCTTCCTATCTCCTTTCAGCGGCAATCATTGCGCTCTTTCTCGGCACTGACCGCCTGCCATTCCCCCGGCTCGGAACAGACTTTGTGGCAATGTATGGAGCCGGGCTCCTCGCCGCTCAAGGCATGTCTGCCGAGGCGTACGACGCCCGCATCCTGTTCGATGCCTATCGGGAAGTCCTTCCGAGCGTCGATTACGTGGTCGGCTGGGCCTATCCGCCGGTTATTCTCCCGCTCTTTCACGCGCTGGCCAAGCTACCTTTCGCGCTCGCCTACACGGTATGGATGACGGGAACGGCTGTCTTCTTCGCAATAACCTTGCGTCCAGTCGTACGATCAGGTGCGGAGGGATGGCTCATCGCCGCGGCGCCGGCCGTCGTCTATACCGTGATAACCGGCCAGGCGTCGTTCCTCGTTGCTGGGCTGATAGTCTTGTTCATACGCCTGCTGGATGACAAGCCTGCACGTGCCGGAATCGCGCTAGGGCTGGTCTGCGTCAAGCCGCATCTCACATTCCTGTTCCCAATCTTGGTACTCGCCTCCAGGAAATGGAGAGCGCTGGTCACAGCCTGTGTTTCAGCCGGCGCGCTTGTCGCTTTTTCGATCCTTCTCTATGGCCTCGATCCCTGGAAGATTTTCCTGAGCGAGAACCCGGGAATCGTCTCGGAGGTGGTGGCCGGCGGGTATGTAAACTGGCGACTGATGTCCTCGCCATTCACCTTCGCACTTTCCCTGGGCGCTGCACGCGAAACCGCGATGGCACTACAGGTCGCTTTCTCCGTGCTGCTATGCGGACTGATTGTCTTCCTTCTGGTCAAGGGCGCGTCGCTACGCTCCGTTGCTACACTCAGCATGGCCGCGGCCGTGCCGGCCACGCCCTACAACTTTGCCTATGACTGGGTCTTGCTCGTCCTGCCGTTGCTCCGGCTCGCTTATGAGCCCCGAGTCGGCAGGCTTATCAAGACTGGTGTCATCCTCACGCTGTACCTGTTTCCCTTCTTGATGATCTTTGTCCCGCTAGGGCAAAACCTGTCGTTCGGATTTCTGTTCTTCTTACCGCTCCTCGGCCTCCTGACATTGATCTGCTGGCGCGAGGCAGTCCGAAATGATTAGAAAAAAGATGCAGGCCAGTCATCTCCGCATCAACCGCCACCTGTCAGTCCATGAGCACGGGTTTGTGATCGCGGACCCAGATGATTGATCACTATGGAAGCCGCATTCTCTTTTTCTGGATACTCTTTAATCGATCTCTTTTGGAGGGCGCTGCGCCTGCCTGCTTCCCAGAATTCCGACCGCCACCGCAAAGAACAGAAGCGACTGTGGATAGTAATAAACGGCATCGACAAAGGAATACCCGTACAAGACCGTTATCACGAGAAATGCGGCGAGACGGTCAACAGTGTTGTCCTTCCTGACATCAAATATCCAGCGGAACCAGACCACAATAGCTGCTGCCGCAAGGATGAGCGTGCCGGGAATGCCGACTGCGAGCAGGCTTTCCAGGACGATATTGTGTGCATGGGCTACTCGCACGAGGTCAGGGTTATGAACTTCCATCAAGGCCGGGAACTGTGCGTAGCCGTGTCCGGTCCAGGGGCTCTGACCGATCAGGGTAAGCACGTTCGACCAGATATTGAGCCGCCCGGCACCAAGGCTTTCAACCGTCATCTCGTGATCGATCGCCGTCAACGTTCCCGTGCTGAAATATCCTGGGATCGGAAGCGACAACAGGAACCCAACAACTATAGCCGCCACCCAGGGAACCAGCACCTCGCGCAGTTGCACGAAGAACATTGCGCAAAGAAGTGTTGCGAAGATCGTTGTAGCAATTCCGCCGCGACTGGCCGTCCAGAACAGGACACACCAGAGGACGGTCAAGCCAGCCAGGCAAACCGCATACCTACGGCGCAAGCCTCGACTGTGCGCCAGAAAACCAGTCAAAATCGCAATGGCAGCCGCAAGCGAAAACCCGAACATTCGAATGTGGATAAAGCCCGCGCTGCCGCCGGAGCCATACCGTTCAGGGGATTCCAATTGCACGGCGACAGATGCAACTGCTGCGATTGTGAAGCCCAGCGCCAGAACCCACCAGAGCCTGGCCATGGCGTGCGGACCGCCAGCCTTTGAGAGATCCGAGATTGCGAGGCCGAATGCCACGACGAGGCAGATTTCGCCGATCTTGAAGAGCCCCCTGCCCTTTTCAGGTCCAATCAGCAAGGTCGTGGCGAGCATCCATGTGATTATCACGAGGAAGAGCCAGTTGGTTCTTACTCCAAGAAGGCGGCCAGGCTCGGAAGCGATTGCGGCCAGTCTTTTTCGATCGAGGCTCAGCCGTGCCGCAACTCCGAGAAAGACAACGAGCAGCAGCGCGATGAGGTACACGACATATATGCGCGCATGGGCTTCGGAAAGTTCCGGGCTCGAGACGTCAAGAAGCAGTGCCAAAACAGGGCAAAGTGCGAGAATAACGGACGCCACGTTGACCAGAAGCATCCCGCGCCCTGACCCGGCCGAGCTGGAACAGCTTTCGAAGTATGGCGGCCCGGGTGGCAAATCCTTCCTCTGCATCACATTTTTTTGTTGAAACTGGTTCATTCAAGATTGGCTGGCAGACCGCTGAGAACCGGATGCTGTGAGCGCCACCTATCTGCAGGTGCGTTAGAAAGAGCTTGTTCAGAACATTTCCACGATGACAGGCAGGAAAAACCTTGATCATATTTTTTTACAAACACCAAACATAAGAAATGAAAGTTCAAGAGTTTTGGCTGCATCGAGAACTCCAGATAGCGATTCACTATTTCAATCCATAATTTGGCCGGATTTTTGAAAATGATTTCATCGCACTGGCGCCACAGATGCCAAAACATTATTCGTAGTTTCAACGCCGCAACTGATTTACAATCCTGGTGAGCTCACAAGTTCCAACTTACCGAACCAGATCAGTGCTCGGGCGTTGGAACGTATTGACCTCTCCGGCGCGATAGACCTCCTGGATTTCTAGCTTGATTGAGCTATTGCCCGGCGGCATGTAATTTGTCACGAAAGCGTCGGTATAAGCCAGAGTGTCGATCGTCCCGCGGCCCGGATCCACAGGGCAGTTCGCAACCGCTGTAGTGATTATTCTTCGATCAATATTGAGACTATTCAGGGTGCCGTCTGGCGTGTGGTTTAAGTCAGGTCTGGCATCCGTATCAGGGACCGCTCCTTCATCCGCAAGCGAAATGGTGACGCTTCCGTCATCACTATGAGTAACGGAAAACACTTCGAGCTCATAGAGATAGACATCATGGCGAGACGGCTGCAGGTCCAGGAAGGCCTGTGTATCCGGGTCGAAATCGGTAAAAATCGGATAAATCGGGCTATCCAACCAGCGATTCATATCCGCATAAGAAGAGGGCTTAAGCAAAGACTCGTATTCCTCTAACCGCTTCTCTGTTTCCTCCTCTGCTTCAGTTTTACCATCATCGATATCAGGATCGTATGTGGGATCGGGATCCGAGTATTGGGGGAAATTGGTCCGCCAATAGGTATCCAAATCCCATTCGCCCGTGCCTATAATGCCGCCATTTTTTTCAATTGGCGTACCGGTATTCGCCGTAAAACCAATGGAACCTGTCGGCCTATCCGTCCGCCGAACGTTCGGAGCTGGCCAGAATGGTTCTTTTGGCTGAACGGCTTGATACTCATCAAACATTACATTGAATCCCTGGCGGACTGCCGCGTTTACGCCAGGTTTTGTATCGTTGTCCGTATCGTCACCCGGGGTCTGGTCAAAGCAAATGGGCGGACGTGAATCCGCAATAAAGTCACGTAGACTATTGAGGCCCTTCCCGTCGACCGAAAGGAGGCCAAAATTTCCAGGACCCGCAGGGTTCTGCGTAAGGAGGAGCTCAAACGACTTGCCGTGATATTCCCCTTTTTCCCATGCTTCCAGAAATAAGGTGCCAGCTGGATCGGAATTGCTGCCATCCGGCAAAATTTCATTTTCAGGATTACAGATATAAACTGGGGGCACCTTACAAACACCCAAGTCAAAAGTGGCCACAGCTTCAGCGGCCACCGGAACGGTTTCCCGACCACCAGTCGCGGGGTTGATGAAAAAGGTCAGAAGAGGCGTGCCCACGGGCTCAGCGCGCACGTAGACATACCGTGCTTGAGTGTCGTCCGTCGTACTGTAGGTGGTCAGCCAGGCTTCGGTAATCGGGTCCTTGTCACTGTCCGTCTCACCGTCTCCGCTCGGCAACGGGTAGACATCGGTATCCGCAGTGCTTCCTGGAATCGCTGACAGGAACTCCACCCTGAACTGCGCCGTGCTCCCTTCCTGGTATTCCAGTTCAATAAACAGTCCGTCGCCCCCCGGCTCCAGGAGAGAGACGCTGTTCGTGAGCTCGGCCATTGCATTCTTTGCACGCGCGATGGCTCCTATGTCGCCATCGAAGGCAGGCGTTCCATCCAGCTCGCGGGCGCCGGCAAGCGCCAGGGAGTCCGCAGCAGCCTGAAGATCCGAGTGGGCATTGTTGCCACGCGAGACATCGATAATGAGAAGCCCCATTCCGACGAACGCGATCAGGGAAATAACGCCGAGCACGGCGACGTAACCGTCTTCGCTCTTGAAAAATTTATGCATCGGTCTCTCGCGACATGCTATCTGACAGGACGCCTATCAGTCTCGCGAAGTTTATATCGGGACCTGCCAATTGACAATCATGCCGTGAGTGCATCACACGCGACACTTTTCCTCTTCGTCACGTGCGTGTGGGCGCTTTTCTGGCTTTGCCTGGTCAGATTGGACCCGTAAGAGACTGCTGGCTTACCGGTCTTTGGTCATACGTCTTACTATGCAGCGAAAAGCCAATCTCGTCGGACATCGGGAGCCCTGATCACAAGGGAGCCCGCCGGTCACAATCAAAAAGCTCCAGCCCGGCAGTTTCAGGCAAGCTCGAACGCCAGTCGCGCAGCGCGGCCTGGATCTCCGGCATTTTCGCGGGATCGACCACGTAGATGCTGACCTCGGACCCTGCCGCGATCACCGCACTCGTCCCGAGAACCCCGACAAGACACCAGGGCTTTTCCGCGACCTCCTCAAACCACTGGTCATAGATCATCACGAACTCGACATCATGGCGCTCGGTCAAACGGCGGAGCGTGTCAGCCGTGTGCCCGCCGGTTTCCGCCTGGATCCTGCGCGAGACCTCCGAGCCGAGGCCGTGGAGATCGAGAACGTAGGTATCGTTCTCGAAACTCACCCAGCCAAGATCGTTGACCGCGACCCGTTCGGGAAAGAACTCGGTTGCGAAGCGATGCATCTGGTATTGCTGGTCGTAGATGTTGCGCGCGGCAGCGGGGACCAAGACCGCCGTGCCGGAGAAGGGGATCGCGCAGATCACGAGAAGACTGAAAACGACGCCGTGGCGGAGGCGCGGTGCGGATAACGCCTCGCGGACGACGAGCGTCACGAGGATGACCGCGATCGCCGCCCCGTAGCTCTCGTAGCGCCCGATCCCGCCGTATTTCCCGAGGGCGAGATGGGCGAGCAGCGCCGAGGCCCCGACGAGGTATAGCACGCGATAGGCCTGCGAGGCGGACGGGCGGAGCGCGAGGGGCAGACCGGCGAGCCCCACGACCGCGAAAAGCACACCCCAGTATTTCCCAAGGCTTGTCGCGATCGTCTCGCCCAGCGCCGCGACGATCGGCAGGAGATCTCCGCCAACGAGATTGGCCGAGGCATCCGACTTGACCATGACGGAGCTCGGCAGAAGCGGCAGCCCGAGGCTTTTCATGAAGCCCGCATAGGCGAGGACCGACATCCCGGTCAGGCCCAGCGCGGCACCGGCCTCCCGGGGACGGCGGAGGAAGAAAAGCGCAAGGATGGCAGCAGTGCTGAGCGCGAAGCCTTCGAAGCGGATCATCGCGTTAAGCCAGATCGCCGGGACCAGGTAGAGCGTCCGGTCACCCTGCGACGTGGCGTGAAGGCCGACCAGGACCAGCACCGTCGTCAGCACATGGATCGAATGCTCCATGCCGGTGAAGGGCAGCCCCCAGGAATTGATCGCAAGAGGCAGGAGCAGGGCCGCGAGCGCGGCGATCACCAGTCTTGTCCTCGGCATCCCGATCCCGGTGAGAAGCTCGTCCCAGAGAAACCGGGCGAGGACGAAGACGGCGACACCTTGCGCGAGAAGCGCGATCAGGAGCGGCGGGACCTCGCGCAGGCCCAGCGCGAAGAAGGGCGCGAGCAGGAACGGGTAGAGGACGGACGAAGACGGAGAGGACGGTTCGCTGAGGTTGATCCCGTAATGCCCCCGGGCAATGTTCTCGGCAAGCGCTAGATGGATATAGGGATCATCGAGGACGTAGATGAGCCTGCCGAAAGTCGCATCGAGCGCGGCCCGGAGGACGAGTGCAGCGCCGAGCGCGAAGATCATGACGCATGCAAGGGCAAAACGGGTTCGGGCGGCAGTGTCGGGCAAAAATGAATATCCTGGTCTCGAAATCAGATGCGCAATAATTTTCGATCGTAATACGCCTTTAAGGCGATTTCCAGACACACCCGTCAATTAAAATTAGTTTCGCCCGAAGGGGGCCAGAAGGCGACCGGCGCTTATCCTTCTGGGGGTCCTTCGCTCTGTCGCCACCGCTTTCAGATTGGATCCAAAGCGTCTCAGGGGCTGGGGTCTGGCGTTATCGAGCCTTTGAAGATCATGCCAAAGGAAGCCGTGGCCAGATCCGAAGCTGAAGGTGACCGGATGGGCGCAACGAAACGCACCGCGCGATCTGTGATCAAAACCGGATGACGTAATTGATCGCCGCTTCGAGCTGGTCGCCCGGTGGCTCGTCGACAAGGTATTGCAGCGTATCGCGTGGCGGCAGAGGCGTCGCGGCCAGCCGACAGTTCACCGTCTGAATGCCCCCGATATCGCCATAATCCGCCCTGCAGGTCTTCTCCTGCAGATCGCCCCCGTGCGTGTAGGAGAGCCTCAGCGTCAGGCTGCTGTTCCGGGACAGGTCGAAGCGGCGAATAAAGCCGAGCGTAACGCTCGGCTCGATTTCATATTTTTCACCGCGCTCTCCGGTACCAAGGCCCCAAAGGATTCCGAAATTCTCATCGACCAGGGTCAGGAGCGTGACCCGGAGGTCTCTCCAGTCACTCGAATACCAGGGCTCGAAGGGGACGGACGTGCCGTCCGAGAGCTGTGTCTCGCCCCAGCTGAGTGAACGGGCACTCTCTGACCTGCGGCTGATGCCGATATCGGCGAGCACGGTATCCTCGAGGAACGCCTGGGCCACGGCGGGGGCCTCCGGCATCAAGATCCACGCAAAAAGAATTCCGCCTCGCAGCAGAGCTTTAAAGCCAGCCATGGCCCGCCTCGACACGGTCACCACGCGAGCGGGCGCCAGCACCCACATCGATCCGGGCGCATCCTCTCCCGGTTTCGGGATCTTCCAGTCACGCGTCGTGCGATCCTCGCAAATGCTTAATACGGGGCGTTCACACCCCTCAGTGAGACAGAGTGTTCGCCTCAGTCTAGCGCGTCAGGCGCTATTGCCGCGAGAATGTCAGCCTCGCCCTGCCCGTGCACAGCAATATTATACCCGCTGAAATTACTATGCGCCGTCTCAAGCAGACGCTTTGCGACAAGTGTCGGTGTTGCCGTGTCCTGGAATTTGCTGCTCAGAACGGCGCCATAGCCCGCAATGACGGGGGCGGCGAAAGAGGTGCCGGCAAGGCCTGTCCCAAAGCTGTAAGCGTTCGACGCGGCTTCAACGCCGACGACCAGGAATTGCCGTTGTACGCGCGGATCGCTACCGGCAACGCTCGAATAGTACGCGATCGCCGAGTCCGGATCGCCCGTCCCCACCATGTTCCAGTCCATCGCACCCGCAAAAATTACCGGGTCGAAGTTGATATACTCGCCATTTTCACCAAAGGTTACGGCTTCAAGATCGTTGATGAGAGCGAGGGAAAGGTAGTCGTAGACTTCCCCGCCGTTGTATCCAACTTCCGAGCCCTTATTGTTGCCCGCAGATTTTGCGATCAATGCCGTCCCTTCCCTGGCTGCCTCCACGATCGAGAATTCAAGTTCGCGGTCCAAAGGCGCGGTGTAGCCATAGCTCAGGTTCAGGATATCAAAGCCGTCTGTCAGTGTTATTGCGCTGCCGTTGTAGAAATCGTCTTCTACCATCGTTGCTTTCGGCGCGACCATGCCGGCTTGCTTGAGCGTCCACTCGCCGTGCCGAAGCCGATCCTTGCCATCTCCGAGATTGGCTCTGATCTTGTCACGGCTTGAGAAATCGTCGACGACTGTAATCGTTGCGCCCTGCCCGAGATAACTGTTGCCTTCAAAAGTCCACGCGCCTTCGAGGCCCGGGCTCATCCAGCCGTAATAGGTCGGAATAGTTGGGTCAGTAGATCCGCCACCGCCGCCACCATCGTCTTCGTCCCCGCCACCAGGACCACCGGCCCATGCGGGCGGCTTGTAGGTCTCAAGCGGGGGAAGTGTCTGCACCGCATCTGCGAAGCCCAGATCGCGGCCCGTCATCCACCAGGTTTCATCGACACCGCCCTGTGCCCAGGACGTGCAAATCGACATGATGGTGACGAGGGATGTTGCCGTACAAGTCATTCTCAAGCCCTCCGTGGGTCCATGCAGAAAGCATAGCCCAAAGCTTTTCCTTAATCAAAAAAGTTGCGATATATCGACCAAACGCGAAACAATAAAATAATTTTAGCGGGCCTGTTGCTAGATTCTTACGGAATTGAAGAGTTTCACCTGCCTCGAACGCCGTCACGCGCTCGCGGGACGGTTTCGGGTGCCGGACACAGCGCGACGGATGGCCGGTCGTTGCCCATCGCATCAGTTGTCGGGGTGTCGAGTTCCCAGGCGGGCCTGCTCGTGCCATGGCGACGCTGCGATGACACCACTTTTCGTTGCGGCTGCTAGCCGTACGCCGGACGAGCGTGGGGGCGCAGTGAGGGCGGCGCGCTAACTTCAAGAAACTGGTTGGTTAAAACCTGGCGGTTCGCCAGACGTCTCCCTGCCTCAGTCTTCCTCCACGAGACAGCCCGGCGCAGCCTCGGGTGACAGGACCCGCCCGCTGACCCAGTAGGCCATGAGCCCGATCCATTCCTTCACGCCCGTGTTGAGATCATCGAGGTTACGGGCCAGATCCCAGCCGATCCGTTGCCGGAACGCCCCGCTTCGAAAACCTGCCGGCCAGGGCCGGATATTCTGCCAGCCGGCCGCACAAAAGCTGCCGACTGCACGCGGCATGTGGAAGGCGCTGGTCACGAGGAGCCAGCTGCCTTCGCCGTAATCGATGATCAGATCCCGGGAGAAGGTGGCGTTCTCAGCCGTGTTCCGCGACGCACTCTCAAGACCGAGGCGCTCTGGTGCAATCCCCGCATCGATGAAAATCTCTTCTGCGATGAGCGCGCCGGATGGCCCGCCGCGGACGCGCGCGCTCCCGCCGGTGAAGATCAGGGGGGCATTCGGGAAGCGCTCAGCAAGGGCGATGGCAGCGAGAAAGCGATCCGCCTCGTTGTTCGTCGTTGGCTGCCCCTTCGCCGCTGAAACCAGCTCCTCCTCCCCGCCCCCGAGCACGAGGATCCCCGCCACATCTCCCAGGTCCGGATTCGCCGGGTAGCGGGCCTCGAGCGGGCCCAGCACGACGTCACCGAGGGGAAATACAGCGACCCCGAGCAAGCCTGCGAGGCCGAGCGTGAGGCATAGCTTGGCCAAACCCAGTCGAAGGCGATGCAGGGCATAGAGGCCTAGTGCGACGAGGAAAACGAGAAGCGTCTCGGGCCGGATAAGTGCCCAGCCAAGTTTCGCGGCAATGAAGAACAACGTGTCCATTCGGGTAGCTCTCAGCTGCCTCGTTTCAGGGCCGGTGGCACTTCTATCCGTGCCTCACCGGATGTCTCAATTTACCCTGCTTAAACCGGTGCGCCCCGCCGGCAAACCTTGCAGGTTGCCCCCTCTTGATGCGTCGCCCTGCATAAGGCGGATGGGGAGATTCTGGAGAGGGCCGCGGAAAAACAAGCCGCGCGCGGACCATTTGAACGCCAAAGGCGACCGTCATGCCCAGAGCGATACCGAGCCCGTTTGCACCGAAGTCTATCCAATCTGCGGAGCGTCCGAAGGCAGGCTGTATGAGCTCGATTCCGCCTCCGTAGAGAATTCCGAGCGGTGCGATGACCCATATGCTCTGCGGACGGAACAGGGCTGCCAGAAAGGCCGCCAAGCCGAATACCAGCATGTGGACGGTCTTGTCGCCGAGACCGAGATGATTGCCGGCTAGCGGAGGCCCGAGGATAGCCATGACACCACCCAAGACAGCCAGAATCAGAAACAAACCAACGGTCAGAAAAGGACCTAGTCGGAAGTAACGGGCGCTATGAGAAACGGATGGCACTTTTGAATACCGCCGGCTGTGGTCTTTTTCAGGTTGGCGTAGGGATATCTGAAATCCAGGAAGCCCAGGCAACCCAAACATCCGCCACCGACACTCCGAATGCCTGCACCGCAATAACAACAATAGCGGTCAAAACGCCCAAAAGGACCACATATTCGGTTAACGCCAAGCCATCGTCATCCCGAAAAAATCCACGTGCGCGATGCAAAATATTGAGACGCAAATTCAATCCCTCCGACAGGCTTAACTTGTAGGTGTACAACGTCCGTCGCAACAGCCCCTCGGTCAACTAATTTCGCTAACATCTCGCCATCTCCGGCTGTCAAACCACTGACCATTGCCCGATTTTTAAGGAGTCGCCTCGCCCGCAATGATCTAAACGAACCGCCGGGCCCTCCCGCGCAGATGCTATCTCGTGACGAAAGTCGGGGTCGCGGGCTGGTCCTACCCGGTCGAAGCCACTCCTACCGTACAATTCGCAGAGGAGCTCATATGGACCAGGTGATGGAGATACTGGCGCCATTCTTCTGGAGGCAGGAATTCGCTGGTCGTTGATAACACGATGCCGACTGCTCACGCCCGGTCCGCCAGGCAAACGGCAGAAACACGCAGTACGAGCGCGATTGCTCGAACCCCCCGGTCAGCCGCTTTTTATGATCGTGCTATTGGCGGGGCTTTTCCGTGCGGTTGTGCGCGCGACAGGCGCATTTTGAAGACATCACTTGCTGCGCGCGAGAGACTGTAGCCCATCAGCGACAGAGAAGCGGCTTGCCCGCTCCGACACGAACCGAGCCCTTTCAGGCGCTTCTCCGCGGGAAGAATTTCGCCACCGCCAACTCTCCGGACAAACGCCCGGCAGGGCTTATCTTCGGGCATTTGCGTCGCCCTCGTGCCACCCGCCCCGAAAAGGAAAAAATTCCCCGGGTTTTCCTTGGTTTTCAGGGAGATCGCCGGGAACTTTTCCGACCTCTATAAAAAAAGGAGCGGATTGCGCCCGGAGTCCGGGTCCTTGGGTCTGCCCGTGTCGGCTCGCCTGAGAAAGCAGTTCAGGCGTCGAGTGTACCGCGACGAGGGCCAAGGTCAGCCAAGGTCACCGGTCTCCATCATCGGGTCTCGCCGATCAAACGCGCGGAAGTTGCCGGTTTCGCGCGGCGTGGAGGTAGACGCAGATGCCGCACGGCGGCGCCCCCTGCCCCGCCAAACGAATACCTGGAAGCTGACTCAGGACCCCGCGTCACCGCTGAGAGCAGGTGGATGAATTCGAATCCCGGGGGCGTCATCAGGCGCGCCGACAAACTCGATGCCTTCCCTTTCCAAGCAGTCTTTGAGGGTCCCAATAGTCGCCGCACTCGAAGAAGGAACGTGATCCGATGCCTCAATACGCTTAAGAGTTCGAACCGGAACGCCGGTCCTGTCTGATAGCTCTTTGACAGACAGCCGAAGTGCAAAGCGCGCTATGCGAATTTGATTGCCTGTAAGCATTGAACTCTCGAATTATTGGCCCTATAGTGCCATTTATGGCATCTATGGAAAGCCCCAGAGCACCGGACTGGCGGTCTGAGTTTGAGCGTCTCGAAGGCGCCTATGCCCCCGGGACAATGCGCTCATACTATTCGGACGTGCAGGCTTTTGTCGACTGGTGCGAGAGCCGTGGGCAGGCCCCCTTCCCCTCCGATGTCGAGACGGTCTGCGCCTTCATCGAGGCGCAGGGCAAAGAAAAGGCGGCGTCGACCGTGCGACGCCGCCTCTATGCGATCCGGAAGGTCCACCGCCTGTTGCGGCTACTGGATCCCACTTACGACGAAGATATCAATCTCTCCCTGCGCCGCGTTCGGCGCGCCAAGCTCACCCGCCCAAAACAGGCTAAGGGGCTGACCCGGGATTTCCTCGACCGGTTCATCGCGGGCGAGCCGGACACGCCCTGGGGGCTTCGCAACAAGGCCATGCTCGGGCTTGGCTACGAGTTACTGACGCGGCGCTCCGAGCTCGTGGCCTTGCGGAGCGAGGATATTTTCCCGCGCAATGACGGAACGCTCCAGGTAATTGTCCGCCGCAGCAAGTCGGACCCGTTTGGTCAGGGACGGCTCGCCTTTACCTCCCGGCGTACTGCGGCGCTTGTCGAGGCCTGGCTCGACTGGCGCGGGCCGCATATTTCCTGGCTGTTCTGCCCCATCTACCAGGGAAAGGCGATCGAGCGAGATCTCAGCACCACGACGGTCAAGCGCATCATCAAGACCGCCACGAAACGGGAAGGTCTCGATCCCGACACCGTCGGGGAGTTCAGCGGCCACTCGCTCCGCGTCGGCGCTGCCCAGGATCTCCTGAAGATGGGCCACGACACCGCGGCCATAATGCGCGCAGGCGGCTGGAAATCCATCAACGTCCTGGCGCGCTACCTCGAAATGGCCGAGCACAATGTCTGGACTTAGGTCATAGAGTTAACATCCCGGACTTGTCGGCTTTGTGCAGCAAAAATAGCTAGACACATAGCCAATCAATAAACATCTCCGCGGTCACTACAGTAGAGAGGGAAACCATTGGAAATCAGTCGCAGCGGGTCAGTACGCACTTCTGATTCTGGAGGTTATCGACAATGATCTTTATACGGCTGCACCCCTTTTAATCATAATTTTGAATTGATTTGCACTACGATTCCAATCCCTGTCGATCAACTTTTCAACGTCTTTCTAATGATGAACCTCATCATATCGACTAATAATACTCCGCAACCTCCAGATAGGTATTCTTTGAGGCCTGCTCATAGTGCTCAAATTTTCCAAAATCAATACATTGTTACCCAAAGATTTTATAAAATCGCGTCATTCCACTATTACGTGCAGTATAGTTTGCCTCATATTCTAATAAGGCGTCATCGATGTCTTTATAATCAAAACCGAAGTGCGTCCCGTATCCATCAGCAGGTGGACGTGCATTGGAGAGCCTCCGTCCCGAAAAAAGAATACGAAAATATTCGGCTTCAGATATGCCTAGCTCTGATACAGAATATCCAAATATAATCTTTTTTATTGTATATTTAAATATTCCTCTCATTCCGCGCTCGATTGGAACTGAGATCAGAGCCTTGCCACCGGGCGCGATCCGTTTCAAGATATTTTGCACTGCAGCTTTTAAGTTTCCGACGTGCTCCAAGGTCTCAAAACAGGTCACAAGATCGAAAGTTTGACTGCCTCCATAAGGTTGGTTTAGATCAACTTGACCAAATTTGACATTTGGATATTTCAACGTTCCAATTTCAATATTTTCGCTATTGCGATCAAAACCGAACGCTTCCAGATCAAAATGGTGGCGTATTTTTTCTGTTATATAGCCGTTCGAACACCCCAAATCGCAAAAGGTGCCGTTTTTATAAATCTCAAAAGCCTCTAACTCTTTGAAAATTGTCACTAGCCTATGACGATGGCCAATAGCACGAACCCCATAACCTTTATAACTCTTAGAATGGTCAACAGTCATTTCACCTCTCTTACACAGAGTTTCAAAATTTCCCAAACGGATGCACTCCTCAATTTTTGATCCGCGCTTATGAGTCAGTTCAATTGAGGGTTTGATCCTTGTGGCGATATCCCGCGTGAAAGTTTCAATCTTTACGCCGTCCAAAATTTCAGTCGCATTCGCTCTGCATCTTGGAAAACAAGAGCCTTCTGACGTTTAGCCAAGATAACCCAGTGATCGTATGCACCAATAGCTGGAAATCCCTTAACATCTTCAAACACTACTTTGAGCACGCAAAAAGAGGCTCTTCACTTGGAGTAGATTAGTTGTCGTCTTACGTGCGCGCGTAGACATCCTCGTGGCGCACGATGTCGTCCTCGCCGAGATACGTCCCGGTCTGCACCTCGATCAGTACCATCGGCACCTTGCCCGGGTTTTCCAGCCGATGGACCGTCCCGACGGGCACGTAGATCGACTGGTTCTCAGTCACCAGGGTTTTCTCGTCGCCGACAGTGACCAGCGCAGAGCCCTCGACAACGATCCAGTGCTCGGAGCGATGGAAATGGCTCTGCAGGCTCAGCGCCGCGCCGGGCTCGACCACGATCCGCTTGACCTGGAAGCGATCGCCCATGGCGAGCGACTGGAACCACCCCCAGGGCCGATGGTCCTTCGGGAACAACTCCGCTTGCCGCGCCCCCTTCTCTTTCAGGGCTTTCACGACCGTCTTGACGTCCTGTGCGCGATCCATGTCAGCGACGAGTACCCCGTCCGAGGTCGCCACGGCTATGATGTTCTCGAGCCCGAGACCGACGAGCTCCAGGTCCGGATCTTCAGACCGGAGCAATGTGTTCTGGCAATCGATTGCCGTTGTTGGTCCCGATTGCACAACCCCGGACTCATTCGGACCTTCCTCGCGCCAGACGGCATCCCAGCCGCCGAGATCGGACCAGCGTTCTGCGAAGGGGACCGCGGTCAGGTTCTCCGCCTTCTCCATGACCGCGTAGTCGATGGATATGTCCTCGGCGGCGGCCCAGGCCTCCGGATCCAAACGCAAAAACCCGAGATCCGCTTTCGCTTTGTCGACCGCCTTTGAGACAGGCGGCACCAGGTCGCGCGCATGGGTCTCGAAGGCCGCGATGATGTCTTTCACGGCGAAGAGAAAGATACCGGCATTCCAAAGGAAATTGCCCGCGGACAGCATCTCCGCGGCGTTTACTGCATCCGGCTTTTCGACGAACCGTTTGAGCCGGACGGGTGTGTCACCTGCCTCATGGGCGTCCAGTTCGAGATAGCCGTAGCCGGTTTCCGGACGATCCGGGCGAATTCCGAAGGTGACGAGGTCGCCTTCAGAAACCGGCATGCATCCCTTCTCGACCGCACTACGAAACGCCGCGGCATCCGGGATGACGTGATCGGACGGCGCGACCAGCATCAGCGCATCTGGATTCTGCGCCTGGAGATGAAGCGCCGCCGCCAGAACCGCCGGCGCCGTGTTGCGCCCCTCTGGCTCGATCAGCACAGCACCCGGGTCGATGCCGACTTCCGCCAGCTGCTGTGTCGCGATGAACCGGAAATCGGAGCCCGTGATCACGACAGGTGCGGCGTAACCCTTACCGCTCAGCCGCCGCGCGGTCGCCTGGAAGAGGGTGCCATCCGAGACAAGCTCAGTGAATTGCTTGGGATAGCTCTTCCGCGAGAGCGGCCAGAGCCGCGTACCGGAACCGCCACAGAGGATAACGGGATAAATCATTGGAAACTCCTCATAAAGGGCAGAAACATATTTTTGTACGGACCACTTAGCACGGCCACCTCACATATTGGGCAAGGCTTACGCAGCGCTCCACCGGCAGGTTTCAAGCCCTTAGTCTCTCGCGATTTTCCAGGAACCAGTCATAGGTTTTTCGTACCCCCTCTTCGAGTGGAATACTTGCTTCCCAGCCCATCCCATTAAGACGGCTTACATCCATCAGCTTTCGAGGTGTGCCATCGGGCTTGGACGTGTCGCAAACGATCCGTCCCTCGAAACCTGTAACCTCCGCAATCAGTTCGGCCAGCTCGCGGATACTGACATCGGTGCCCGTCCCGATATTCACGTGGGAAAGCATCGGCTCAGTCTCAGCATCGTAGCGTTCCTTTGGCAAATCGAGCACGAAGAGCGCGGCTTCGGCCATATCATCGACATGCAGGAACTCACGGCGTGGCGTGCCACTGCCCCAGATCACGACCTCTTCCGCGCCGGTTTCAACCGCCTCATGAAAACGCCTCAGGAGCGCCGGTAGAACGTGCGAATTTTCCGGGTGAAAGTTGTCTCCCGGCCCGTAGAGGTTCGTCGGCATGACGCTCCGGTAATCGACCCCGTATTGCCGGTTATAGCTCTCACAGAGCTTGATCCCGGCAATCTTCGCGATGGCGTAAGGCTCGTTCGTGGGCTCCAGCGTCCCGGTCAGGAGCGTGTCTTCCGCCATCGGCTGAGGAGCGAGCTTTGGATAGATGCAGGAGCTGCCAAGAAACAGGAGGCGTTCCACCCCGGACGCGAAGGCCTGGTGAATGATATTCGCCTCCATCATCAGGTTCTCGTAGATGAACTCTGCCGGATAGGTGTTGTTGGCCTGGATGCCGCCAACTTTGGCCGCTGCGAGGATCACGACACCGGGCGTTTCATCGGCCATGAAGGCGCGCACCGCGGCCTGATCTGTCAGGTCGAGCTCGGCATGCGTCCTGGTGACGATTTCGACGTCGCCACACTCGCGTCCTTTCAGCTGCCGCAGGATGGCCGATCCCACCATTCCGCGATGGCCTGCTACGTAGTACTTCATCACCCCTCGCTCAGGTCTCGATCGAGACGGGAAGCTCCATCCCGTGCTCTTTCAGGAGCGCATGGCGCCGGGCGGTCCTCAGGTCTTCCCGCACCATCTCGGCGCACATCTCCCGTGCGGTGATCTGCGGCTCCCATCCAAGCTCGCGCTTGGCCTTCGAAGGATCGCCCAGAAGTGTTTCGACCTCGGCCGGGCGGAAATACCGCGGGTCGATCCGCATGATGACATCGCCTTCCGATACCGCCGGCGCCTGGTTGCTGGTAACGGCTTCAACGACGGCCCGCTCTTCAAGCCCGCTGCCTTCGAAGCGCAAATTAATGCCTAGGTCTTCCGCCGCCCAGCGAATGAACTCACGAACGGAGTACTGCTGACCCGTCGCGATCACGTAGTCCTCAGGGGAGTCCTGCTGGAGCATCATCCACTGCATGCAAACGTAGTCCTTCGCATGCCCCCAGTCCCGAAGCGCATCGATATTGCCCATGTAGAGACACTCCTCGAGACCCTGGGCGATATTTGCGAGTCCTCGCGTAATCTTGCGTGTCACGAAGGTTTCGCCCCGCCGCGGGCTCTCGTGATTGAAGAGGATCCCGTTGCAGGCATACATGCCATAGGCCTCACGGTAATTTACCGTCATCCAATAGGAGTAGAGCTTAGCAACGGCGTAAGGCGAACGCGGGTGAAAAGACGTTGTCTCGGACTGCGGCGTTTCCTGCACGAGACCATAAAGCTCCGAGGTTGAGGCCTGGTAAAAGCGGGTCTTTTTATCGAGCCCGAGAAAGCGAATGGCTTCCAACAATCGCAGCGTTCCGATCCCGTCGACGTCCGCCGTATATTCGGGCGCCTCAAAACTCACCGCGACGTGGCTCTGAGCCCCAAGATTATAGACCTCGTCGGGTTGCACCTCCTGCAGGATACGGGTCAGGTTAGATGTATCTGTCAAGTCACCATAGTGCAGATGTAGCTGTGAGTTTGGTTCGTGCGGGTCCTGGTAAATATGGTCGATCCGTTGAGTGTTAAACTGCGATGCACGACGCTTAATTCCATGAACCTCATACCCTTTTTTCAACAAGAGTTCCGCTAGATATGAGCCATCCTGTCCAGTGATTCCTGAAATCAACGCGCATTTTTGCATGTCACCCCCCATTTTGCTACATATTTAAACTCAACGGCGAAAAACCGCATTCTTTGCATAAAACGAAAATAAATAAATCGAGCGGAAAAAACCAATACGCTCGGAATTTCGTAAGATTTGCCATTGACTCAAGGCCTTTCTAACTTTATTCCTAGAAACTGAACCCGAAACAACTCTGTACCTAGTAAGGGGCTTGTCCATTCTCTTCGCAACAATACCACGCTTTAGGACGGAAAGCCAAAATGCGTAGTCTTGTCCTCGAGGGATATTCGGCATTCGGCTAGCCCCAATCGCCGAACGGTGAAGCATAACCGTAGAACAGCCCAACGTGGCCTTCTTTTTAAGCATGTCATTATAGGAAACTGACTTAGGAGAGTGCGCATCAACAACTCTAACAAAATCGTCAGCCCCCCCTGCATGTTCTGGAATAACCATATATGGAGAAAAAGAAAATAGACACTCGTTACCCATAAACTCAAGCTGCGAACTAACTTTATTACTTAGCCATAGGTCGTCAGCATCCAAAAAAGCGATAAACTCACCTTCAGCCCGATCGATGCAAATATTTCTTGAGCACCCAGGCCCCCGATTTTCCTTGCCAAAAGAAATTTTTACACGCTCATCACTATCCGCAATCTCTACTAATATACGAGCGCTTTCATCACTCGATCCATCATCATGAATAATCCATTCCCAGTTTGGATAATCTTGCTCCAGAACCGAACGATAAGTTTGGCGCAGAAATCTATCAGAGTTAAAGCATGGCGTAACTATTGAAACTTTTGGTGTCACGAGTCCTCCAAGGTAATTATAAAAAACGCGTCCTACTTAAACAAAAATTTTGACAATATCCCTCACACCGCCTCCGCACTTCACCAACCCTAACCTTCAGCAAGATTTAATTTCATAACAGCTCGTTTTACCCCAAGCCAACAAATTACCCTTAGCGTGATTATTCGCTGCCCCATAAACTCGTATAAAAAAACGATTGCACACTAACACTATCAATACCACCGATAAAACTCCAAACCGGGCAAGAAATTTAATCTCCCCAAAATAATTTTAGTGACGCTCGGACTGAGCTAAAAGCATGTTTTAACCAACGCCACCAGCTTACAGATTTCATGAAAGCTGTATCAATAATCAGTTCCAAGTACGGCTGTACCACGAGTAATGGCCAAAACCACCCGCCATGTTTCGAGCAAAAAACAATCCGCTCCTTAATTGGTTGCTCTTTAGTCGACAGTAAAAGTCGCCATCGCTGGACGAAACCAAGAGACCTATCTTTACTGGTTCGATAATCGGAATTCCGATTGCAAATACCAAGCGGCACAGGATATACTCGGAAATTAACACCGTCAACTTTTGCTCGAAGACCAAAATCAATATCGGCCTTTGAGTGGGTATAGCTCTTTGATAAAAAACCAATCCTCTTTATAAGTTGGGTTGGAATAATGGCAAAATTCATATTGAATGTGTCTACTTCCTCATCATTTTCCGAAAGTTTAAACGATGCTCTAAAAAACTTATTTTGCCTAAGTCCGCCATATGAATACAGCCCTTTCTCATCAACAAATTTTCCAATATGAATGCTTAGCATGTCATTGCAAAATTGATCTATTATAGCCCTTACCTCAGAGGCCTTTAGGTATATATCGTCGTTTGCGACGATTAGAGCATCAAACTTCTCAATATCAATAAGCTCATAAGCACGCCTCATTCCCCCAGCCCAAAAAAGCGCTCCGCTTCCAATGCTATAATTTTGACAATACTCTTCCATCAAATCTCTCGTGCCATCGACACTTCCATCATCGCATGCAAAAATAGAAATCTCCACAAACGGATGGGCAAAGCTGCTCCAAAAATCCAGAAATTTCTTGGTTTTTTCTTTTCGATTATGTGCCGTAAAAACTAGCGCCATCCGAAGTTTCTGGCGATGAAATCTCATTTTGGTAGTGCCCTTTTTATTTGCGTCTCTTGGCTCAAGGTAAAAGCTTTCCAAAAATTTGCGTCCGTAAAATATTTTTCAACGACCAACGAATATACAAAACACAAATCAGCTCAAGTATATTATTGTTGAAATTAACCCGAAAATTTATACCACATCGCGACGAAAAAAATTTGTCTGTGCTGGAGGCGCAAAGAATTCTTTTTCTTCAAAGAAACTGACTAAGTCGAGATAAATCAGGATGGCCAGGGGCAAAAAATTTTCGCCTTAAGCCATCGACTTAATTACTCAAAACAAATTTAAAAAAAAATTTTCGAATTGATGTCTTTGTCGGGTCTAGATGCGTGATTTTCTAGTCTTCCATGAAAGCACGGAAACGCGCCACAATATCTTAAGAACCCAATTTCCTGAAATAGTTTTCGTACAATTGACCATACAACACCACGGGCAATCATTCGCTCAGGAAGCTCTCGAAAATTCATTGCCGAAAACGACTTCTTAAAGAATTTATAGTTTAAATGCATACGATAACTATCGCGTAAATGATCAAAAAATTCCTCTCCGAACACACGTTTCACCTCAGGCTCCCAGACCTCAAGCGTCCGTTCAATACCCAAACGACGCATTTCCTCATTTGTTGTCATTCTATCCGCGAGTAGATTCTTATTAATGCGCGGCTTCACATCGAAAAGCACCTGGCACCGGCACCCTGTCCCGGAAAGAGTTATCCATAAGTCATGGTCCACTCCAGTTCGGACACATTCACGGTACCCGCCAACGCGGAGCAAAACCGTCAGTCGGTAAACTTGAGCCGCCACTGGCGGTGTAACGCCCGCTACCATAAAATTGATAAGGGATTGCGGTTCGCGCAGACTGTCGCAGCAGCGTTGACGAGATTGCGGATAACCAATTATTATATCAACATCTTCGCCCGCGTCTCCGGCGCTCTCGCAGGCTTCAAGAAACCTTGGGATCATGTCTTCTGTCCAAACATCATCATCGTCGCAAAAGGAAAAAAACTTTCCCCGCGCTAGCCCAATTGCCGTGTTTCGAGCAGCTGCCAGCCCACGGTTTTCCTTGTGCCGATAATAACGAATACCGTACCGTTCAAAAATTCCTAGTAAATCTAATGGTGGAGATGATTTCGAGCAATCATCTACCACGATAATTTCGACACGTTCATCCCAAGTACGAAGCAGTGCCAAGACTGCCTCAGTACATCCATCCCATCTGTTGTAAGTGTTGACAGCAACAGTCAGTAGCGGTTTTTCCGATCGATCATTCATTTCAACTACCATTTTTCGCTCCAAGATTAATTTTATATGCCAGATAATTACGAAATCATAGGCACGGTCGAAAAACATAATACAAAAAATATGAAATATAAACATTTTTGACGGCGATGGGAGTAGGATCTAGCTGTTTTACATTGCTTCAAATTAAAATAGCCTATCTTCCAAAATAAATGGCGATATTCTTCGAAGCCTGCCATGATCGTCGTGTATCCAAAGCCATCACCTGACAAAAAAATAGGAAATCCAAGCACATACTTTACCAACCCTATGGAAAAACTCGAACCAAGATTTTTAACCTTTATTAAAAGCAAACAACCTGAATTTCAGTTCATTTTGAATGATAATATCTTCGCGTTTTAAATGTTTCTGGATTGAGCCAGAAAATCCCAAAAATGAAATTAAACTATTCAATATACCCTAATTTTTCCATCAATTTTTTTGCAGCATCATATCTTTTATAATAATTCAAAATTTCAATATGCCTAGTGTCACGAGCCGACCGGTACCTGCCAATCGAATTTTGTGTGGGTTCATTCTTCTCACTTACTTTTTCATCCTGTATATCGTTTTTGTATGCAACCTTATATGAGCTTTTAACTGGTCGACTTAAAGGTATGTTTAACCACTTAAGAAATTTAATCTTTTCCACACAAGAATTTTTTACTAGATCTTCATACCTTATAAGGTAAAAATTTTTGTTTTTATTCGATAAATCCATATACCTTTCATATTGAGTAACCCATTTCTTCCAAAACCTCTCATCCCTTTCTAGCTCCGGGTGCCGATCGAACTCGAATAGACTGACTAATTGGTCTCTCGGATCCCTTACAATGCAGCAGAAAGCCACTTTATCCCCACACGTGGCAATAATTTTCTCTATATGCCTAATATAATGAGTTGATTTATCGACCAATATTTCCTCCATTTCAAAGCTTTTTTCCCAACTAATGAAAAAACCTCGTCTTTCAAAAGGCATTATTTTAAGCCCCGGGTAATCTCCGAGGTAATTTTTCAAAAAACTAGATCCCGTTCGCGGCATGCCTGTCATGTATATTACAAATGGAGTTCTTTTATCTTTAGGTATATTTCGGAACTTGAACCTGTAAAGATATTCCCTCGATGAACGCACCCCTAACTGCGCCCTCCATTTTATTTCGTAGAATAATCTAAGGAAGGCGGCTGGAAGCTGTTTCTTTAGCGATGCCGCGATAGTATTATAATACATCTTTTCCCCTAAAAATTGAAAAATCCAAGTAAGAACCCGGTTTTTTTGGTGGTGCAAATACGGCATAGACTATGAAAGGTAATAACTTCGGATTTCAGTTTTTGGCCGGCCGCACTAAGTCGTTCGGCCTTAAAAATTTTCTGCGTCGATTTTTGTTGAAATAGATCAGGGTCAGGACCCGTAAACCCGTTTGAGGCTGCACTGTCTGCATGATTCAAGCTCCCAAGCGAATGGGGGAATGATG